>JADCRD010000002.1:618313-927470 GCA_014946745.1 Lysobacterales bacterium | reverse complement strand
GCGCGGGAAACTTCGATGGCGATCGGGTCAGCTCGCGAACCAGCCCGGTGGGTACTCAGGCTTTTGCTCACGCGATAGCAGTAGGCGAAGCCCTTCGTGCGGGGTGATTTCCTGGTGCAGCACCCGCTGCACCAACGCGCTGATGGGAAGCTCAAGTTGGACCCGCCCAGCTAGGCGCATCACCTCATCTACCGTCTGGATGGATTCGACCGCTTGCCCAATCGCTTGGACCGCAACACCCAATGACTCGCCGCGCCCAAGCGCGAGACCTAGGCGGCGATTGCGCGAGAGATCCCCGGTGCAGGTCAGTACCAGATCTCCCAAACCGGCAAGGCCCATGAGCGTTTCGGTCCGCCCGCCAAGGGCAGCGTTGAGCCGAAGCATCTCGTTCAGGCCACGGGTGATGAGGCCCGCGCGCGCGTTCAAGCCGAGCTGCATGCCGTCGGCGATGCCGGTGGCAACGGCCAGGACGTTCTTCATCGCACCACCAAGCTCGGCGCCCAGCATGTCGCTGCCGGTGTAGGCGCGGAAGCTCGCTCCATGCAGGACTTCTGCAGCCAATCGAGCGAATCCGGCATCTTCCGAGTGCACCGTCACCGCGGTGGGTAAGCCCTGCGCGACTTCCTTCGCAAACGATGGACCGGTCACCACGGCCAAGGGCATCTCAGCAGGCAGCAGGCTGGCGGCCACCTCGTGGAGAAACCGACCCGAGCCCAGTTCGAAGCCTTTGGTAGCCCAAGCCAAGCCGCGAAGATGCGAACTCACGGGGGCGATGGCGGCGAGGGTTTCAGGGAACGCATGACTGGGAACGACCACCAGCACGAGCTCCGCCGTCTGCACGCTCTGCTGGAGGTCGTCGCTGTAACCCATCGCTTCAGGCAGAAGGATGCCCGGCAGATAACGCTCGTTGCTGCGCCGCTCGCGCAGCTCGGCGATCTGTCGCGGGTCACGCCCCCACAGGGTGACGGCGTGCCCGTTGCGAGCCATCTGGGCGGCGAGTGCGGTACCCCAGGAGCCCGCACCCAGCACGGCGATCTTAAGCGTGTCGCTCATGCATGCCGCCTCATGGAAGATTTCAAGCGTTGCCGGCGGGCTCGCCCGCAAGCTGGCCGCCGGCCTGTTCGGCGCGGCGACGCAGAGTTTCCGCGTACAGCTGGTCGAAGTTGATCGGCTGCAGGAAGTAGGGCGGGAAGCCACCGGCCTGGATCAGGTCGCTGACCAACTGGCGCGCGTAGGGGAAAAGCGTGTTCGGGCAATACGTCCCCAGCACCGCATCCAGGTTGCGGGCATCGAAGCCCGAGATCGTGAAGACACCAGCCTGCTGCACTTCGACCAGGTAGGCGGTCTTGTCGCCGGCACCGCAGGTCAGCGTCAGGGTCAATACGACCTCGAACACGTCCTGAGCCAAGGCCGTGACCTTCTGATTCATGTTGAGCTGCAGCTGCGGGGAGATTTCCTCCTGGAAGATCTGCGGGGCAGAAGGAGCCTCAAAGGAAGCGTCCTTGACATAGATCTTCTGCAGCACCAGCTGCGCCTGGCCCTGTTCACCTGCGCCGTTGGCGGCCGTCTGGTTCTCTTCGCTCATGGTGTACTCCGAAAGATAAGGGTGTGCCGGAAGCCGGCGAGTATCCCACGGGCGGGGAAGCATTCCGCCCGCGCGGGGAATCAGTGGGTTGGGGCGCTGGCTTAGGGCTTCAAGCCTTGCCGCGCACCAGCGGCAGATCAGCCGCCTGCCAGGCCTGTACGCCGCCTTCAAGCAGGAAGACGTTCTTGAAGCCGGCCTTCACCAGCCGTTGGGCGGCCGTCGAGGCGGTCATGCCGCTGCGGCAGACCACCGCCACCGGCAGGTCGCGAACCTTGGCCAGCGTCTTGTTTTCCGGATCGAACTGGCTGAGCGCCACGTGCTTCGAGCCCAGAATGTGGCCCTTCTCGAAGTCGGCGATGGCACTGACGTCCACCACCAGCGCGTTCTCGCGGTTCATCAGCAGGGTCAGCTGGGCCGGGCTGATCGCTTTGTAGCCGCGGCGCAGGCGCGAAACCTCATTCATCACGATGGCGGCGGTCAAGCCGACGAAGGCCATCGACAGGATGGGATGGTTGCCGATGAATTCCGGCAGGCGTTCGAGAAACTGGGACACGGAAAGCTTCCGAGGGGGCGCCAAGGCGCGAGGGGCGCCGATTATCGGACACGCACCCGGCGGGCGCAAAAACAGCTCGCTTCGACGGGCCAGCAAGCGATCATGAGGAAGCCCAGTCGCCGCGCAGCTGCAGATAGGCCTGCTCGGACACGGCAGCCCAAGCGCGGCCACTGGCGCGGAAAGCCTTCACGGAGGCGTAGACCTTGGCGGCAAAGGGATCGCGAGTCGCGGTCTGCTCCAGAACCTCGATGCTCGCCTTTCGCAGGGCGTCGAGTACGTCCTGAGGCAGCGGGCGGAATTCAACGCCGTGCTCGCTCCGCAGGCTGTCCAGTGCGGCCTGGTTGCGCGCGGTGTATTCGGCCAGCATGGAGTCGTTGACTGCGCGGCAGCAGGTCTCCACTACGGCCTTCAGATCGTCCGGCAATTCCTCGAAGGCTGCCTTGTTGACCATGCACTCCAAGGTAGGACCTGGCTCCTGCCAGCCGGGGTAGTAGCAGTACTTGGCAACGCGGTGCAGGCCGAAGGCGAGGTCGTTGTAAGGCCCCACCCACTCGGTGGCATCGATGGCACCCGACTGCAGGGCGCTGAACAACTCGCCGCCGGGCAGGTTGACCGGAGTGGCTCCGAGCTTTGACATCACCTCGCCGCCAAGACCCGGGATGCGCATCTTGAGCCCGGCCAGATCCGCCACGCTGGTGATCTCACGCTTGAACCAGCCGGCCATCTGCACGCCGGTGTTGCCAGCGGGGAACGGCACCAGCCCGAACTGCGCGTACAGCTCGCGCCATAGCTCAAGCCCACCGCCGTAGTACAGCCAGCCGTTCATCTCCATCGCATTCAAGCCGAAGGGCACGGTGCAGAAGAAGGCTGCGGCGGGTGACTTGCCGCCCCAGTAGTAGGCAGCGCAGTGGCCCATCTCCGCGGTGCCGCGGCTGACGGCATCGAAGACTTCGAAGGCCGGCACCAGCTCGCCGGCGCCGTAGACGCGGACCTTGATTCGGCCTCCGCTGGCGCGGGTGATCAGCGCCGCAAGATCCGCGGCTCCGGTGCCCAGGCCCGGAAAGCCCGCCGGCCAGGCGGTGACCATCTTCCAGTTGCGAACCGGCTCAGCTGAGGCTGTCGTCCCGGCCGTCGCCGCCGGCTGTCCTTGACTGCAACCGGTCAATGCCAAGCCAGAGCCCGCAGCGGCCAGACCCGCACCTTTCAACAGATCCCTGCGCTTCATGCGACGACCTCGATGGACGTGTGTGTTCGCGATAGGCCGGCGCTTGAACGATCGCGCCAGCCCAGCGCGAGCTTAGCCGATGCGCGGGCAGCCGCGCGCAGCGACGCACAGGGCCCGCGCCAAACTCGACGCGAGGACGTAGCCCGCGCGGGGTTCAGCTGCGCCGCGCGCGGAGCAGGGCTTCGGCAAGTGCACCGGCCGGCGCCGGCGGCTGGTTGCGCGCCATCTGCTTCTGCGCGGCCTGCGTTGGGCGATCCTCCCGACGCGGGCCGCGCTGACTGCTGCGCTCCTCGCCGATCGGGTCATCCAGCCGCATGGTCAGGGCGATGCGCTTGCGCGGCAGGTCGACTTCGAGAACCTTGACCTTCACCACCTGCCCCGCCTTCACCACCTCGCGCGGGTCCTTCACGAAACGATCGGACAGCGCGGACACGTGGACCAGACCGTCCTGGTGCACGCCGAGGTCAACGAAGGCACCGAAGGCGGCGACATTGCTGACCACACCCTCCAGCACCATGCCGGGTTTCAGGTCCTTGATGTCCTCGACGCCGTCCTCGAAGCGCGCGGTCTTGAACTCCGGACGCGGATCGCGGCCCGGCTTTTCCAGCTCACGCAGGATGTCACGCACGGTCGGCAGGCCGAAGCGCTCGTCGGTGAACTCGGCGGGGTTCAGGCTGCGCAGGAAGGTCGCATCGCTGATCACCTCGCGCACCTGACGTCCGCACTTGGCGAGGATGCGCTCGACCACCGGATAGGCCTCGGGATGCACGCTGGAGGCATCCAGCGGATTCTCGCCGCCGTTGATGCGGAGGAAGCCCGCGCACTGCTCGAAGGCCTTCTCGCCCAGGCGCGGCACTTTCAGCAGCGCACGACGGCTGGCGAAGGCGCCGTGCTCATCGCGGAAGCGCACCACGTTCTCGGCGACGCTGGCCGACAGACCGGCCACGCGTGCCAGCAGGGCTGGCGAAGCCGTGTTGACGTCGACACCGACGCCGTTCACGCAGTCCTCGACGCGGCCGTCCAGCGCGCGCGCCAAGCGCGTCTGGTTGACGTCGTGCTGGTACTGGCCAACGCCGATCGACTTCGGATCGATCTTGACCAGCTCGGCCAGCGGATCCTGCAGACGCCGCGCGATCGACACCGCGCCGCGCAGGCTGACATCCAGCTCGGGCAGCTCTTTGGATGCGATCTCGGACGCCGAGTAGACCGACGCGCCGGCCTCGCTGACGACGATCTTCTGCAGCTTCAGCTCGGGGTGCTTCTTGATCAGCTCGGCAGCGAGGCGGTCGGTCTCGCGCGACGCGGTGCCGTTGCCGATCGCGATCAGTTCGACGCCGTGGGCCGCGCAGGCGCGAGCGAGCTCTGCGATCGACGCATCCCAGCGGTTCGAAGGCGCATGCGGAAAGACCGTGCCGGTCTGCACCACCTTGCCGGTGCGATCGACCGTGGCGACCTTGACCCCGGTGCGAAGGCCGGGGTCGAGCCCCATCACCACCCGCGGGCCCGCGGGCGCGGCCAGCAGCAGATCCTTCAGGTTGTCGCCGAACACGCGGATGGCCTCTTCCTCGGCGGACTCGCGCGCCTTCAGCAGCAGGTCCAGCGACAGGCTGAGATGCAGCTTGAAGCGCCAGGCGTGGCGCACGGTTTCGCGCAGCCAGGCATCGGCAGGACGTCCGCGCTCGGCCACGCCGGCACGCAGCGCGATCCGACCTTCCGCCTCGGCATTGCCGGCCGCGGTCGCCGCCGCGCGCGGGTCGTCGCTGGCCACGGTTGTTTTCGCTTTCGGGTAGAGGTCCATGCTGATCACTCCCTCATTGCGCGCACGCATCAGCGCCAGCAAGCGGTGCGAGGGGATCTTGGCCACGGCTTCGGCGTGGTCGAAGTAGTCGCTGTACTTCGCGCCTTCCTGCTGCTTGCCCTCGATGACCTTGGCCTCGATCTCGCCGCAGCTCCACAGCCACTCGCGCAGTTCGCCGACCAGGGCGGCGTCTTCGCTGATGCGTTCGATCAGGATGGCGCGCGCGCCCTCCAGCGCGGCCTTGATGTCGGCCACGCCCTTGTCGGCATCGACGTAGGCCGCGGCACGCACTTCAGGCGCCTCGGACGGGTCTTCCAGCAGGCCCAGCGCCAGGGGTTCGAGCCCGGCCTCGCGGGCGATCTGCGCCTTGGTGCGGCGCTTGGGCTTGTAGGGCAGGTAGAGGTCTTCCAGCCGGGCCTTGGTGTCGGCCGCTTCGATGTCCGCGCGCAGGGCATCGGTCAGCTTGCCCTGCTCGTGGACGCTGGCCAGGATCGCGTCGCGGCGGTCTTCGAGTTCACGCAGGTAGATCAGGCGCTCTTCCAGGGTGCGCAGCTGCGTATCGTCAAGACCGCCCGTGACTTCCTTTCGATAGCGCGCGATGAAGGGCACGGTGGCGCCGCCGTCCAACAGCTCGACCGCGGCGCGCACCTGGGCGGGCTGGGCGGCGATCTCTTCGGCGATCTGGGCGCTGATGCGCTGGGCGATCTGGGCGGGGTTGCGGCTGATCTCGGTAGCGCTGGAGCTCATGCGATGCGGCTGGCCTGTGGAACACGGGGGCCGGAGTATAGGCCGAGTGCTCCGCCCTGCCAGCGCGACCGCTTTACTAGACCTCGCGCAGCAGGCCCTGATCGACCAGCAGGCGCCCGGTCAGCGCACGCCACTGCTGGGCGGCCTTGGTCGAGGTCGGGCGCTTCCACACGGGCCGACGTTCGGCCAGGGCTTCGGCGACCGCGACGCTGCGGTTGAGCCAGGGCTGCACCACCGGAAAGCACTCGCTGATCTGCTCGCCGATGCGCCGATGCTGGCGCGCCTGTGGGTTGACCAGGTTCAACACGAACTGCGCGGGGCGCATCGCCGTGTTCAGGTTCTCGGCGATGCCGGCGATTTCGGCGAGCACGGCCGAGACCCCGTCGACCGAGTAGCTCTCCGGCACCAGCGGCACCACCACCTGGCGCGCGCAGGCCAGCGCGGCGGTCATGCGCAGGCCAATCGCGGGCGGGGTGTCGATCACGACCAGGTCATAGGTGCCGGCCAGCTTCTTGAGATGCCCGATCGCTTCGAAGGCCGCCGACAGGTTCAAGCGGTCGGTACTGTTCAGGCCCTTGCCGGCGGGCAGCAGGTCGATGTTGGGGTCGGGCGTTCGCATCGGCTGCGGCGCTTCGTCGCCGGTGAACAGCAGGTCGCTGCCGTCGTGGCCCCGCTTCTCGCTGCGCTCGATCAAGGTGGCGGTGAGGTTGGCCTGGCCATCCAGGTCGACCGCCAGCACGCGCAGCTGCTCGGCCGCGCGGAACACCAGATGCGCCGCCAGCGCGGTCTTGCCGACGCCACCCTTGTTATTGCCCACCGTCAGGATCATGGCGCCTCCGTGTCTATCCCGGTCCCTGCGTGCAGGTTCCGTTCCGAAGCCTCGCTTTCCCCGCGTGGAGCGAAGCGGGCCGCCCGCAATCGCCCGGTGGGCGCTTGCGGGCAGATGAGCCCGAGCGGAGCGACGTCCAGGCCGGGAGAGAGCGCGAACCCCGCGAGATGCGTGCCCTCCCCTGCCATGCCGTACCCACCAGAGTCAGAGGTTCTCCAAACACCGGCAGCCTACGCGCACACGGCAGGTTCTGCATCGCGGAAGCTATCGCTGGATTGCGGAACGCCCGCATCCAGCGCCTAGAATCGCCGATTCCCTGGGTGTGGATGCCGACGCATGAGCAAGACCGTCCTGATCACCGGCGCCGGCAGCGGCCTGGGCCGCGCGCTCGCCCTGCGCTATGCCGCCATGGGCTGCCGCGTTGGCATCGCCGATCTGAACCTCGAACGCGCCGAAGGCGTGCGCACCGAGATCGAGGCCGCTGGCGGCCGCGCGCTTGCGTTTCCTGTCGACATCACCAGCGACGAGGCCTGGGCTCTGCTGCGCGAACAGGTCAACTCGACCTGGCACGGGCTCGACGTGCTGATCAACAACGCAGGTGTGGCTTCGGGCGGCGCGACGCTGGAGGCCAGCATCGAGGACTGGCGCTGGATGCTCGAGGTCAACCTGCTGGGCGTGGTGCGCGGCTGCAAGGCCTTTGCGCCCGATATGCTGGCGCGCGGCTCGGGCCAGATCATCAATATCGCGAGCTTCGCCGGCCTGGCCGGCGCGCCGGGGCTGTCCTCCTACGGCGTGGCCAAGGGCGGCGTGGTCACCCTGAGCGAAGGCCTGCGCGGCGAATTCGAGCCGCGCGGCCTGAAGGTGTCTGTCGTCTGCCCGGCCTTCTTCAAGACCAATCTGCTGGAGAACTTCCGCGGCTCCGAGCGCATGCGCAAGACCGCGGCCAAGCTGATGGAGGACGCCCGCGAAAGCGCCGACGACATCGCGAAGGCCATCGTCGATGCGGCCGAGCGCGGCGTCTTCCTGATCATCCCCACCGCCACCGAGCGCCGACGCTGGTGGATGAAGCGCTGGTTCCCGGAGTTCTACTACAAGCAGGTGCAGAAGCTAATGCGCGCGCGCGGGGCCAAATCATGAGCCTGCGCTGGATGCTCTACGGCGCCAACGGCTACACCGGGCGATTGATGGCCGAAGCGGCAGTGGCGCGTGGCCTGCGCCCGCTGTTGGCCGGTCGCAATGCTGAGGCGCTCAAGACGCTGGCGGAATCGCTGGATCTTGAATGGAAGGCGATCGACCTTTCTGACGCGGTCGCGTTGAGAGAAGCCCTGCGCGACGTCGATGCGGTGATGCACTGCGCCGGCCCGTTCTCCGCCACCTGCGCGCCGATGCTGGAGGCCTGCCTCGCCAGCGGCACGCACTACCTCGACATCACCGGCGAGATCGATGTGTTCGCGCACTGCCAGTCGAACGATGCGCGCGCCAAGAAAGCCGGTGTGCTGGTGCTGCCCGGCGCGGGTTTCGACGTGGTGCCCACCGACTGCCTGGCCGCGCAGTTGAAGCGCGATCTGCCCGATGCCACCCATCTGGTGCTGGCCTTCGAAGCCGGCGGCGGGCCCAGCCCGGGCACGGCCAAGACCAGCGTCGAGGGCCTGGGCAAGGGCGGCCGCGTGCGCGAGAACGGCGAATTGAAGCGCGTGCCGCTGGCCTGGAAGGTGCGCTACTTCGAGCGCGAGGGCGTGCAGCGCTCGGCGATGACGATTCCCTGGGGCGATGTCTGCACCGCGTACTTCAGCACCGGCATTCCGAACATCGAGGTCTACATGGCGGTACCGCCGGCGACGATCCGCCGCGTCCGACGTCTGCGCCTGCTCGGCCCGTTGCTGGGCTGGAAGCCGGTGCAGGAGTTCCTGAAGCGCCAGGTCGAGCGCAAGGTGCGTGGGCCTTCAAACGACTCGCGCGAGCGCAGCGCCACCTGGGTCTGGGGCGAAGCCACCAACGCCCGCGGCCAGCGCGTCGCGCGCAGGCTGCGCACGCCGAACGGCTACACCCTGACCGTCGATGCCGCGCTGGGCATCATTGAGCGCTTGGCACAGGGCGATGTGCCCAGTGGCTTCCACACGGCCTCGCAGCTGATGGGGGCGAGCTACGTCACCACTCTGCCGGGGGTTGAGCGGACGGGGTGAGGCCCAGGCCATCGGGTCGTCTTTGGTGGGTCAAGACCCACCCTATAGGCCCGCACCGCATGCGCCGCGGCCCACCCGTCGCCGCACCGGCATAGGGTGGGTCTTGACCCACCATGGCCTCGACGCTCGCGCCGGCTATCCGTTTCCCAAGGACGCCCACCGCTGCATCGATGACGCCCGCAATGAGGGAACGCGTTCGGCGTCGTCGACGCGTTGGCATCACCGGGGCGAGATTCGAGCTCCGGTGGGTCAAGACCCACCCTATGGGCTTGCCGCGTGCGCCGCGGCCAACCCCTCGCCGCACCTGCATAGGGTGGGTCTTGACCCACCCTGGCCTCGACGCGCGCGCCGGTCATCTGTTTCCCAACCACGCACCCCCCTGCATCAATGACGCCCGCAATGAGGCGATGCGTTCGGCGTCGTCGACGCGCTGGCATCACCGGGGCGAGATTCGAACTCCGGTGGGTCAAGACCCACCCTATGGGCTTCATGATCGCGGCGAGGGCCGCGGTGAGCCGGGGCCCGTCCGATTCAATCGGCCACCACAGCCCGCGCCGCTACAATGCGGCATGGATGTTTCCCACCTGCTCGATGCGCTCAACACGGCCCAGCGCGAGGCCGTCACCACCGACTCCAAGCACACCCTGGTGCTGGCCGGCGCCGGCTCCGGCAAAACGCGGGTGCTGGTGCACCGCATCGGCTGGCTGACCGAGGTGCTCGGCGTGCCGCCCTACGGCGTGCTGGCGGTGACCTTCACCAACAAGGCCGCCGGCGAGATGCGACATCGCATCAGCCAGCTCGGCGGCCAGGGCGGGCGCGGCATGTGGATCGGCACCTTCCACGGCATCGCCCATCGGCTGCTGCGCCTGCACTGGCATGAAGCCGGCCTGCCCGAAACCTTCCAGGTGCTGGACTCGGACGACCAGATCCGGCTACTCAAGCGCGTGATCAACGACATGGGCCTCGACGAGAAGCGCTGGCCCGCGCGCCAGGCAGCGTGGTTCATCAACGCCGCGAAAGACGAAGGCAAGCGGCCCAAGCACGTGATCGGCGGCAATCCGGCCACCGACACCTTCATCCGCATCTACGAGGCCTACGAGACCACCGCCCGCCGCGCGGGTCTGGTCGACTTCGCCGAGCTGCTGCTGCGCGCGCACGAGCTGTGGCTGAACCACGCCGGCCTGCTGCACCACTACCAGCAGCGCTTCGGCCATCTGCTGGTCGACGAGTTCCAGGACACCAACACCATCCAGTACGCCTTCGTGCGCGTGCTGGCCGGCGCCACCGGCTCGACCTTCGTGGTCGGCGACGACGACCAGGCCATCTACGGCTGGCGCGGCGCCAAGGTCGAGAACGTGCAGCACTACCTGCGCGACTTTGATGGCGCGCACACGGTGCGGCTGGAGCAGAACTACCGCTCCACCGCGAACATCCTCAAAGCGGCCAACGCGGTGATCGGCCACAACCCGCAGCGGCTCGGCAAAACGCTGTGGACCGCCGACGGCGAAGGCGAGCCGATCGACCTGTATGCCGCCTACAACGAGATGGACGAAGCCCAGCATGTGGTGCAGCGCATCCAGCGCTGGATCAGCGAGGGCGGCAGCCCGTCCGACTGCGCGGTGCTGTACCGCTCGAACGCACAGTCGCGCGCGCTGGAAGAAGCCCTGATGCAGGCCGGCGTGGCCTATCGCGTCTACGGCGGCCTGCGCTTCTTCGAGCGCGCCGAAATCAAGGACACGCTGGCCTACCTGCGCCTGATCGCCAGCCGCGCCGATGACGCCGCCTTTGAGCGCGCGGTCAACACGCCGGCGCGCGGCATCGGCGGCAAGACGATCGAACAGGTGCGCGCCCGCGCCCAGGCCGAGAACCTCTCGCTGTGGGAGGCCGTGCTGGCCGAGCTGACGCAGGGTGCCCTGCCCGGCCGCGCCAAGAACGCACTGCGCGGCTTCATCGAGCTGATTGAACAGCTCGACCGCGACACGCGCACGCTCACGCTGGCCGAACAGATCGACCACGTGCTGGCGGTGTCGGGCCTGCGCACCCACTACGCCGAGGAATCGCGCGGCACCCTGGACGCGCGCACCGACAACCTCGACGAGCTGGTCACCGTCGCCAGCCGCTTCGCCCGCGTCGAAGTGGAAGAAGGTGCCGAGCCCCTGCCCGAGCTGGTCGGCTTTCTCGCCTATGCCGCGCTCGAAGCCGGCGAAGGCCAGGCCGAGGCCTGGCAGGACTGCGTGCAGCTGATGACCCTGCACTCGGCCAAGGGGCTGGAGTTCCCGCTGGTCTGCATCGTCGGGCTCGAAGAAGGCCTGTTCCCCGGCCAGAAGTCGATGGAGGAAGCCGGCCGCCTCGAAGAAGAACGCCGGCTGGCCTACGTCGGCCTGACCCGCGCCCGCCAGAAACTGGTGCTGTGCTACGCCGAAGCGCGGCGGATCCACGGCATGGACACCTTCGGCGCGCCCTCGCGCTTCCTGCGCGAGATCCCCGGCGACGTGCTGCACGAAGTGCGCCCGCGCGTGCAGGTCAGCCGCCCGGCCTTTTCATCGCCTGCCCCACGCGCCCGCTTCGCGGCCGAGCCCACGCCCGCCGGCCTCAAGCTCGGCGCCCTGGTCAGCCACGCCAAGTTCGGCGCGGGTGTAATCACCGACTTCGAAGGCGACGGCCCGCATGCGCGGGTGCAGGTCAACTTCGAGGAGGCGGGCAGCAAGTGGCTGGTGGTGTCTTATGCGAACTTGCAGGTGGGGTGAGGCGGACACGGTGCGCGCTGGCCTCGGGGCCACCTCGCTCTCCACGCCAGCCCGCCTATTCGCCGCGTGGAATATCGATTGACGAAGGCGCGATTGCACCCTCGGTGAAGACGTGCACCTGGGCGGGATCATCGGTGACGGCAAGTCGCGAGATCTTGGTGTTGCGCTCGTAAGTGATCCAACGCGGATCGGACCACCCTGGTGCAAAGGCCTTGACCGTCGCCGTAGAACTATCCACCCATGCCGCGTATCGACCATGAGGGGAAACGGCAAGCTCTCCACAGGGCCCGAGATCTCTGCCCCGGTAGAAGCAGTGACCGAAGTATCCAATGCTCTCGAACTCGGAGCGACTCGGTCGAATCACGGTAGCGGCGCAGAAACCATGCGCCTCGTCACCGCGATCCATCACGTCCTTGACGCCTCGCACGCACGTCGAACATGCGCTGAGACCAAAGACCGTGGTCAGGAGCATCGCGGTGGCAGTGGCACTCTTGCGTATCGGCGCACCTGGGGCTCCCGTACGTCGGTGCCGATTCGGTTGGGCGTTGACATCATCACCGTCGACCGCGACATGGAAGCCGGCGTGGGATCGCTCTGGTGTGTTCATTAGGGCTCCGTGACGGAGAGCGACAGACAAATCGGGGCGTTGAGTGAGATTGCTTGGGGACGTGCGTGCGCCGTGCCACCGATACACTCGACCGGTCACTCCAGACACGCAAAAGCCGCCCTTCGGGGGCTTTCGCACCCGGTCGCCACGTCGTTCTTGTCGAGGCGGTCAGGCCGGGTCAGTGTTTGAGTGCAGAAAAACACAGCCCGCGAGCGCCGGCAAACGGAAGCGGAAATTCAGGGGGCACGTTTTGCTTCGCGACTTCGCCACCTCGTCACCAACGCGCCTACGGATGCTCACCACGCACCATCACTGAGGCTGTTCGATTGAGCGCGAGCAAGCTCGTCTGACAGGGCGGACTTCTGCTCGGCAAACACGTCGTTCAACTTGGCGGTAATCGCTGCGCCGCCGCGCCGGGCGAGGTACTCCGCGATCGCCTCGGCATAGAGCCTGCTGCGCGACACACCCAGCGCCTTCGCGAGCTGCTCGGCCTTCAAGCACAGCGGATCTGGGAGCGAGACGACGATCTTCATGGAACGGGAGTATCGCCCAGCGGGACCGCGCCACCCCAACCTCCCCCACCTCCAGCCATTCGGATTTCCGATCCATCCTGCTACGCTCGCGGGTCGGGCTTGGCCCCTCTTCCGCGTGGCGCGGAGTCGGGGCCGGCCGCTTCGCGAGCGCGCATGACGCATGACCAAAGCCGAGTTCATCGCCCTGCTGCAGTCGCAGGACTGGCAGCGCTGGTTCGATCCGGCCGCCTTGCGCGGCGGGGCCGAGCTGGCCGGGGCGGTCGAGAACATCAACTTCTTCGACTACGGCCCCGGCGGCCTGATCGCAGGGCGCTTGCCGATTGGCCGCACCCTGGGCTCGACCGGCATCAGCCTGATGCAGACCGGCCGCGACAAGGGCCTGCAGGCGCGCTGGATCTGCGAGTGCCGCGAGACGCGCTGCCTGCACGCCGCCGCCCTGCTGCTGGCGCTGACCGACTCCTCGCCCGAGGCCGCGCTGCGGCCCTGGGACCGCTGGATGGCCAAGGTCGACGGCGTGGGCCCGCGGCCGCTGCCGAAGGTGGACCCGGAGCCCGAGCCCGAGCGCGCGCCGGCCCTGCTGCTGAAGGTGATGGACCTGCCGCAGCCGGTGCTGCTGGTGCAGCCCAGCTTGGTGCGCGCGGGCAAGCGCGGCGGCTTTGCCAACCCGGTGGCGATCGAACTCGGCCAGGTCGGTGGGCCCAGCCCCAAGCCGCCCGGTGGCTACTCGGCCGAACAGCTGGAGCGGCTGGCCGCGCTGGGCCTGGGCGCGGAGCCGCTGTACGGGCTGACCCGCGCCGAGCGCCACTTCCTGCCGGTGCGTTCTGCACATCAGGCGCGCGCGCTGCTGGCGCTGGCGGCCGAATGGCCGCTGCTGCTGGAGCGCGCCTCGGGCCAGCGGCTCACGCTGGGGCCGAAGCGCGGGCTGGAGCTCGACTGGCTGGATCTGGACGACGGCAGCCAGCGCCTGTACTGCCGCGTCATCGACGCGCCCGGCGCGCTGGTGCTGGAGGGCGAGGCGCTGCTCTACCTGGACCGCAACCGCGGCGAGTTCGGCGCGCTCGATGCCGACCCCAAGCTGCCGGGCCTGCTGTCCAGCGCGCCCGCGCTGCTGCCCGAACACGTCGATCACGTTGGCGAGCGCCTGAAGAAGCTGAGCCAGCTGCCCGGCCTGCCGCCGCCGCGCGCGCGCGGCAGCGTGCAGCTGCTGCAGGCGCCGCCGATTCCGGTGCTCGAGCTGCGCGAGCAGCGCGTGGTCGGCCGCAACGGCCACCGCCAGGTCGCCAGCGCGCGGCTGTCCTTCGCCTACCCGCCGCTGCTGCTGCCGCCGGTGGGCGCGCGGCAGGTTGAGCGGCATTACCACCAGGGTGAGGTCTACGAAGTGCATCGCTCGGCGGCGGCCGAACTGGCCGCGCTGGAGCGCTTGAACGAGCTGGGCCTGCGCGCCGCCGACGACGAGTTCGGCGCGGCGATGGCCGCCAGCCAGGACTTCAGCCCCGAAGATTTCGTGCTGCCGCGCGGCCGCGCCGGCCACGCCGACGCCGAGCACTGGCAGCCGCTGCTGCCGCGGCTGGAAGACGCCGGCTTCGAGGTGCGCTTCGCCCGCGACTACCCGGCGCGCGTGCTCGACGGCAGCGAGGGCTGGCTGGCCGAAGTCGATGAGGACGCCGGCGGCGCCTGGTTCAACCTGAGCCTGGGCATCGAGATCGGCGGCGAGCGCATCGATCTGATGCCGGTGCTGCGGCATGTGCTGGCTGACCCGGATTTTCCGCGCCGCCCCGGCCCGCGCGAGCCGGACAACGCGACCTACGTGGCGCCGCTGGATGCCAATCGCCGCATCCGCCTGCCGCTGAAGCGCCTGCGTGCGCTGCTCGAGCCCTTGCTCGAATGGCTGGAAGACAGCTCGAACCGCGAGGGCCCGATCCGCCTGGGCCGCGCGCAGAGCACCCTGGTCGAAGAGCTGACCGGCGCCAGCCTGGTCTGGCGCGGAGCCGCCCCGCTGTACCAGCAGCTGGAGCAGCTGCGCAGCCGCCGCGTGCAGGTCGACCCGCCGACCGATTTCGGCGCCGAGCTGCGCCCGTATCAGCGCGATGGTCTGGACTGGCTGGGCTTTCTGGCAGCCGCCAAGCTGGGCGGCATCCTCGCCGACGACATGGGCCTGGGCAAAACCGTTCAGGTGCTGGCGCATGTGCTGGTGGAGAAGCAGGCCGGGCGCCTGCCCGACCCGGTGCTGGTGGTGGCGCCGACTTCGCTGGTGCTGAACTGGCGCAACGAGGCGCGGCGCTTCTGCCCGCAGCTGAAGGTGCTGGTGCTGCACGGCAGCCAGCGCGAGGCCCTGTTCGAGTCGATGGCCGAGTTCGATCTGGTCATCACCACCTACCCGCTGCTGCCGCGCGATCGCGAAGTGCTGGTGGCCCAGCCCTTCTCGCTGCTGGTGCTGGACGAGGCGCAGACCATCAAGAACGTGCGCACCCAGGCCGCGCAGGTGGTTCGCGAGCTGAACGTCAGCCGCCGGCTGGCGATGACCGGCACGCCGCTGGAGAACCACTTGGGCGAGCTGTGGGCGCAGATGGATGCGGTCGAGCCCGGCGTGCTCGGCAGCGAGCGCCAGTTCAATCGCTTGTACCGCACGCCGATCGAGAAGCAGGCCGACATCGAGCGCCAGCAGCGGCTGAATCGGCGCATCGCGCCGCTGATGCTGCGCCGGCGCAAGCAGGACGTGCTGACCGACCTGCCGCCGAAGACGGAGATCCTGCGTGAGGTCGAGCTGGAAGGCCGGCAGCGCGAGCTGTACGAAACCCTGCGCCTGGTGCAGCACGAGCGCGTGCGCGAGGCGATCGCCGAACGCGGCCTCGCCCAGAGCGGCATCATCGTGCTCGATGCCCTGCTGAAGCTGCGCCAGGTCTGCTGCGATCCGCGCCTGGTCAAGCTGGCGCATGCGCGCAGCGTCGAGGACTCGGCCAAGCTCGACCTGCTGCTCGATCTGCTCGACAGCCTGCTGGCCGAAGGCCGCCGCGTGCTGGTGTTCAGCCAGTTCGCCGAGATGCTGGCGCTGATCGAGCAGGCGCTGAACGAACGCGGCATCCAGCCGCTGGTGCTGACCGGACAGACCCGCGACCGCACCAGCCTGGTCGAGCGCTTCCAGGCCGGCGAGGTGCCGGTGTTCCTGATCAGCCTGAAGGCCGGCGGCGTCGGCCTGAACCTGACCGCCGCCGACACCGTGATCCACTACGACCCCTGGTGGAACCCGGCGGTGGAATCGCAGGCCACCGACCGCGCCCACCGCATCGGCCAGGACAAGCCGGTGTTCGTGTACCGATTGATCTGCGCGGGCACGGTCGAGGAGAAGATCCAGAACCTTCAGCAGGCCAAGGCGCAGCTGGCGCAGGCCGTGCTGGACGGCGGCACCAGCACCAAGGTGGCCTTCGGCGAGGACGATCTGGCGGAGCTGTTTGCGCCCCTGCTCTGACGCACGCGCTTCGAGCGGAGCCCGGTTGGCAGGTGCCGCGCGCGCCGAAGGTCGGCGCGATGGCCTGAGGACGGTGGGTCAAGACCCACCCTATGCGGCTGGATCGCGGGCCTTTCGCGGCGTCGCGTTTGCGGCTGCCGCTCGCGGCGCAGGTCGGCGCGACAGGCCTGAGGTCGGTGGGTCAAGACCCACCCTATGCGGCTGGATCGCGGGGCTTTCGCGGCGTCGCGTTTGCGGCTGCCGCACGCGGCGCAGGTCGGCGCGACAGGCCTGAGGTCGGGGGGTCAAGACCCACCCTATGCGGTCGGTGGGTCAAGACCCACCTTATGCCGCACACGATCCCAGGCATGGATCGAAGCCCACCCAATGCCGCTCAAGGCCAATGGCGTGGATCGACACCGACCCCATGTCGCGCAAGGTCCATAGGGTGGGTCTTGACCCACCGGCCCTCACCGCCAACTTCGCTGCTCGGTCCGAATGGCCGAGCGGCGCCGCGCGGCGGTCTGCGCGTGGGACGCGCCCCGCGATTCCGCTACAGCAGAACCAGCGAGGCAAGCCCCAGGAACAGCCCCATGCTGAGCACGTCGGTGGCGGTGCTCAGCAGGATGGCGGACGCGGTCGCCGGATCGGCGCCGGCGCGCTTCAGCGCGAGCGGCACCAGCGCGCCAGCCACACCGGCGAGCGCGCAGCCGATGCTCATCGCCGTGAAGGTCACGAGGGCCAGCTGCAGCGGATCACCGCCCGGATTGCGTCCGGCCGCCCAGTACATCGCAGCGGCGGCCAAGGCGCCGGTGATCAGGCCGTTGACCAGACCGAGCAAGGCCTCTTTGCCGGCGAGCTTGAGCGGTCGGATCTGCCGGGTCTCGCCCAGCGTCATCGCGCGCAGGGTCACCGCCAGCGACTGCGCGCCGAGGTTGCCGCACTGCCCCGCCAGCACCGGCAGGAACAGCGCCAGCACCACCAGCTGCTCGATCGCATGCTCGAACGCACCGACAACGCCCGCTGCCAGGAACACGGTGAGCAGATTGATCAGCAGCCAGGGATGGCGGAAGCGGAAGCTGCGCCACAGCGGCGTGGCGAGTCGCTCCTCGCGCTCGACGCCGACCATCGCACCGGCCTGGGCCGAGATCTCGAAGGCCTGCTGCTCGAACAGCACCGCGCCGGGCACGAGACCAATCAGCCGAGCTTCGCCATCGCAGACCGGATACACCGGGTAGTGCCGGGTCACCACTTCGCGCATGGCCTCTTCCAGGGGCATTTCCGGCCGCAGGCTGAAAGGCTGGCGCAGCATGATGTCGGCCAGCGTCTGCTCAGGCCGCGCGAACACCAGCTCGCGGAAAGCCACCACACCCTGCAGGCGCTGCTGTGCATCAACCACAAAGACGTAGATCACCATGCGCCGCTGGACGATCTCGCGCAGGGCTTCGATGGCGGCATCGACGCGCAGCTCGGGCGCGAACACGGCGGGGGCGGATTCCAGCAGTCGACCGACGCAGCCCTCGGGATAGTCCAGCGCGCGCGCATCGGGCAGACCGGACACGCCGGCGGCGCGGATCGCCGCGCGCTGGCCTTCGCTGAGCTGCTCCAGCACCTCGGCGGCCTGTCCATGGGTGAGATGCACCAGCGCCTCCGCGGCTTCGGCGGCATCGACCCGGCTCAGTCGGCGGGCCGCGCTGGCGGCATCGAGCAGGCGCAGGCTGGCGGTATCGACCGCGGGGTTCGGTTCGGCGGGGCTCATGCAGACCTTGGGCGTGTGGGCGAGAAGCGCGCCGCAGTCTACACAGCGGCCTTCAGCCGATCCGCAGCACGCGTGGGCGGGTAAAGCGCAGGCTGCCTTGCTGAACCAGGGCGTCGAGGGCCTGGGTTTCGCCCGCTGCGGGCAGTGCCTGGCCGGGAGCGAGCTCCAGCTGCGCGCCTTCGACGCGGTTGCGGCCGTTGGCCTTGGCCCGGTACAGGGCGCGATCGGCCAGCTCCAGCGAGAGCTGCCAGTCGCCGCGGCTGCCGTGCAGAGGATGCTCGGCGACACCGATCGAGCAGGTGACGCGCAGAGCCTGGCCGCCCAGGGTGTGGAAGGCGGCCTGCGCCAGCGTCGCGCGCAGCTGCTCGGCTTCCGCCAGCGCCTGCGGCAGATCCAGCCCCGGCCAGATCACCAGGAACTCCTCGCCGCCCCAGCGCGCCAGCACGGCGGAGGGCCCGAGGCGCGCGCGCATCAAGGTGGCCGCCGTGATCAGCACCTGATCGCCGGCGGCGTGACCGTGGCGATCGTTCAGCGCCTTGAAGTGGTCGAGGTCGACCAGCATCAGGGCGTAGGCCGGCCACTCCGACAGCAGGCGCAGCGCGGCGCGGCGATTGGCGCAGCCGGTCAGCGCATCGGTGCGGCTTTCCTCCAGCAGCGCGGCATTGGCGCTGCGCAAGCGCTCGTTGGCGCGATCCAGCGCTTCGGTGCGCTCGCGCACGGCCTCGGCCAGCGCGCGTCGCTGCCGCTCGCTGCGGCCCAGGCTGTAGCGCCAGCCCAGCGTGAGCAGGCCGAGCAGGACCAGCACAGCGGCGAGATGCACGCTGCGCAGCTCGTGCCAGGCCGGCGCCACCGTGATGTCGAGCGGCGTCTGCGCGCGCTGCCACTCGCGGCCGGAGAACCGGCCCTCCAGCAGGAAACGGTAGTCGCCCGGCGGCAGCCCGGTGTAGACCGCACGCAGGCCGACCGCGTCCGTCCACCGGCTCTGGTAACCGTCGAGGCGATAGCGGAACTGGATCTCGTTGGCGTGGCGCAGGCTGACCCCGGCAAAGCGGATCGCCAGATCGCGCGGCGGCTGGTCGACGCGCACCTGCTGGGGGAAGTCGAGCGCGCCCGCGCTGGTTTCCACGGCTTCAATCGACAGCCCCGGCCAGTCGGCGGCCTGCTGCACGCGCTCGCTGTCGAGCCGGATCAGGCCGTTGGTGGTCGGGTAGAAGAGCTGGGTGCCGACCCGCGCGCTGCGCGCGTGGCCGCCGCCGTTGCAGCAGCCCATGCGCTGGTCGCCGCGGGCGCGGTTGACCGCGCGGATCACGACTTCAGCCTGCAGTCCGGCCTCACGATCGGCGTCGAACATGCGCGCCAGCGGCAGCCGGTAGGCGCCGTCGTTGGTGCTGATATAGACGTAGGTGCCCACCAGGTCGGAGGTCCAGGCGTTGGCCGAGGGCAGGCCGTCCGGCGGGCCGAAGCTGCGCAGCTCACCCAGGCGGTACAGCGCGATGCCCTTGTCGAGGGTGGTCAGCAGCAGCGCGCCATCCGGCAGCGGGCGCAGGCTGGAGATGAAGCTGCCGTTGAGCGATTCGGCCCAGGCCGGGCTGTCCCAGTGCTCGCCGCGCAGGCGGCGCAGGCCGCCTTCGGTGCCGACCAGCAGGCTGCCGTCCTCCTGTCGCAGCAGGCTGCGGATGCGCGCCTCGGGCGAGCCGGGTGCCGCGCCGAAGCGCGCAAGTGCGCCGTCCTTCCAGCGCCAGAGCCCTTCAAGGCTGCCGATCCAGAGCGCGCCCTCGTCGTCGGCAAAGCTGGTGATCTGCGCCGAGGCGAGCGGCTGGAACGCCGGAGCGACTTCGATGGCGCCCTCGCGCAGCCGCGCCAGCCCCGCACGCGTGCCCAGCCAGACGCTGCCCTGCGGATCGCGGTGCAGGCTGTAGACGGCGGGATCCGGCAGCGCGTCGCCCTGTTCGACCCTGGCGAACCCGGCGTCGGGACGCCAGTGCGCCAGGCCGCCATTGGTACCCACCCACAGCCCGCCCTCGCCATCGTCCAGCACGCTCCACAGCAGGTTGTCGTGCAGCCCTTGGCGGCGGCCGATCACGCGCAGGGCCGAGTCGCTGATGCGCAGCAGGCTCTCGCGCTGGCTGCCCAACCAGAGGTCGCCCTCGCGGTCCTCGAAGATCACGTGCAGCCAGGGCCGCGCCACGAACTCGGCTTCACCGATGGCTTCCAGCGCGCCGTCAGGGCGCAGGCGCTGCAGATGCTCGACGCTCGCGGCCCACAGATTGCCGTGGCGATCGACCCGCAGGGTCGGCACCGCCTGGCCGGCGAGGTCAGGGAACAGCCGCGACCACACGCCGTCGCCGAGATCGAAGCGCCACACGCCGTCGCGACTGCCGAGCACGATGGCGCCCTGCCACACCGCCAGCGCCAGCGGCCGGGTATCGGCCTGCGGCAGCGCGATACGGCGCGCCTCATGCCCGAGTTCAAGCAGGAACAGCGCGCTCTCGGCCGCCGCCCACAGGCGATCGACAGCATCGAGCGCCAGGGCATGCACGGACTCGCCGCCGAGGTATTCAGGCCGGCCGGGGCGACCCGGGCTGCGCAGGCCGTCGACGGTCGCAGCCAGCAGCTGGCCGTCCCAGAACTGCAGGGCGCGCACCGAGGTCGGCGCCGAGGCGATCGCGACCTCTTCGAAGCGGCCGTTCTGCTGGCGCAGCAGGCCGCGCGGCGTGCCGAACCAGACCGCGCCGTCGGGCCCGGCGAGACTGGCGGCAGGCATAGTGAGGTCAAGGCCGGTGTTGACCCGGTTGAAGGTGTGGAAGCGGCGGCCGTCGAAGCGGGCGATGCCGTTCTGCGTGCCGACCCAGAGGTAGCCCTGGCTGTCCTGGGCGAGGGTCAGCACGGTGATCTGCGGCAGGCCGTCTTCGGCGGTCCAGCGCTCCAGCAGGTAGTCGCCGAAGTCGGTGCTCGGGTCCAAGGCCCAGGCCGGCGCTGCCAGTGCGAGCCCGAGCAGCCAGCTGCAGGCGCGCAGCAGGGCGCCCGGGCGACGCCGGTGAGGCGGCGGACAGCGATGCAAGTGCGCGAGCATGCGCAGCCGGATGCAAGCGGCGTTCCGCGGGCGGGCTGGGGCCTGCGCGGCGAGCGGCTACCATAGGCGCCCTTCTCGGCCTGGGCGCGTGCGCTTGAACCTTCCCGACTACCCGTTCCAGCCGCGCCGTTTCGACCGCGGCGACGGCCTCGAAATGAGCTACCTCGACGAGGGCCAGGGCCCGGCTGTGGTGATGGTCCACGGCAATCCGACCTGGTCCTACTACTACCGCCACCTGGTGCTGGCCCTGCGCGGCAGCCACCGCTGCATCGTGCCCGACCACATCGGCATGGGCTACTCCGACAAGCCCGACGACAGCCGCTACCGCTACACGCTGGACAGCCGCATCGACGACCTCGATCGCCTGCTGGCCGCGATCGAGCCCGAGCGCCCGGTCACTCTGGTGCTGCACGACTGGGGCGGGCTGATCGGCCTCGGCTGGGCGCTGCGGCATCCGCAGCGGGTGCTGCGGCTGGTGCTGCTGAACACCGCCGGTTTCAGCATGCCGGCCGACAAGCGCCTGCCCGGCCTGCTCAAGCTGGGCCGCGATTCGTCGCTGGGCGCCCTGCTGATCCGCGGTTTCAATGCCTTCTCGGCCGGCGCCACGAAGCTGGCGGTGAAGAAGCCGATGCCGGCGGATGAGCGCCGCGCGTTCACCGCGCCCTACGACAGCTGGGCGAACCGCATCGCCACCCTGCGCTTTGTGCAGGACATTCCGCTCGGCGCGGGCGACCCGGCCTGGAACACCGTGGCCGAGATCGGCCGCCGCCTGCCCGAGTTCGCCGACCGCCCGGCCCTGCTGCTGTGGGGCATGCAGGATTTCGTCTTCGATCACACCTGCCTGCGCGAATTCCGCCGCGCGCTGCCGCAGGCGCAGGCCCGCGAGTACGCCGACGCCGGCCACTACGTGCTGGAGGACGCGCGCGCCGAGGTGCTGGCCGAGGTGCGGGCCTTCTTCAAGGCGCATCCGGTCGCGGGCTGAGCCAGCGGAGCCGGATCAGTCGCCGCAAACCTCGACCCGGCCACCGCCGGCGTCCTTGGCGCGGTACATGGCGCGGTCGGCGCGGCGCAGGATTTCGTCGGCGCTTGCGGTGCCATCGTCGAGCAGGACCACGCCGACGCTGACGTCCAGCCGCACCTCTGCGCCGCCCAGCCGGTAGCCATGCGCCACGGTTTCGACCAGGCGTTCGGCCAGCTGGGCCGCCGCGTCGGGCTGGTGCACATCGGCGAGCAGCACCACGAACTCGTCGCCGCCAAAGCGCGCGACCACGTTGCCGCTGGCGGCGTGCAGGCCGATGTCATCAGCACGCAGGGCCGCACGCATGCGCATCGCCGCTTTGCGCAGCAGCTCATCGCCGGCGTCGTGACCGTGGCTGTCGTTGATCTGCTTGAAGCGGTCGAAGTCGATGAAAAGCAGGGCCGCGCCGGGCACGCGACCCAGGCGGATATCGCGCAGCACCTGCTGCAGCCGCTGCAGCAGCAGGCCGCGATTGGGCAGCCCGGTCAGCTCATCGGTCAGCGCGGCGCGCTGCAGCTGCTGCTCGAACAGACGGCGCTCGGACAGGTCCTGCACCACCGACCAGATCTGCTCGCCGCCGTCGGGTTGGGTGATGCGGATGCCCGACAGCAGCACCGGCAGTCGACGTCCGCTCGAATGCAGGAACTCTTTCTCGTAGGGCCCATAGGCGCCGATCTGCATCAGGCTGCGCAGCTGCTCGGCTTCGGCCTCGGCGTAGTCGCGCGGGGTGATGTCCCAGTAGCTCGCCGTGAGCAGCTGCTCGCGGCTGTAGCCGAGCATGCGCAGCAGCGCGGCATTGGCATCGAGAAAGCGCCCGCCGACCAGATCGTTCAGCGCCACGCCCAGCGGCGAGCGCTCGAACAGGCCCTGCAGCAGCACCTGGGTGCGCGCGAGCTCGGCCTCGGTGCGCTTGCGCTGGCTGATCTCGGTGTGGGTGCCATAGACCCGTAGAGGCTGGCCGGCGGCATCGCGCAGGGCGACCCGGCCGCGCACCAGCACCCACACCCAGTGGCCCTCGCGATGGCGCAGGCGCAGCTCGCATTCGTAGTGCTTGCCGCGGCCGCTGAAATGGTCTTCGGCGGCCGACTGCACGCGCGCCAGATCGTCGGGGTGAATGCGCTGGACCATGCGCTCCATGCGCACCGGCTGCAGGCGCTCGATGGTCTCGCCGATGATCTCGGCCCAGCGCGCGTCGATCTGCAGTTCGCCGCTGTCGACCTGCCATTCCCAGACGCCTGCACGCGTGCTCTCAAGGCTGGCCAGCAGGCGCTCGCGTTCGGCGTGCATCTGCGCCTGTACCGCCTTTTGCGCGGTGAGGTTGATGAAGCTGTTGACCACCGAACGCTCGCCGCTGTCGTGGTCGGTCATCAGCTCGGTGTTGACCTCGATCCAGCGGCGCTCGCCGCTGGGCAGGCGGATGCCCATGACGGCCCCGCGCACGGCTTTGCCATCGCGGAGCACGCGCATGCCGGGATGCTCGCTGCCCGGGTAGGGGCTGCCGTCCTCGTGGATCGCCTCCCAGTCGCCGCTCTCGGAGCTGCTGGCGAGCAGCTGGGTGCGGCTGCGGCCGAGCAGGCGCTCGGCTTCGGCATTGCAGTCGACGATGCGGCCCGAGGCGTCCTGCACGACGATGCCGGCGATGGTGGAGTCGATCAGCCGACGCAGACGCCGGCGCTCGCGCACCTGCGCGCTGACGTCGTGCAGCACCAGGGCGAAACCGGCCGCCGGGGCGCCCTGCTCGCGCAGCGGCTGCAGGTCGGCCTCCAGCCACAGACGGCGGCCGTCCGGCGTGCGCACCGACAGCGTGGTGTGGGTGGCGGCGTGCTGCTGCAGGGCCATGCGCAAGAGGGCGGTGTCGTCGGGCTCGTCGGCGGGCGCACCGGGCGCCAGCAGCGACAGCAGGGGCTGGCCCAGCCAGGCGTCGCCCGCGCACAGGCCCAGGCCGTCGAAGGCCGGGTTCACCCACACGAGGCGGCCGTCGTGGGCCAGCAGCGCCAGGGCGGTGCGGGTGGAATGGGCGAACAGGCGCAGCACGCCGCGACCGAGCGTGCCGGCATCGAACTGCGGCGGCAGTTCCAAGATGCGCCCCGAGCGCAGCACGGTGTTCGCGTCCAAGCCCCCTGCCCCCTTTCGATGCCCTGTTGGCCGCGCTGCCTGCGGCGCAGGGCCGCGGCAGATCGAAAACCCAGCCATGGCTGCAAGATTCAGGCCGCGGGTTTGCGTCGATCCCGGCGGTGACCCGCGCAAGCACCCGCCGAAAGCGTGGCCGCGGGCGTCTGTCCGGCTCACGCAGCGGCTGGCATGCTGCGCGACCGCTCCCTGGTTCCGCCGCCCGTGCTCAGCCTGCCGCCACTCGCGCTCTATATCCACATCCCCTGGTGCGTGCGCAAATGCCCGTACTGCGATTTCAACTCGCACCGCGCGCCCGAGGCGCTGCCGGTGGCCGACTACGTGCGCGCGCTGCTGGCCGATCTCGACCAGGAGCTGCCGCAGGTCTGGGGCCGACCGGTGTCGAGCATTTTCTTTGGCGGCGGCACGCCCAGCCTGTTTCCGGGCGCGGCGATCGGCGAGATCGTCGAGGGCGTCGCCGCGCGCCTGCGGCTGATGCCGGGGCTCGAGGTCACGCTCGAAACCAACCCCGGCACCGCCGAGTTCGACCGCTTCGAGGCCTACCGCGCGGCCGGCGTGAACCGCATCAGCTTCGGCGTGCAGAGCTTCGACGATGCGCGCCTGGCGGCACTCGGCCGCATCCACGACGGCGGCCAGGCCAAGCGCGCTTTCGCGCTCGCCCGCGCCGCCGGCTTCGACAACATCAATCTCGACCTCATGTATGCCTTGCCCGGGCAAACGCTCGACGGCGCGCTGTCGGACCTTGAGCAGGCCCTCGAACTCGCGCCCGAGCACCTGAGCCACTACCACCTGACGCTGGAGCCGAACACGCTGTTCGCGGCCAAGCCGCCGCCGGGTCTGCCCGATGAGGACAGCGCCTGGGACATGCAGGCGGCCTGCCAGCAGCGCCTGGCCGAAGCCGGCTATGCGCAGTACGAGATCTCGGCCTATGCGCGGCCCGGCCGACGCAGCCAGCACAACCTTAACTACTGGCAGTTCGGCGACTACCTCGGCATCGGCGCCGGCGCCCACGGCAAGATCACCCTGCCCGCCGAAGACGCCATCCTGCGGCGCTGGAAACTGAAGCATCCGCAGGCCTATCTGGACGCCGCCGCCAGCCCCGCGCGGATCGGCGGTGATCAGCGGCTCGCCGCCGCCGATCTGCCCTTCGAGTTCATGCTGAACGCGCTGCGCCTGCTCGAAGGCAGCACCCTCTCGACCTTCGAGGCCCGCACCGGCCTGCCGCTCAGCGCGCTCGATGCCGCCTTCGCCCAGGCGCAGGCGCGCGGCTGGCTGGAGAGCGACGGCGAGCGTTTCCGCGCCTCGGCGCTGGGTCAGCAGTTCCAGAACGATTTGATCGGACTCTTCCTGGCTTGAGGTCAGGAAGCGCCGGGATTCGGGATTGGGGATTCGCAAGGGCCGGCGAGTCTGAAGTGCTACGCCGCCGGTGTACTCATCCGCGCACGACGCACAGGCTGTTCCAATCCCGAATCCCCAATCCCCAATCCCCAATCACCAATCCCGCGCGCCGCAGGCGCGCCCACCCATGCTCACCGAACGCCACATCCACTGCCCCTGGTGCGGCGAGGGCTTCGATGCCTTCGTCGATCTGTCCTACGGCGAGTCCGAGTACACCGAGGACTGCCCGGTCTGCTGCCGGCCGATCAGCCTGAGCCTGCGCCTGGATGACGAGGGCGAGCTGGAGGATCTCGGGGTCGATCGCGAATAGGGCCTGTCCTGCATTGACGCGGAACTCCGTATGGAGGGAGCACGGGTCAGCAACACGCTGACCCCGTTCCAGACCGTACCGGAGTGACTCGCATGTCCATCTCGCGTTTGCATGTTCTCGCGGCCTTTGGCCTCGCCCTCGGCAGCATCGATGCCGCCCGCGCCGGTTCACCGATCCTCAGTTGGCCCGGCGCCGGCGCCTGTGCCGGCACTCTGCAGGCCTGTATCGACAGCGCGCCTGTCGATGCCACCCTCGATCTGGTGCCCAGCGCTGCCATCGACGAAAACATCAGCATTGCCCGCAGCCTAACCCTGCGCGGACGCAGCGCCGCGCGCACTGAATTCGCGGTCGGCCGCGGCATCAGTGTCACCACCAGCGGCAGCCTCGCCTTGACCCTGCGCCTGCAGGATCTGGGTTTCAGCAGCGGACGCATCCGGATCGACCATGGCGCCACCGGTCCGGCCGACATCGTGCTGTCGGGGCTGCGGATGCGCGCACGCAACGGTGTGATGCAGGGTGCGATCGCCGTCAACCTGCTCGCCAACAGCACCGAGAAGTTTGTCCACTCGGTGCGCATCGAGAACAACGATCTCGAGCTGGTCGCGCCCAGCAGTTTCGATGCCGGCATCGAGCTGGCGCTGTTCGGCGCCAGTCGGCGTGCACTCTTCGAGCTGCGCCACAACCGCATCCGCGCTGCCGCGGCCGGCCAGGGCCCCGGCGTGTTCATCGACGTCGCCGGTGGCGCCAACGCCGATGTGATCGCGCACGCCAACGAGATCCAGGGCGCCTTCGGCCGCGCGCTGCGGATCAGCGAGGGCCGCTTCAGCGGCACGGCATCTACGCTGCGGGCGGATGTGGTCAGCAATGCCCTGATCGGCGGCGGCAACTTCACCGGCGGCGGCCTGGATGTGATCACCAACAACGGCAGCATCGAGCTGGAGGCGATCAACAACACGATCGTCTTCGGCAGCGGCCTGGTGATCAGCCGCTGGGGCGGCACTGGCGGCACACCGGTCGGGCAGGTGACGGGCGGCATCTTCAACAACCTGATCGCCAATACCCGCTTCGGCTTGCAGAACACGCCCAGCGCGGGCGGCAACGCCACCGCCGACTGGAACCTCAAGTGGCAGAACAACCCGCCCGGCCTGCACACCGCTGGCGCCAACGATCTCAGCGTCGATCCGCAGCTGCGCTCGATGCTGGCGCCGCGGCTTTCGGCCGGCTCGCCCGCACGCAATGCCGGCAACGGCTTCGCTCTGCTGCGCGTGCCCGCTGCGCTGCAAAGCCACGATGCCGACGGCCTGCGCCGGCTGGTCAACGCGATCGACATCGGCGCCTTCGAGTTCGGCCATCGCGCCCTGTTGCGGCAGAAGCCCACCACCGCAGCGAGCCCGCAGTTCCCGATCGTCGACGCCGAGCTCGACCTCGACAGCAGCCGACGAATTTTCCTCACCCGCAACTTCGGCGCGGGCCCGGTGACCAACAACGCGCCCGCGGGCGTGAGCTTCTTCGACCAGTGGTTCATCACCAACCTCGGCGGCCAGAACATGGCCCAGGGCGTGGCCTTCAATCTGTTCGCCCCGATCGGCACCAGCACCAACGGAGTGTTTCAGCACGTGGCCAGCGGCACCAACACGCTCGACAGCAGCAGCGTGATCGACTGGAGCCCGATCAATGAGCAGCCGGATCGCTTCGTGCTGGCGACGCAGGCCACGCCTTTCGGCACGCCCTTCCACCCCGGCCCCGTCGTGCTCTCGTATGTCGGCAACCGCTGGAACCTGATCACCGCCGATGGCAGCAATCTGATCACCGGCACGCGCTGGAACCTGTACTCCCAGCTGCCGAGCCCGCAGGCCTTCGTGCACGAGGTGCGCGCCGACAACCGCAACGGCAGCACCGGCAGCCTGATCAGCCATCCGCGCCTCGACGGCGTGGCCTGCGCGCAGATCCAGGTGATGCCGCGGGCCAACGGCAGCGCCGCCGGCTCGATCGTCGACGTCGAGTACCTGCCCACGCTCGGCCGCCACCAGCTGTTCTCGAACAACGGCGCACTGCCGCTGGGCGCGCGCTTCAACGTGCTGATCCTGCCCGAGCAGATCGAGGACTGCGCCGGGGGTGCGCTGTTCCGCGACGGTTTCGACGGCTTGGGTTGACAGCTTCGGCGCTGATACGCGGCGGCGCGGCTTCTCGTCATGCGGAGTCAGGGGGCCGCACCGCGGCCCGGAGCCAGCACCATGTGCATCCTTGTTTCCCGCTCGCATCGCCTGTGGCTCACGCTCGCCCTTGCGCTCGCCACACCCTTGGCCTGCGCCGGCAACCTCGGCCTGCTGCGCGTCACCGGCAGCAGCGGCAATCAGCCCAACGGCGTCGTGCAGCATCCCGCCGTGCACGACGGTGCCCTGTTGATCGCCTACTCGACGAGCGCGCGCAATCTCGGCCTCGACCATCAAACCGGCTCGTCGCAGATCTATGTCCAGGATGCCGTGTCCGATGCGCTGGAGCTGATCAGCGCCGCACCCAATGGCCTGGGCAGCAACGGCAATGCCTCGCATCCCGCCTTCAGCGGCAACGCCCGCTTCGTCGCCTTCAGCAGCTTCGCCAACAACATCCTCGGCACCGACCAGCCGCAGTTTCTGACGCTGTATCTGCGCGACCGTTCCAACCAGACGACGCGACGCGTATCGAATGGGCTGGCTGGCTTGATCAACGGCCAGGCCCGCTATCCGACGGTCTCTGACGACGGCCGCTACGTCGCCTACTACAGTCAGGCCAGCAACCAGGTGGCCGGCGACAGCAACGGCCAGAGCGACCTGCTGCTGACCGACATGAACACCGGCGCGACCGAACGGCTGTCGCTGAGCAACAGCGGTGCGCAGGTGGCCGAGGGCGCGCCGGAAAGCTGGATGCCGAGCCTGAGTGGCGACGCCCGCTACGCTGTGTTCAGTGCGCGCGGCAACCTGACCGCCGTCCCCGACAACAGCGCCTTCCAGATCCATCTGCGCGATCGCGTGGCCCAGACCACAACGCTGCTCAGCGTCAACGCCCAAGGCCAGGCCGGCAACAGCACCAGCAACGAACCGAGCCTGTCGCGCAACGGCCGCTACGTGGCCTTCCGCAGCTTCGCCACCAACCTGATCGCGGGCCCGCACAGCGGCCTGTTCCGGCTCGACCGCAGCAGCGGCCAGCTGCTGGCCATCCCGACGCCGCCGAACAGCTTCGCCTGCAGCCTGCCGACCGTGTCCAACCGCGGTGATGTCAGCTTCCTGTGCTCCGACAGCCCGGGCAGCGGCAGCCAAGCGTGGCTGTTCCGGGCACCCGCCAGCCTGTTCCTGCTCAGCGTCAGCACGACCGGCGGCGTCGGCAACGGCGTCACCGAGAGCTGGCACGCCATCGGCGAGAACGGCGCGCTGATGGCGTACTCGTCGACGGCCACCAACCTCGTGGCGGGCGACAGCAATGGACTGACCGACCTGTTCCTGGTCGCCGATATCGATCGGCTGACGCAGCTGTTTGCCGACGGTTTCGAGTAGGCGCGTCGGGATCGCGCGGCGCGCTGCGTATCGGTTGGAACACCGGGTCGCGTCGGCCCGCCTCGGGAGTCGCGCATGCGCCCACGTTCGTTGACCGCCCTGCTGCTCGGTCTGGCCTGTGCCGCCAGCTGCCTGGGCTTCGAGCCCGCTGAAGACATGCAAAGCGCCGAAGAGCGCTCCGCCGAGCGCCCACCCGGCGCCTGGCACGGGCAGTGGGTGCTGCGTCGCGAACATCCGGAACTGCGCACCCTCGGCGGCTCGCGCGCGCTCGACATCGAGGTCTGGCATGGCGACGGGGAGCAGCAGGCCAAGGTGCAGTGGTCGACCGGCCCGGCGATCTGCCCCGAGATCGATGACGAGCCCTGCGAATGGGTCGGCGCCCGCGGCAGCAGCGAAGGCGCGGTGATCGACGGTCGCCTGCACTTCGCGCTGCCGCTGTCGGCCGACAGCGAAGATCCGCTGTTCGTCCAGCTGCCCCTGCCCGGTGCCGGCCGCGGCGCGGCAGTGAACGCCCGTGGCGGCATCGGCTTTCCGCTGGAGGCCGAGCGTCGCGAGCCCTGAGGCGCAGGTGTGAGCGCCCCGCTGCAGCCCCGCTTGCGCAATCTGATATCACACTGATATCTTCCTCCCGCACCCAAGGAGGACGCCATGAAAGAGCTGTCGGTCAAGTCGATGTCGGGCATTCCCACCCTGCTGGCGATCGTCGCCGGCATGCTGGCGATCGTCGCCCTGGGGGTGGCAGGCGTGCGCACCGGGCCCCTGGGTGTGCTGATGGGCCTCAGCTTTCTCGGCCTGGGCTTCGCGCTGTTCGGCCTGTACATGGTCGAACCCAACCAGGCCGCGGTGCTGAGCCTGTTCGGTCGCTACGTCGGCACCGTCAAGGACACCGGGCTGCGCTGGAACAATCCCTTCCTCACCAAGCGCAAGGTCTCGCTGCGCGTACGCAACTTCGAGAGCGGCAAGCTCAAGGTCAATGAGCTCGAAGGCAGCCCGATCGAGATCGCCTCGGTCATCGTCTGGAAGGTGGTCGACTCGGCCGAGGCCGTGTTCAACGTCGATGACTACGAAAGCTTCGTGCACATCCAGTCGGAATCGGCGCTGCGCGCCATGGCCAGCAGCTATCCCTACGAGCCGCACAACGACGGCGATATCGCCCTGCGCAGTCATGCCACCGAGGTGTCCAGGCATCTGACCGAGGAGATCCAGGCGCGGCTGGAGCAGGCCGGCGTGGAAGTGATCGAAGCGCGCATCAGCCACCTCGCCTACTCGGCCGAGATCGCCCAGGCCATGCTGCAGCGCCAGCAGGCCAACGCGGTGATCGCCGCACGCACGCGCATCGTCGAAGGCGCGGTCGGCATGGTCGAGATGGCGCTGGATCGCCTGGCCGAACGCAAGGTGGTGGAGCTGGATGACGAGCGCCGCGCGGCGATGGTCAGCAATCTTCTGGTCGTGCTGTGCGGCGACCGCGGCCCGCAGCCGGTGCTGAACACCGGCAGCCTGTACTGACGGCCGATGAGCGAGAAGAAGGCCTATCCGCTGCGGATCCGCGCCGAGGTGATCGACGCGATGCAGCTGTGGGCGGATGACGAGCTGCGCTCGCTCAATGCGCAGATCGAATACGTGCTGCGCGATGCGCTGCGGCGCAGCGGTCGCTTGAAAGCGGCGCCGCCAGCGCCGCCCATCGAGAGCCCAGACGACTGAGCGACGGCTGATGCACGTGCGGCCAGGGACGGCCGCCAGCCGCTTGCTCAGCCGACGTAGCCGGCCAGCACGAACAGCGCGAGCACGCTGAGCCAGACCAGCAGCACGCGCCAGACCAGACCCATGGCATCGCGCAGCTCGCGCAGCGCGCCTGCGGGAATCTCGGCCGCGCTGCCCAGGCCGGCGTCCGCTCCGCCCAGTTCAAGATCGAGCGGCGGCGGCAGACCCTCGTCGAGCGCGTCTTCGATCAACTCCTCGCGCACGCTGGCACGGGCAGCAGCATCGAGAAAGCCCAGATCGAGGGCGAACCAGCCCTCGCCTCGACCCGCATGCCAGTCGCGCCAGGCGGCGAGCACGGCGTCGAAGTGCGCGGCCAGCGCCAGCGCGAGGCACATCAGCTGAGCCGGCGCCCAGTCCAGCAGCAGCGCGAACTGGCGCAGCGGCTCGTGCTGGGCCGCGGGTGCTGCGGCGCGTTCGCGCGCGGCGAGCTGGGCCAAGCGGTACATGAGCGCTCCGAAGGCGCCCAGCAGCAGAAACCAGAACAGCACGCCGAACCAGCGCGACAGGCCCTGGCGGAACACCGTATGGACGAGCGGTGTGCCGGAGGACGCACAGTCGACGCCGCCGTCGCTGAGCTCGACCAGCGCCTGCCGACGCGAGTCCGCGTCGGGCGCCGAGGCCACCGCCTCGACATCGAGATCAAGGTCGCGCGGGCCCCAGCACAGGAACAGCACGGCCAGCTGCAGCAAGAAGCCGGGCAAGCCATACAGCCAACCGGACAGCAGCCACTGCAGCACGGCCAGCACCAGCAGGGGCAGAGCCAGCGCGGGCAGCCAGCCCCAGCGACCGGCCAGGCTGGGCTGACGCCCCAGGCTTTCGAGCGCGTCGCGCAGCAGCGCGCTCGCCCGATCGTGCTGGCGCAGCCGCTGCGCGGCCGGCGCGAGATGGTCCAGCACCAGCGAAAGCACCACGGCAACCAGCGCAGCAGACATCGTTCGGATTCCTGTCGTGAAGTGGCAACGCGAGCGCAGCGCGCGCAGGTCGCGTAACGCGCGGAGCGTGGTGCAAAAGCGCACGCCTCGCAACCCTACGCCGGCGTAGCGGGCAGGCCTGTTGGCAGCCGCGCGCGGTGAGTGCTGGCGTGACTGCGGCGTGCGCTTTGCGTATGTCTGTCCACAGGCATGAGGCAGAGGACTCCGCCATGCAAGGAAAGGACGGAATCATCACCGCCGACAGCGCCACCGCGCTGTGGCAGGACCTGGTGCGCGAGGGCGAGCAGCGCTGCGGCGCGCAGCTCGATGAGAACAGCGAGAGCTGGCTGGTGTTCACCCTGATGCGGCATCTCGGCAGCACCGGCCTGGCCGAACCGGCGATGGCGCTGACCTACCTCGAAGCGCTGCACACCGCCGGCAGCGCCCAGCGCAGCCTGGCCCTGCAGGATGTCGGCGAGCGCTGCCTGTTGATCGCCGGGCTGTACCCCGAGCTGGCGCAGCGGCGTCGGGTCAGCCAGCGCTACTACATCGAGCTGGGCCAGGGCGCCTTTCGCCAGCTCGCCGACGAAGCGCGGCGCGCCGCCGCTGAGCTGTATGCCGGCATCGCCAAGCAGTTCGCCCGGCTGGTGCGGGTGCTGGTGGAGCTGCGCGCACTGTCCGGGGAGTGGCGCGGGCTCGCCCCGCTGGATCGACACGCCCTGAGCCTTGCGGCGGCAACGCCGCAAGACTTCAGCGCGCGCATCCTGATCGGCGAAAGCGGTCGCGCTTGAGTCGACTTAGCCGCGCGCCGCCAGTACGCCGGGCAGCCAGGTCGCAAGCTCGGGCCACAGCGCCAGCACGAGCAGCAGCAGCAGCTGCAGGGCGATGAAGGGCAGCACGCCGCGATACAGGTCGACGGTGGCGAGCCCCTCGCGCACCGCCCCGCGCAGATAGAACAGGGCGAAGCCGAAGGGCGGCGTCAGGAAGCTGGTCTGCAGGTTGACCGCCATCATCACGCCCAGCCAGATCGGATCGACGCCGAGCAGGAACAGCACAGGGGCGACGATCGGCACCACCACGAACACGATCTCGATGAAATCGATGATGAAGCCGAGCAGGAACATCAGCAGCATCACCGCGACGATCGCGCCCCACTTGCCGCCCGGCAGGCCGGTCAACAGGTCATGCACCAGGTCATCGCCGCCGAAGCCGCGGAACACCAGGGCGAACAGGGACGCGCCGACCAGGATGGCGAACACCATCGCGGTGATCATCACCGTCTCGCGCGAGACGTGGCGCAGGCAGTCGAGATCCAGCTGGCCGCGCAGCAGCGCCAGCAGGCTGGCGCCAACCGCGCCGACGCCGGCGGCCTCGGTCGGCGTGGCATAGCCGAACAGGATCGAGCCCAGCACGCAGACGATCAGCAGCACCGGCGGAATCACCGCCAGCAGCAGCTGCGCGGGACTGCGCTGCGGCAGGGCCGAAGGATCGAGTGCCGGCGCACGCTGCGGCTGCCGCCAGGCCACCCAGGCGGCATAGATCAGATACAGCACCACCAGCAGCAGGCCCGGCACCACCGCCCCGGCGAACAGGTCGCCGACCGAAACCGTCTGCGGAGCGAAGTTGCCGAGCTTGAGCTGAGCCTGCTGATAGGCCGAACCGAGCTGGTCGCCCAGCAGCACCAGCACCACCGAGGGCGGAATGATCTGCCCGAGCGTGCCCGAGGCGCAGACCGCGCCGGAGGCCAGCCGCGGGCAGTAGCCGTGGCGCAGCATGGTCGGCAGGGCGATCAGGCCGAGAGTGACCACGGTGGCACCGACGATGCCGGTCGACGCCGCCAGCAGGGCGCCGACCAGCAGCACCGCGAACACCAGCCCGCCGCGCGCGCGTCCAAACTGTGCGGCCACGGTTTCGAGCAGGTCTTCGGCCATCTTCGAGCGCTGCAGCATCACCCCCATGAACACGAACAGCGGCACCGCCAGCAGGGTTTCGTTGCCCATGATCCCGAAAATGCGGTTCGGGAAAGCTTCGAGAAACGCCGCATCGAACACGCCCAGCGCGATGCCGATGCCAGCGAACAGCAGGGCCACGCCGCCGAGGGTGAAGGCCACCGGAAAGCCAAGCATCAGGCCCAGGCACAGGGCCAACACCAGCAGCAGCACCAGCAGCGCGCTCATGCCGCAGCTCCGGGCTTCAGCGCCGCGCGCAGCTGCTGCACGCACAGCGCGAGCGACTGCACCGCCAGCAGCCAGGCGCTCAGCGGGATCAGCGATTTCAGCAGGAACAGGCCGGGCAGCCCGCCGGGCTCGCGCGAGGACTCACGCACCTGCCAGCTGGCGGCGACATAGTCGAGGCTGATCCACAGCAGGAACAGCGCGAGCGGCAGCAGCAGCAGGAGATGCCCCCCGACCTCGATCCAGGCCCGGGTGCGCGCCGAAAAGCGGGCGTAGAGGACATCGACGCGCACATGGCGGTCATGCCGCAGCGCCCAGGCCATGCCCAGCATGAAGACACAGGCATGCAGCCAGAGCATGGCCTCCTGCACCGCCACCGAACCCGCGCCAAAACCGTAGCGCGCGGCGACCAGGCCGAAGCAGAGCAGCACCACCAGCGGGGTCAGCCCGACAAGCGCAGCACCGAGCCCGCGCTGGACAGCGTCGAGCGCACGCGGCATCGCCACCAGCAGCACACCGATCAGGGCCAGCAGCCAGAGCGGCAGGGCGATGCCCAGCGGTCGCACGTGGGCGACCGCAAGACCGAGGGTGTGCAGGGTGTCGATCATGGGCGGATGGGGTCCGAGACTGAGAGGTGGGGGCGGGACATCGTCCGACCTCACCCGCGTCGGACGATTCCGCACATGAACAGGCGCATAGGGTGGGCCCTGGCCCACCAGAGCTCAATACCTGCCAAGGCATGCAGCACTACGGGCGGCGCGCAGCGGCCACCGTGGCAAGGCCGGCGACGGCACTCACTGCGGTGGTCCAGCGCAAAACGCCCAGCGCCCTGAAGGGCGCGGCGCGATGTCGAGCCGTGGTGGGCCAGGGCCCACGCTATACGCTGCGCGCGCCGCTCCGTGCTCAGGCTGGCTCTCGACCGACCGGCATACGCATGGGATGGGTCTTGACCCGCCGCAAGGCGCATAGGGTGGGTCTCGACCCACCGGGACGTGCAGGAGGTGGTCTCGACCCACCGGAATCGGCAGCGCGCGTTCTTCAAGCACCCGGCGTTTGCGGAGCAATCCCACAGGCTTCGCGAGCGCTCCACAGCCCGGCTCGGCACAAGGCCAATGGCCTACCCGTTGGAGGCCGACCGGCAAACGGCGCTAAGGGTCGAGCGCCGGCGGGTCAAGACCCACCCTATGCAGGCTTGGGGCCGTATTCCAGCCCCGCGCGGACCCGCCCGCGTGGGCACAGGGCGGGTCGCGACCCCAATCCAGGCGCCCAGCAGGGCCTCAGTCCCACTCGAACAGGGTCCAGTAGACCGGACGCACGTTGCCCTCGTAGTCGTGCGTATCCAGTTTGCCGTCGCCGTTGGTGTCGATGATCTGGTAGGGCTTGCCGCGCTGTGGGGTCACCTTGACCATCTGCAGGCGGCCGTTGGTGCGGTACTCCTCGATCACATCGCCAGTCTTCTCGTCGCGGCGGATGTTCACCGTCGGCGCGGACTCCTCGCTCGGCAGGTTGGGCAGCTTGGGCGGAATCGGCGCCTCTTCAGCGGGCGGCGCGGGCGCTTCGCTCTGGGCCAGGCTCATCGGCGCATACAGCGCGGACAACAGCAGAATCAGTACGCGTGGCAACGTGCGCATGGCGGCGGACCTCCGGGGGTGAGGTCCCGAGCATAGCCAGCTGCAGGCGCGGGGCATAGCGCGGGCGACTACACTGCCGCGCATGGACAAGCTCATCCTCATCGACGGTTCAAGTTATCTCTACCGCGCCTTCCACGCCCTGCCGCCGCTGTCGAACGCGGCCGGCGAGCCCACCGGCGCGCTGTTCGGCGTGGTCAACATGCTGCGCGCGACGCTGAAGGAAGGCCCGACCTACGCGGCCTTTGTGATGGACGCCTCCGGGCCAACCTTCCGCGACGCGCTCTACCCCGAGTACAAGGCGAACCGCGAAGCCATGCCCGACGATCTGCGCGCGCAGATCGAGCCGATGATGGCGATTGTCGAGGCGCTGGGCTTTCCGATCCTGCGCGTGCCCGGCGTCGAGGCCGATGACGTGATCGGCACCCTGGCGACACGCGCGGCCGCCGAAGGGATCGAGGTCGAAGTGTCGACCTCGGACAAGGACTTCGCCCAGCTGGTGCGACCGGGTATCACCCTGGTCAACACCATGAGCGGCTCGCGTCTCGACGAAGCCGGCGTCGTCGAGAAGTTCGGCGTGCGGCCCGACCAGATCATCGACTACCTCGCGCTGATGGGCGACACCGTGGACAACATCCCGGGCGTCGACAAATGCGGCCCGAAGACGGCGGCCAAGTGGCTGGGCGAGTTCGGCACGCTCGATGGCGTGATCGAAGCCGCGCCGACGATGGGCGGCAAGATCGGCGAGAACCTGCGCGCCGCCCTGCCGCGGCTGCCGCTCAACCGCCAGCTCACCACCATCCTCACCGCGGTCGAGCTCGATCGCGGCCCGACCGAGCTCAAGCTGCGCCCGCGCGATGTCGAGGCGCTGAAGCAGCTCTACGCACGCTACGGCTTCAATGCCGCACTGCGCGATCTGGAGACCGGCAACGGCGGCAGTCCTTCGACGCCGGCGAGCGCGGGCTCCAGCGTCGCCACCGCCGCGCCCGCCGCGGATCTGCCGGCACAGGCGCGCGGCAGCTATCGATTGATCCTCAGCGAGGACGATCTCGACGCGCTGATCCGCGAGCTCGAAATCGCTGAGCTGATCTGCTTCGACACCGAGACCACCAGCCTCGATGCGCTGCGCGCCGAGCTGGTCGGCCTGGCGTTTTCGACGCGCGCAGGCGAAGGCGCCTACATCCCGGTGGCGCATGTCTATCCGGGCGCGCCGGCCCAGCTCGATCGCGTCGCGGTGCTCGCCAAGCTCAAACCGGTGCTGGAAGACGCATCAAGACCGAAGCTCGCGCAGAACGCCAAGTACGACATCCACGTGCTGCGCCAGCACGGCGTGCAACTGCGCGGCCTGACGCACGACAGCATGCTCGAGAGCTTCGTGCTGAACTCCACCGCCAGTCGCCATGACATGGATTCGCTGGCGAAGAACTACCTGGGCTACACGCCGATCGCGTACAGCGAGGTCGCGGGCAAGGGTGCCAAGCAGATCTCGTTTGCCGAGGTCGATCTCGAAGTCGCGCGCGACTACTCGGCCGAAGATGCCGACATCACCCTGCGCCTGCATCAGACCCTGTGGCCAAAGCTCGAGGCCGAGCCGACGCTCGCCAAGGTGTATCGCGAGATCGAGCTGCCGCTGGTGCAGGTGCTGGCCGACATGGAGGCCGCCGGCGTGTTGATCGACGCCGACGAACTGCGCCGGCAGAGCCAGGACCTGGGCCGCCGCATGCTGGAGCTGCAGAAGCGCGGCTTCGAGCTGGCCGGGCGCAGCTTCAACTTCGACTCGCCCAAACAGCTCGGCGCCCTGCTGTTCGACGAGCTCGGCCTGCCGGCCCTGGTGAAGACGCCCGGCGGCGCGCCCAGCACCAACGAGGAAGCGCTGGAAGCCATCGCCGATCGCCACGAGCTGCCCAAGCTGATCCTGGACTACCGCAGTCTCGCCAAGCTGCGCGGCACCTACACCGACAAGCTGCCCGAGGCCATCCACCCCGACACCCGGCGGGTGCACACCAGCTTCCACCAGACCGGCGCGGCCACGGGTCGCCTGTCTTCGTCGGATCCGAACCTGCAAAACATCCCGATCCGCACCGAGGACGGCCGCCGCATCCGCCGCGCCTTCATCGCCCCGCCCGGCAGCAAGCTGGTGGCCTGCGACTACTCGCAAATCGAGCTGCGGATCATGGCGCATCTCTCAGAAGATTCCGGCCTGCTCTCGGCCTTTGCCGGCGGCCAGGACGTGCATCGCGCCACCGCCGCCGAGGTGTTCGGCGTGCCGCTGGCGGACGTCGGCGCCGACCAGCGTCGCGCGGCGAAGGCGATCAACTTCGGCCTGATGTACGGCATGAGCGCCTTCGGCTTGGCCAAGCAGCTCGGCATCGACCGCGGCGAGGCGCAGGACTACATCGCGCTCTACTTCGCCCGCTATCCCGGTGTGCAGGGCTACATGGAGCGGGTGCGCCAGCAAGCGCGCGAGTTCGGCTATGTCGAGACCGTGTTCGGCCGGCGTCTGTACTTGAACGACATCCACGCCCGCCAGCAGGGCCTGCGCGCCGGCGCCGAACGCGCCGCCGTCAACGCGCCGATGCAGGGCAGCGCCGCCGACATCATCAAGCGCGCCATGCTCGACCTGCACGCCTGGCTGGGCACGCAGGACGGCCGCGCACGCATGGTCCTGCAGGTGCACGACGAACTGGTCTTCGAGTGCCGCGAGGATTTCGTCGACACCCTCGTGGCCGAGGCCAAGCGGCGCATGCAGGCGGCAGCCGAGCTGCGGGTGCCGCTCACCGTCGAGGCCGGCGTCGGCGACAACTGGGACGAGGCGCACTGAGAGCAAGCATAGGCTTCGCGCCACGACCGCGGATGCTTTAGCGCAACCGCGACAGCGACAGCGGCGCGCCAAGCCTGCGGATGGACATCGGCCGCACACCCATGGTCGCGCGCTGCGCACCTTGCGAACGCCCAACGACGGCCGCGCTGCGGCTTGGGGGTCGCCGGCACGCATCACTTTCACGGAGGCGCAGCGCACGCGGGCTTCTTCCAGTCCGCGTCAGGCTCGGCCAGCGGCGGACGGCGACAGGCCCTAGCTGCTGTTCGTCTGAATCGATGCGTCGACTTTGGTCGTAGTGGCTCAAGCGACTAGCGCGCAGCTCGGTTCGTGTCGGACGAGGCTGGCAGGGATCAATGGAATCAATGACTTGCGCCGCGATCACTCGCCCAGTCCATGAGGATTGTCTGAAATATCCGGATTGGCGCACAGTTGTTGCGTGATGCTGGCCTGGTGCGCACGATACGCAGCGCACACTTGGCGATGAACGAAACATTAATTGTGTTCAATCGTCACAGGGGCAGTCACGGGACTTTCAGAATGGCCGCGTAAGATGCGCAGCACGTCCGGCGCAATGCCGGATCGATTCACTCCCTCCCCCTTGAGTGAATACACGGAAGGACCGGTCTCCCCCAGCCGCCTTCCGGCCCCAAGCCCCGAGAGCTCCCCCCGGCTCTCGGGGTTTTCTCTTTCTGGGCTTGGGAAACCTGCAGCGCGGGCCGCGGCTTCGCGCGACGCCTAAAGCCTGGCTGAACACTTTCCGATACGCGCTTGAACTCCACGCGCTCGGCGCAATCTCTGATCGCGGCGGTGCAACGCCGCCGACGAGGATTCACTCCCTCCCCCTCGAGTGAATCTGCGCGGTCCACGGCTCCCCCCAGCCAGGACCGCGACCCCCGACCCCGGAACCGCTCCCCCTCGGTTCCGGGGTTTTTATTTGGGGCGCCGGGATTCGGGATTGGGGATTCGGGATTGGCCGACGGTCTTCGACGCGCCGCGAGCGTTCGGCGCGCGGCTGCGATGACTGCCTCTGGCGAATCACAGAACCGAAAGGTCGTTGCTGGCGTCGCCTCGGTTGTTCAATCCCCAAGCCCCAATCCCGAATCCCCGCTCCCAAGCCACTCCCGCGGCCGCAAGTAGTCATTGAGCCGCGCCTCGGCGCTGCCGGGTTCGGGCGTGTAGCCGTACTCGAATCGCACGCGCGGCGGCAGGCTCATCAGGATGGATTCGGTGCGGCCGCCGCTCTGCAGGCCGAACAAGGTGCCGCGGTCCCAGACCAGGTTGAACTCGACGTAGCGGCCGCGGCGGTAGAGCTGGAACTCGCGCTCGCGCTCGCCGAAAGGCGTGTCGCGGCGGCGCTCGACGATCGGCAGATAGGCATCGAGGAAGCCGTTGCCCACCGCCTGCAGGTAGGCGAAGTCGCGGTCGAAGTCCTCGTGCAGGTCGTCGAAGAACAGCCCGCCGACGCCGCGGGTCTCGCCGCGATGCTTCAAGAAGAAGTACTCGTCGCACCAGCGCTTGTGCGAGGCATAGCGCGCTTCGCCGCCGAAGGGCTCGCACAGCGCGCGAGCGGCACGGTGCCAGTGCAGCACGTCCTCATCGATCGGATAGAAGGGCGTGAGATCGAAGCCGCCGCCGAACCACCAGCCGACGACCTCGCCGTCGCGCATCGCGCGGAAGTGGCGCACGTTGGCGTGGGTGGTCGGGAGGTACGGGTTGCGCGGATGGAACACCAGCGACACGCCGACCGCGCGCCAGGACGCACCCGCCAGCTCGGGCCGCGCGGCGCTGGCCGAGGGCGGCAGGCGCTCGCCGCTGACGTCGGAGAAGCCGATACCGGCCTGCTCGAACACCGCGCCCTCGCGCAGCACGCGGGTGCGGCCGCCGCCGCCTTCGGCGCGCTGCCATTCGTCTTCGGCAAAGCGCGCGGCGCCGTCGGCGCCTTCGATGGCGCTGCAGATGCGGTCCTGCAGGCCGCGCAGAAAGTCGGCCACGGTGTCGATGGGCTGCATGGCGGGAGTTCGTGCGTGCGAAAGGGTCGGGCATCATAGCCGGCCGTGTTCAGGCGACATCCGCGATGTCCGAGGCCCCGCTCGACCTGCTCTACCGTGACGAGGCCCTGGCCGTGGTCAACAAGCCCGCCGGCCTCTTGGCCCACCGCAGCCAGATCGCCGCGCACGAGGACCGCTTTCTGCTGGACCAGCTGCGTGAGCAGCTCGGCCAGCGCTGCTTCCTCGCCCATCGGCTGGACCGCGCCACTTCGGGCGCCCTGCTGCTGGCCTTCGACAAAGGCACGGCAGCCGCGCTCGGCGAGCAGTTCATGGGCCGCAGCGTCGAGAAGACCTACCTGGCCGTGGTGCGTGGATGGACAGAAGACTCCGGCCGCATCGAGCACGCGCTGGATGCCCCCGGCAAGCCCGAGCCCAAGCCGGCGATCAGCCACTACCGTCGGCTGGCCACGATCGAACTGCCCTACCCCATGAGCGGCTTCGACACCGCGCGCTACTGCCTCTTGGCGATGCAGCCCGAGACTGGCCGCTACCGCCAGCTGCGCCGGCATCTCAAGCACATCCATCACCATCTGATCGGCGACACCAGCCACGGCGACGGCCGCCACAACCGCCTGTTCCGCGCCGAGTTCCGCTGCCACCGCATGCTGCTGCACGCGTGGCGGATCGCCTTCGACCATCCGGCCGACGGTCGCAGGCTCGGCATTGAAGCGCCTGTGGACGGCGAGTTCGCCGCGCTGCTGGCGCGGTTCGGGTGGCAGGCGGCGCTTGGAGCGGGGATTGGGGATCGGGGCTTGCCGACAGTGGAACCCTCGACGGCTCGGAACGAGCTCCGCTAAGCATCGCCTCGTCGGACGTGCAAGCCGCGGGGCTCCCTAAGTGAAAGATGGACAGGCATCGCGCGGGTGAGCCGGCTCCGCGGCGCGAATTGTTGAGCCCCTCTCCCCTTGTGGGAGAGGGGTTGGGGAGAGGGGTAAGGGCACATCGCGAATCTCAACCCCTCTCCCCCGCCCCTCTCCCGCAAGGAGAGAGGGGAGAACGGCCTCGAGCTCGCCCAGCCGCTGAACAGGTTTCTGGATTCCAAATCGCCGCTGCAAGCCCCCGCTACAATCCCGCAGCTCCCGCGAACCCTGCCCATGCTCCGCATCACGCCTTCCATCGCCATTCCCGACGAAGAGCTCGAGGAGCGCTTCGTGCGTTCGTCCGGACCCGGCGGGCAGAACGTCAACAAGGTCGCAACCGCGGTCGAGCTGCGCTTTGATGCCGCGAACTCCGGCGCCCTGCCGGCGCCGCTGAAGGCGAGGCTGCTCGCGCGTCGCGACAGCCGCATCACCGAGGACGGCGTGGTGATCATCCAGGCCCAGCGCTACCGCAGCCAAGACCGCAACCGCGAGGACGCGCGCGAACGCCTGCTGGCCCTGATCCAGGCCGTGCTCAAGCCGCCAAAACCGCGCATCGCCACCAAGCCCAGCAAGGGGGCGCAGGAGCGTCGCCTGTCCAGCAAGCGCGAGCGCGCCGGCATCAAGCGCCAGCGCGCGGCGCGCGCGGTGGATCTCGACTGATGCTGCCGCTGCACACGCCCGTGCATCAGCCCCTGCCAGACCGCGCCCCACGCCGCGGTGGCCCCTTTACGCGCTGGTTCGGCCGCAGCCTGCTGCGTCTGGGCGGCTGGCACATGCGCGGCGCGTTTCCCGAGGTCGACAAGATGGTGATCATCGTCGCCCCGCACTCGTCAGGCTGGGACGCGATCTGGGGCCTCGGTATGAAGATCGCGCTGGGCCTCGACATCGCCTTCATGGCCAAGGCCGAGCTGTTTCGCGGGCCCGTCGGCTGGGTGCTGCGCCGGCTCGGCGGCTTTCCGGTCAACCGCAGCAGCAGCGCCGGCGTGGTCGAACAGGTGGCCGAGCGCTACCGCAGCCGCGAGACTCTGTGGGTGGCACTGGCGCCGGAGGGCACGCGACGCCGCGTCGAGGACTGGCGATCCGGCTTCTGGCGCATCGCCCGCGCTGCCGAAGTGCCGGTGCTGTGCATCTACTTCCACTACCCCGAGCGCGTGATCGGCATCGGCCCCTTGCTGCAGATGACGGACTCGCTCGATGCCGACATGGCGAGGATCCGCGACTACTACCGGCCCTGGATGGGGAAAAACCGCGGCACGGTGTAGGTCCGCCGCGGCGCTGGCTCGCCACCGCCGCGAGCGTGCACCACGCAAACGAAAACGCCCGGACCGCACAAGCAGCCCGGGCGCCCACAGCACCGATACACGCAAAGAAGCAAAGCCAACCCGAAAGACTGCCCGGAACGTCCGGGCCCCGCCGACCGCGCCCACAAGGGCTTTGGTCATTTACGCAGCGGGCCAGATCCGTGGCCGCGCTGGACGTTGCAAAGACTAGACATCGGCGGCCCCATGTTCAGCTGCGGGTTTGGTGCGGGTTTGTCGCGACTGTGTAGCGAGCTGAGCGGGTGCCGGGCTCACGCGCGAGAGCGCCACGCCACCGCAGCACACCAGGGCCCTGTGAGAGCACAGCGACCCTGGCTGCTGGGTCCGCGCAAGGCCGGGCACACTCACGCGCGCGGCGTCTGCCAGCCCTGCGGTAGCTCGGGCGGAAGAACCACTGACGCACTGGCCTCTTCGATCTCGAACTCGCGCTGGGTCCGCACCCAGTGATTCACCGTGTGCCCCAACCTCGCGATCATCACCATGTTGAAGAAGTGCATGCCGCCCAGCACCAGCAGGGTGATGCCCACCCGCGAGCCCACCGCGGGCACCAGCTCCACCGGCCCGGCGTTCCATCCCGCAAGGCGATAGCAAACGAATCCGAGATTGACGAGATAGAAGCCGATCACCAGCAGTCGGTTGGTGCTGCGGGCGAGCTCCTGGTCCTGACCGAAGCAGCGGATGAGGAACATCTCGCCGCTCGTTGACAGGGCTCGCGCGACCCAGATCGTCAGGCCGATCGAGGCGATCAGATACACCGCATAGGCGATGTGCGTTACGACGAAATCTCCAAGGCTGAGCATGGGCTGACCCTCGTGGTGGAAGAGAGCCGCAGGTTCTGCGCCCTTCCCACCCGCCGGCTTCCGGATCGATCACCCCGGAACACCTGGCGACCGGGATTCAATCAAATCAGTGACTTGCAAACTTCCAGAAAGATCATTCGCAAGCCACGGGTGGGACTAGCCCCGCCGATGCCGCCGGTTTCGGTGGGTCAAGGGCTCCCCTTTGGACACGGTGAAATTCGCGGTGGCGGCCACGCACGCTCGCATAGGGTGGGTCTTGACCCACCGGCTTCTTCACATCCCGCCCAGGCTCCCGCGCACCGCACAGGATGACGGGCGCACGGCGACAGCCGGGTCGGGAACGCGTCAACCGGGGCGAGGGTTGAGCTTCGGTGGGTCAAGACCCACCCTATGGACACCGCATGATTCGCAGTGGCGCGCAGCCAACACGACCGAATAGGGTGGGTCTTGACCCACCGGCTTCATCGCACAGGCCCCGCCCCCAGCGCCTGCTTGCGGTACTGCCCCGGCACCACGCCCAACTCGTCCTTGAAGGCGACATAGAAGGTCGACTGCGAGGCGAACCCCACCGCCAGGCCGACCGACAGCACCGAGGCGCGCGGCTCGTCAACCAGCATCTTCTGCGCATCGCGCACCCTCTGCTGGCGCACCAGCTTGGAGAAGCCGATGCCGAGATGCGCATTGACCAGCTCGGACAGCTGGTGGGTGGACAGCTCCATCAGCTCGGCGACACGGGCCAGGCTCAGGCCCTCGTCGCGGTGGATACGCTCGACCTCGAACAGTCGCGTCAGCTCGGCCAGCTTGGCCCGGACATCGACGCGTCCGAGGGTGCTCTGCGCGTAGCTCTGCGCCACCGCCTCCTGGGTCTTGCTGGCGAGATCCGGCACCACCAGCAGCAGCCAGAGCACGCCGAAGAAGCCCAGCGCGATCATCCACGCATAGATCTGCGCATAGGCCGACCAGCCCAGACCCCACGGCGCCGACAGCCCGCTGATCGCAATGGTCATGCCCATCAAGGCGAACACCAGCACCACCGGCAGCTCCAGCCGGAACCAGCGCCGCAGCGCGCGCAGTCGATACAGCAGCAGGGCCAGATGCAGAGCGAACGCCGTGCCCATGCCCAGGCCCAGCGGAATCGCCCAGACCAGCGGCACCCCAGCCCCTGCCAGCAGCACCAGCACGGGCAGAGCCCACTCCCAGCGACGCCAGTCCTCACCTCGCCGCAGCACGCCGAGCAGCAGCCAGTAGAAGCCCAGCGACTGCAGGAACAGCACCACCACATAGCTGCGCGTCAGCGGCATCGCGGCCGCCGACTCGACCATGCCGAGATGCGACCACTGCGTATGGGCGAGCCCGAGCAGCATCACCCAGCCCGCTGCGCGCGACTGCGGCGGCAGGTCGAGGCCTCGATATGCCGTCGCCAGCGCCAGCATCAGCAGCACCGCTGCGCCAAGAGAAAAGCCGACCAGCAGGGGGAGAGCGTCCATCAGTCTTCAACCGCTTCGCGAAGGCGCGGCGCAGAGTCTGCGCAGCTCGACCGAATGGCGCCAGTCCGCCTTGCGTCAGGGCTGGCGCTTCGCGGCCCGCCTGCGCGGCGTCAGACGAGGCGTGCCGATCAGCTCAATCGCCGGACCCGCCGCGCCGGAACAGACGCGTCGCGGTCGGCGCGCAGCCTTCCCCTTGCGTGCAGTCCAAACGCTCGACCTGCAGCCAGCGCGTGGGTTCAAGCTCGACCACCAGGCTCAACATGCAGTCGGTATCGCTGGCATGCCAGTACTCGCGACCCGCGAAAACTTCGCCGTCCGGCCCATCCTCGATTTCCGGGTCAGCGGAGGGCGGGGCGATGGCGCGAGCCTCGCCATGGCCGTCGCAGTCGATTCGGTCCCTGCCCATCGGTGCCAGCCAGCGGAAGACCAAGCGCTCCTCGCCGAGTTCGGAGAGCTCAATGCGCCCGGGACCGTCAACTTCAGCGAAGACGGCAATTGAGGTTGAAGTCTGCCGAGGCTCCGCCAGCGCACAGCCCCCAAGGCTCGCGCCAATGACCATGCCAACCCAGGCCAGCATTCGCCTCATCAGCGCGTGCTCGCGAAGCCGCCGCCCGCAGTCGCGGCGAGCTGAGGCAGCTGATACTCGGGGATGAAGTCCTTCGGATAGACGTAGGCGGCGATCGAACTCCGTCGATAGCTCCGAAGACAGACAGAGTTGGCCTGGTTTCCGCCCAGCAGCACCAAAGCGTCGGTCGCCGTCCGCCCGGCGACGAAGGCGACATGGCCCCGGCCGCGCCCATAGTCCATCACCGCAATGCTCCCGTAGCTTGGACTCACAAGGGTCTTGCCCCAGTTTCTCCAGGACAGGGCCCCTGCGCTCTTGGTGCCCTTGAGCCCTGCCGCTTCAATCACCCAGTTCACGAAGCTGGAACACCAAGGCACTTCATCCGTGGTGAAGCGCCCCGTGGTCGCGTGGTACTCGATAATCCGCGGCTCATGGGTCGAACCGGCGATCTCACGGACCCCAAGCTCGGCTTCCGCAATCCGCATCCACGGCTGACGCGTGCGCAGCCAGGAATCGAAATCGAACGACGAGTGCATCACGCAGCTGTCGCCCCAGCGGCCGGAGCTGCGACCGCCGGAGCCCCGGCTGTCGGGGCCAAGACAGCCGCCATGCGGAGCAGCGCCACGCTCCGGGCCCTGTCCCTCGGGCCAGAGGCCCGCGATCTCCCGCATCTGGTACTCGCGCATCGGTCGCGGTCCATCCTGCCGTGAGGGCAGAGCGTAGCCCGGCCGAAGCGTTCAGCGGAAGAACTGGGCGAAGACCCGCCTTTCAACAGCACCCGAGCGTAGGTTGGGCCAAGCGCAGCGAGGCGCAATGATTCGACATTCACGTCCGAGGCAAGCGTTGAGCTTGCGATGTTGGGCCGCGCTGCGCTTGGCCCAACCTACCAAAGCGATATCGGTCGGCGCGGGTGAATCAGCCCTGCCGCTTCAGCTCGATCAGCGCCGAGGTATCGGCGTCGCCCAGGCCGCGTTCGACCAGCTGGGCGTAGTCGGCCAGGGCCTGTTCGATGACCGCGGTGTTGACGCCAGCGTTCTGCGCCATGCCGAGCACGATGCGCAGATCCTTCAGCAGGTGGGCGCACTTGAAGCCGGGCACGTACTCGGAGCGCAGCATGCTGGCGCCGCGCTTGTCGAGGAACCAGTTGCCGGCGGCGCCGGCGCCCAGCGTGGGCAGCAGCTTGTCGGGGTCGAGGCCGAGCTTTTCGCCGAGCGCCAGACCTTCGCACACGGCCTCGTTGATGCCGGCCACGAGCACCTGGTTGACCGCCTTGGTGCATTGACCCGCGCCGGTCGCGCCCATGTGGGTGATGCGAAGGGCGTAGGCCTCGAGCGCGGGGCGCACGGCGTCAAGATCGTCGGCATGTCCGCCGACCATGATCGAGAGCTTGCCGTTGCGCGCGCCCTCGGCGCCGCCGCTGACCGGCGCATCGACGAAGCCGATGCCGCGCTCGGCGAGCAAGCGCGAGGCCTCGCGCGCGGTGTCGGCGCTGACGGTGGAGTGGTCGACCACGCGCGCGCCAGGCTTCAGCACTTCGCGCAGGGCCTGAACGTTCTGCAGCACGTCGGCGTCTTCGGACACGCAAAGCAGCACGACATCGCAGTCCGCAAATTCGGCCGCCGAAGACGCCCTGCGCACGCCGAGCTGGGCGGCCAGCGCATCCGCCTTCGCCTGCGTGCGATTGCCGACCGCAGTCAGCAGGCCGCGCGCATGCAGGTGCCCGGCCATGGGCGCGCCCATCGCACCCAGGCCGATGAAGCCGCAGCGCGGCGCTCCGTGCTCAGCCATTGGCTTCGTCCGCGAGGTAGGTGTAGCCGGTGAGGCCGGCTTCGAGCGCGGCCGACAGACGCAGCGCCTCTTCGGCCGGCAGATCGGCAGCGGCGACCATGGCGCCGTAGCGGCGGCGCAGGTCGGACAGGCTGTAGCCCACGTAGTCGAGCATCACATCCGCGGTGTCGCCACGGCGGCTGCGCTCCAGCGTGTAGCCATTGCCGGTCAGGCGCACGTTCACCGCGTCGGTGTCGCCGAACAAGTTGTGGATATCGCCCAGCGTGTCCTGGTAGGCGCCGACCATGAAGATGCCCAGCCGATAGCTTTCGCCTGCACGCGGCACGTGCAGGGGCAGGCTGCTGTCCAAGTCGCCGCTGTCGACATAGGTCTCGACCTGGCCGTCGGAGTCGCAGGTGAGATCGGCGATGATGCCGCGGCGGGTCGGCGCTTCGTTCAGGCGGTGAATCGGCGCGATCGGGAAGATCTGGTCGATCGCCCACACGTCGGGGATCGACTCGAACACCGAGAAATTGACGAAGTACTTGTCGACCAGACGCTCGTTGAGTTCGTCCAGCACCGCACGATGGCCCTTCTCGGCGTAATCCAGGCGGGCACGCACGCCCTGGGCGATGGCGTAGAACAGATCGTCGATGGCCGCGCGCTCGGCCAGCTCCAGCTGGCCCAGGGCGTACAGGGCCTGGCCTTCGGCCTGGTAGTGCTGGGCCTCGTGGTAGAGCTCGAGCGCGGGGCGCTCGTCCAGGGCGGCGTGGGTCTCGCGCAGGTGGCGGATCACCGCCGGCTCATCGCTGGCCGCGGCCGGCACCGCGCCTTCCGGCGCCTGCTCGACCTCGGAGACGTTGGCGACCAGAAGCGCATGGTGCGCGGTCAGCGCGCGGCCCGACTCGGTCATCACCTTGGGCGGCGTCAGGCCGTGCTCGACGCAGGCCTCGGCCAGCGGCTGCACGATGGTGCTGGCGTACTGCTCAAGCCCGTAGTTGATCGAGCAGCTGCCGCGCGAGCGGGTGCCTTCGTAGTCGACGCCGAGGCCGCCGCCGACGTCCATGTAGCGGATCGGCGCGCCGAGCTTGCTGACCTCGACGAAGTAGCGGGTGGCCTCGCGCATGCCGGCGGCGAAGTCGCGCACGTTGGAGATCTGGCTGCCCATGTGGAAGTGCAGCAGCTCCAGGCAGTCGAGCATGTCGGCGCCGCGCAGGCGCTCGACGAGGTCGAGCAGCTGGCGCGGCGACAGCCCGAACTTGGCCTTGTCGCCGCCGCTGTTCTGCCACTTGCCGGCGCCGAGGCTGGCAAGACGCATGCGCACGCCCAGGCCCGGGCGCACGCCCAGCGCCTTCGACTCCTCGATGATGTGCTCAAGCTCGCTGGCCTTCTCGACCACGATGTAGGTCTTGAGGCCGAGCCGCCGACCGATCAGGGCGAGGCGGATGTACTCGCGGTCCTTGTAGCCGTTGCAGACCACCACGCCGCCCGGGCGCGACAGGGCGAGTACGGCCATCAGCTCCGGCTTGGAGCCGGCCTCAAGGCCGAAGCCCTCGCCGCCGTGGGCGGCCAGCTCGCCGGCCACGCCGTAGTGCTGGTTGACCTTGATCGGATAGATCGCGGTGTAGCCGCCCGTGTAGTCCAGCTCGCGCATAGCGTGCGCGAACGCCGCCTGCAGGCGGCCCAGCCGATGGCCGAGCACGTCGGAGAAGCGCAGCAGCAGCGGCAGCTTCATGCCCGTCGCCAGGGCCTGATCGACCACCGCCGGCAGGGCGATCCGCGGGCCCTCGCCGCCGCGCGGCAGCACCGCGATGCCGCCATCGGCATCGATGTCGAAATAGCCCTCGCCCCAGTGCGGGACGGCGTAGGTGCGACGGGCGCGGTCGATCGACCACTCGCTCATGGGCGGCGGGCTCCAGCGGCAGGTAGAAAAGGCCGCACAGTTTAAACCCCGGGGGGCGACAGGGCGTGCAGAGGCTTGCAGCTCTGCCGATGTCACGGGCAGGCTGCCAGGCCATCTCCAAGTAGCGCGATCACGCTTACGGACACCGATGGATTCGACCCGCCACATTGCCCTCGTCGAGCAGCTGCAGGTGGAGCTGGAGCGGCACCCCCTTCGCTACCGCGTCAAGCTCGTGCTGCTCAGCCTTGCAGGGTTTGCCGCTGTGCTCAGCCCGCTGCTGCTGGCCACGCTGTGTCTCGGCGCAACGGTCGTGCGCGTCAGGGCGCAGGGCTTGGCCTCGCTCGCGGACGGCTGGGCGCTGATCGTTCTGGCGCTCGGTCTGCTGGCGCTGCGGGCGCTGTGGCTACGCATTCCGCCGCCCATCGGCCATCTGCTGCAGCGCGAGGAGGCGCCGCGGCTGCGCTCGATGGTGGAGGACCTGCGGGTGGCGGCAGGGGCGCCGCGTCTCGCCGGTATCGTCATCACCGATGAGCTGAACGCGGCGGTGGTCAGCCTGCCGCGGGTGCTGGGCCTGCCCTGGAGCCGACACTACCTGCTGCTGGGACTGCCGCTGATGCAGCAGCTGGAAGCGGACGCACTGCGCGCGGTGATCGCCCATGAACTCGGCCACTTCCACGGCGGCCGCGGCCGCTTGGCAGGCTGGATCTATCGGCTGCGCCAGACCTGGGGCGATGTGCACTTTGCCCTGAACACGCAGCGGATGATCTCCGCCCTGCCCGTCGTGATTTTCCTGGCCTGGTACGAGCCCTACTTCGAGGCCTACAGCTTCGTGCTGGCGCGCGAGGATGAGAAAGTGGCTGACGCCTGCGCGCTGCGCCTGGCAGGCCCGCAGGCGGCGGGCGAAGCGCTGCTGCTGATCGCGCTGGCCGCGTCGCGCTGGCAGCGCAGGTTCCTGCCCGCCCTGGAGCGGCTGAATCGGCGGCGGCCCGAGCCGATCGACGACTACTTCGAGGAAATGCGGCGCCAGCTCAGCCCGACCCCGGAGGATGCCGACGAACTCCCTCGGCTGCTGCGCGAGGCCGTCGGCCCGCGCGAGACCCACCCCTCGCTGCGGGAACGCTTGCGCGCTGCAGGCATCGAACCGCCGGCGCAGCTGCCCCCGAGCGTGCGTCGGCCTGCCAGCGGACTGCTCGACGCACTCGAAGGGCGGCTGATGCGGGAGTGGTCCAACGAGCGCAAGGCGCGGGCAGCCGAGGACTGGAGGGCCGGTTTCGAACAGGCGGAAGAGGAACGCCGGCGCCTGCAGGCGCTTGAGGCCAGGATCGCTGACGGCGAAGTGCTGAGCGAGGCCGAGTTCGGCGAGCGCGAGCGCCTGCGGTGGATAGAGAACGACGGTCGCGGCGAACTGGATCCTCTGCTTGCCGCGGCGGAACGCAGCCCTGAGGACGCGCTGCTGCGCCTGACCCTGGGGCGCGCCCTGCAGGAACGCGAGGATCCGCGCTGCCTGGATCATCTGCAGGCGGCCTTGCAGCTGGATCCCAACCTCGGCTTCGAAGCGTTGCCCCTGCTGGAGTCCTTCCATTTGCGTCGTGGCGATGCGGCCGCAGCGCGGGCCCTGCAGACCGAGTTCGAAGCCTTTGGTGCACAGCTCCAGCAGGACGCCAGGGCCCGGACCGGGCTCCAGGCCGGCGACGTGCTGCAGCCGCATGGCCTTGAGGACGACGCGCTGACCCGCCTGCTCGGGCAGCTGCGCGAAGACCGGCGGATCAAGCGCGTCTGGCTGGTGCGCAAGGAGCTGCCACAGCGGCTGGGGCCGCCACATTTCGTGCTGGTCGTCGACTGGCGCTGGTTCCGGCTGCTGCCGGAGAACGCGCTGCAGGCCCTGGCGCAGCGTCTGCAGCTTCCCGGCACGCTGAGCGTGTACGACTACGACCAGATGCCGGCGGGTCTGTCGCGGATCGTGGTGAAGACGGCCGGGCCGCCCGTCTACCGGCGCTCGGATACCGGTGGGTAGACCGGGCAGGTCCACGACGGACCTGGTCACGACCCTCCGGTACAATCGGCCGCCCCCAAACAAGAACATGCCCCGGACCCGCCCATGAGCAGCGACAGCACCTGGTACTACGAAAATTTCGAACCGCTGGGTTCCTCCATCGGGTTCCGGGTGACCAAGAAGCTCGACGAGGTGCAGTCGCCGTTCCAGAAGATCGAGATCTTCGAGACCACCGACTGGGGCAATCTGATGCTGATCGACGGCGCGGTGATGCTGACCACCCGCGACAACTTCCTGTACCACGAGATGATGTCGCACCCCGTGCTGTTCACCCACAGCAACCCGAAGCGCGTGGTGATCATCGGCGGCGGCGACTGCGGCACCCTGCGCGAAGTGCTGAAGCACAAGGAAGTCGAGTCGGCCGTGCAGTGCGATATCGACGAGCAGGTGACGCGCATGGCGGAGAAATACTTCCCCGAGCTGTGCGATTCGAATGCCGATGCGCGCGCCCACCTGATGTGGGACGACGGCATCAAGTACATGAAGGAAGCCGCGCCCGAGAGCGTGGACATCGTCATCGTCGACTCGACCGACCCGGTCGGCCCGGCGGAAGGCCTGTTCAACGAAGCCTTCTACGTGTCCTGTCTCAAGGCCCTGCGCCCGGGCGGCATGCTGGTGCAGCAGTCGGAGTCGCCGCTCGGCCACATCGGCCTGATCAAGGCCATGCGCCATCACCTGATGGCCGCCGGCTTCGCTGACGTGAAGACCCTGCCCTTCCCGCAGCCCTGCTACCCGACCGGCTGGTGGAGCTGCACGATGGCGCGCAAGGGCGGCGAGATCGCCGGTTTCCGCGAGCGCGGCGCGCAGAGCAAGACTTTCAAGACCCGCTACTACAACGTCGACATCCACCGCGCCGCCCTGGTGCTGCCGGAGTTCATGCGTGAGGCGCTGGGCGAGTAATCCGCAGGCGGACGCGTTGGCGGTGCTTTCATGAAGCGCCGTCTCGCCGGCTTTGTGCTGGCCGTGCTCGCCACCGCGGCGCTCTCCAGCCTCATCCAGACCCTGCGCGTGCACGCGGGGCTCGCCGCGATGGGCGTGGAGATTCCCTTGGGTTTGCGCCTGTCAGCGATTGGCCACGACCTCATCGGCTTCGCGCCGACCTATGCGGCGATCGTGGCGGGCGGGTTCTTGATTGCGTTCCTTGCGGCGGGCTTGATCCGCCGCTACGCGAAACGCCTGGGCCCCTGGCTGCACGCGCTGGCCGGCGGTGCGGCGATCCTGACCGCGCTGCTGACGATGGAAGCCCTGCTCGGCATGAGCGTGATCGCCGGCGCGCGCGGGGCAGTGGGCATCGCCCTGTTCACCCTCGCCGGCGTGCTCGGCGGCGCCCTGTTCGCAAGGATCGGCGCGCGGCGCTGAGGGCTGCGCGGCGGCTCGGGTCTTCAGAGCCCCATAGGGTGGGTCTTGACCCACCGATCTCCTGCACCGCCGACCTCATGCACACCGATCTCTTGCACCCGCCTGCCTCGTGCGGGCACCCACCTCGCGCCCCGCCGGCGGCATGCGCACGCCTGGGCCAAGCGCTCGATGCGCTCAGAAATCAGGCAAGCCCGCTCACCGCGAAGCCGGTGGGTCAAGACCCACCCTATGGACGCGACGGCGAAACGCTGAGGTGCGGCGTGCGAGAGCCCCATAGGGTGGGTCTTGACCCACCGGCCTCGTGCACGACCGGCCTGATGCGCACGCTTGGGCGAGGCGCTCGATGCGCTCGGACGTCGGGCAAGGGCACTCACTGGGGAAGCCGGTGGGTCAAGACCCACCCAATGAACGTGGCGGGGACGGTCGAGCGGCATTCGGTCACCGGCAGGGATGACCGGTGCGAACGCCGAGCCCACGGTGGGCCAGGGCCCACCCTATGGGCGCAGGGCCTGCAGCAGCTTCTGCCCGGCGCGACCGTCCGCCTCCCAGCCCAGTCGCTCCTGCTCCGCCCGGATCGCTGCGCGCGAGCGCGTACCGAGACGGCCGTCGACTTCGCCGATGTCGTGGCCGCGGGCAATCAGCCGGGTTTGCAGCTCGCGACGCTCGGCGCGTGAGAGGCCGGGGTCGTCGGTGGGCCACGCACGGGCAAACCCTTCGCCGCCGCGGATGCGGTCGGCCAGATGCGCGATCGCCAGCGCGTAGCTTTCGGCGGCGTTGTAGCTGTGCAGCGCCTCGAAGTTGCGGAAGACCAGAAAGGCCGGGCCCTCCACGCCGGCCGGCAGCAGAAGGCCTGCGCTGCGCTCGGCGGGCGTGCCTGCATCGACCAGCGCGCTGCCGTCGACGCGACGCAGGCCGCGCGTCTGCCAGGTCGCGAGTGGCGCCCTGGCCTTGCGGCCACCGCTCGGCGTGAAGCCCTCGGGCAGCTGCACCTCGATGCCCCAGGCCTGGCGGCTGCGCCAGCCGGCGCGCTTCAAGTAATTCGCGGTCGAGGCCAGGGCATCGTCGACGCTGTCGACCAGATCGCGGCGGCCGTTGCCGTCGAAATCGACGGCGAGACGCGCATAGGTCGAGGGCATGAACTGGGTCTGCCCGAAGGCGCCCGCCCAGGAGCCCAGCAGCGGACGCTCGGCGCTGGGCGCGAGATCGCCTTCATCGATCAGCTTGAGCAGATGGATCAGCTCGCTGCGGAAGAAGGGCTGGCGCCGCCCGGCGCAGGACAGCGCCAGCAGCGCGCTGCGCAGCTCACGGCTGCCGGTGGCCTGGCCGTAGTCGCTCTCCACACCCCACACCGCCAGCACGTAGGCGCGGTCGACGCCGTACTCGGCCTCGATGCGGTCCAGCAGGGCCGCGTGCTGCTGCAGCTGGCGGCGTCCCTCATCGACCCGTTCGTCGTCGACCAGGGCAGCCAGGTAGTCCCAGATCGGGGTGACGAACTCGGGCTGGGCGTCGAGCAGGGGCAGCACGCTGGCATCCGGCTGCACCTCGGCCATCAGCGCATCGAAGCGCGCCGCAGAGAGTCCTGAATCGGCAGCGCGGGTGCGAAGCTCGGGCAGGCAGGTGCGGGTGTCGATGGCCGGCGGGGCCGCGGGCTCTTCGGTCGCGTTGGCGAGGCCGGAGCTGAGGGCAAGCAGAAGGGCCGCGGCGCGCGCGCGGCGTGTGGCAGAGGTAGGCATGCGCGCAAGCCTGCCAAGCGGCGCATGAATCGCAAAGCAACTTTGGGAGCGGAGAGCGCCTCAGCCTCTGCGATCCGGTGCGAGAGCTGCTGAAGACGCCTGAATCCGTTGACTAGCGCGCTTGCAGGAACCTGTCTGCAGGCGACCGCAGCCTGCGCGCTGCCCCCACCCTGCGGGTCGCGAGCAAGCTCGCTCCTACCTACAGCAGGGATTCGGGATTCGGAGAGCGTCCCACGGCGACAACCATGGGCGATCCCTGCTTGTTGTAGGAGCCTGCTCGCAGGCGACCGCAGCCTGCGCGCTGCCCCCACCCTGCAGGTCGCGAGCAAGCTCGCTCCTACCTACAGCCGGGATTCGGGATTCGGGATTCGGGATTCGTAAAGCGTCCCACGGCGACTACCAAGGGCGATCCCTGCTCTGTGTGGGCGCCTGCTCGCAGGCGACCGCAGACTGCCTTCTACCAGGGAATCTCGCTGCCGTCGTAGGCCAGGAAGCGCCCACTGTCGGCGGCGCTGCGGGCTTCGATGACCTGCAGCAGCAGGGTGGCCGACTGTTCGGGTGTGAACAGCTTGCCGGCAGGAACGCGCGCCTTGAAGGGCGCCGACAGCGGCGTATCGACAGTGCCCGGATGCAGCTGCAGCACGGCCAGCTTCGGGTGGCTGCGCTTCAACTCCACCGCGAGCGTGCGCATCAGCTGGTTCTGTGCGGCCTTGGCCGCGCGGTAGCTGTACCAGCCGCCCAGGGCGTTGTCGGCGATCGAGCCCACCCGCGCCGACAGGCTGGCGATCACGCCGGGCAGCTTCGCGTCGAACAGCGGCAGCAGCGCCTGCGCCAGCAGGATCGGCGCGAAAGCATTGAGTGCGAAGCTGCGCTGAAGGGCGTCCGCGCTGAGCTGGGCCAGCGATTTCTCCGGCTGCAGGCCCTCGGCGTGCAGCAGGCCGGCGGCGTTGAAGACGAGATGCAGACTGCCCAGCTGCGCGCGAACGGTGTCGGCCAGCGTCTGCCGATCGGCCTGCTGCGTGAGATCGGCATCGACGCGGAGGATGCGGTCACCGTGCGCAGCCGCCAGCTCGGCCAGCGCGGTCGCGGCGCTGGCATGGCGCGCCACGGCGACCACGCGGGCGACGTCGGATCGCTGCAGCAGCGCGGTGACGGCAGCGAGGCCTATGCCGCTGCTGGCGCCCGTGACCAGCGCATGGGCGGGCGAATCGAGGCCGGCGATCAGAGCCATGGGAACACTCGCGCAGTGGGAAAGGCGCGGCAGTGTTCACGGCGCGGACTGAAGGCCGCGCGAGGGCGTCAGGCCGGGGCGTCGCGACGCGCCGCGAGCAGCTGTTCCAGCGGCTGCGGCCGGGCAAACAGATAGCCCTGGCCGCGCAGGCAGCCGAGCTGCTGCAGACGACGGCGCTGGGATTCGGTTTCGATGCCCTCGGCCACCACTTCGAGGTCCAGCGAGCTGGCCATGGCGAGGATGGCCGAGACGATGGCTTCGCCGCTGCCGCCGGCGTCCTGCTGCAGCGGGGTGACGAAGCTGCGGTCGATCTTGAGCATCTGCAGCGGAAACTGGTGCAGATAGCTCAGCGAGGAATAGCCGGTGCCGAAATCGTCCAGCGCGGTCTGCACGCCGCGCGCATGCAGCCGCTCCAGCGCGGCGCGCACGCGCTCGGGGTTGCGCAGCAGGGTGCCCTCGGTGAGTTCGATGTGGACGCGGGTGGGCGACAGGCGCTGGGCTTCGATCAGCGCGACCAGACGGTCGGCGAAGTCCTCGCTGGCGAAATGGCGGGGCGAGACGTTGAGGGTGACGAAGCCCGCATCGGCGCCCAGCGCGTAGAGCCCGCGGCAGGCGCGCTCGAACAGCTGCCAGTCGATCGCCTCGATCATGCCGCTGTCTTCGGCCACGTGCAGGAACTCGGCGGGCCCGAGCAGGCCCCGCAGCGGATGGCGCCAGCGCAGCAGGGCCTCGTAGCCCACGGCGCGCCCGCTGGCGAGGTCGACGATGGCCTGGAAGTGCGGCTCGAACTCGCAGCGCAGCAGGGCCTGGCGCAGGTCGAGCTCCAAGGCCAGCTGGGCCTTCGAGGCCAGCTCCAGGCCCTCCTCGAAGTACTGGAAGCGGTTGCGGCCGGCGGCCTTGGCCCGGTACATCGCGGTGTCGGCGGTGCGCAGCAGGTCTTCGCCGCTGGTGGTGTCGGCGCTTCCCAGTGCGATGCCGATGCTCACCGAGGGCTGCACGCTGCTTTCAGGCAGGGCGATCGGCGCGGCCATGGCCTCGATCACCCGCTGTGCGACCAGCGTCGGCGTCTCCGGATCCTGGAAGTCTTCGAGCAGGATCGCGAACTCGTCCCCGCTCAAGCGCGCCACCACGTCGTTCTCGCGCACGCAGGCGAGAAAGCGCCGCGACACTTCGATCAGCACGGCGTCGCCCGCTGAATGGCCAAGGCTGTCGTTGATGACCTTGAAGCGGTCGATGTCGAGGTACAGCAGGGCGAAGGTCTGACCCGGGTGGCGGCGAATGCGGCCCAGCACGCGCTGCAGGCGATCGCGCAGGTAGCCACGGTTGGGCAAACCGGTGAGCGCGTCGTGCAGCACCTGATGTTCGAGCTGGGCCTGGATGGCCTCGCGCGCCTGGATCTGCTCGCGCAGCTCGCGGGTGCGCTGCTCGACGCGCTGTTCGAGCAGCTGGTGCGAGGCGCGCAGGTCGGCGGCGGCGCGGCGACGCTCCAGGCTGGAGGCGATGTGGTACGACACGAAGGCCAGCAGGCTCTGGTCCTGGCCGCCATAGGTCACTTCGCTGCGATAGCTCTGCACCACCACGGCACCGATGACCCGATGCGCGCCGATCAGCGGCACGCCCAGCCAGGACAGCGCCACCGCACCTTTGACCTCGCACTCGCCCGCAGCCACCAGCGCCTCGATGCCACCGAGATCGGCGAGCAGCGGCGCACCCTTGCGGATCACGTACTCGGTGATGCTGTTGCCCATCGGCCGCGAGTCGGGCACGCCCGGCGTCTCGTCGACGAAGTAAGGGAAGTGCAGGGTGTTGCCGTCGTCCGAGACCAGGGCGATATAGAAGTTTTGCGCCGGGATCAGGCTGCCGACGATCGCATGCAGCGCCGCGCAGAACTGGTCGGTATCGATGTCCTTGCCGGCGATCTCGGCGATCCGGTACAGGGCGGCCTGCAGGCGCTCGCCGCGCTCGCGCTCGCGGACTTCGTTGATCAAGCCCAGATTGGCCTGGGCCAGCTCGTCGGTGCGCGCGGCGACCAGGGCTTCCAGTTCAGCGCGCGAGCGGCGGCGCTCCAGCGCGGTCAAGATGTGGCTGCCGACATAGCCCAGCAGAGCCTGGTCGGCGGCGCTGAAATGGATGGCCTCGGTGTAGGTCTGCACCGCCAGCATGCCGCGCACCCGCCCGTTGGCGGTCATTGGCACGCCCAGCCAGCTGTGTGGTTCGCTGCCGTAGCGGCGCAGGGGGCCCTGCACCTGGGTCTCGATCTCGTCGAGGCTGCCGCGCAGCGGGTGCCCGCTGGTCAGGACATGCCAGGTGAGGCGGTGGCGGTAGTGCTCCAGCGGCTTCGGCTGATACAGCTCGACCGCCAGCGATTCGTCGTTGGCGTCGGCGAAGTAGATGAACTCCACGGCCTGCTGGTCGGCATCGAACTGGGCGATGTAGAAGTTCTCGGCGTACATCAGGCTGGCGACGATGCCGTGCAGACCGCGCAGCATGGCGGCGCGATCCTGCTCTTCGGCGGCCATCTCGGTGATCGCGAACAGCGCCCGCTGCACGCGTTCGGTGTGTTCGAGCTGGCGCAGGCTGTCGTGCAGCAGGGCGATCTCGATCAGCTCCTGCAGGCGCGCCGACAGCAGCGGGCCCAGCACCTCAGGCGGCCAGCCGCTGAGGCTGGGCTGCGGCCCCGGGGCCGACAGCAGAACCACGGCGCCGCCGCCGGAATGCGCCGCGAGCAGGGTCGCCTGGCGTTGGCCGTTTGGCGCGAGCTGTACGCCGTCGGCGGCCATCAGGGCGGCCTCGGCCAGCGCCAGCTCCAGGCCCTCGGCGCCGGCGGGGGTGGCGCTGATCGCCTCGGGCCAGCGCAGGGCATGCAGCATGCGCGGCGGCGCTGCACCGGGTTCGAGCGGCAGCAGGGCGAGCAGACGGCGGGCGAACTCTTCCAGGCTGGGTGCCGACAGCAGCTGCACCAGGGCCGCCGCGGCATCGGCGGGCGGCGTGCTGGCAGCGGCGGGTCGCAGAGGCGCGGAAGAGAACGGCATGGCTGGGCCAAGATGTCCCTGGATCGGGTGGTCGTGCTGCCTTGCAAGATCAACGCCAGCGGCGGCTGTCGCGCTGCCGCTTCCGCGCTGCGGCGGCGCTGCGGCGACGGGTCAGCGGGCGCCCTTGCCGAACAGCACCACTTCGAAGGTCTGCAGCAGCACCAGCAGGTCGAACATCAGGCTGTGGTTCTTCACGTAGTACAGGTCGTATTTGAGCTTTTCGTCGGCGTCCTTGACGGAGGCGCCGTACGCATAGCGCAGCTGCGCCCAACCGGTGATGCCCGGCTTCACCGTGTGGCGCAGCGCGTAGTAGGGGATTTCGGCCGACAGCTGCTCGACGAAGGCCGGGCGCTCGGGCCGCGGGCCGACAAAGCTCATTTCGCCGCGCAGCACGTTGATGACCTGCGGCAGCTCGTCGATGCGCAGCTTGCGGATGATCCGGCCGACGCGGGTGATGCGGTCGTCGTCGGTCTGCGCCCAGCGGGCCACGCCGTCTTTCTCGGCGTCCTCGCGCATGCTGCGGAACTTCAGCACCTGGAACACCTGGCCGCCCTGCCCCACCCGCGCCTGGCGGTAGATGATCGTGCCGCGGAAGCCGCTCTCGATGCGGATCAGCAGGGCGGTCAGCAGCATCAGCGGCGAGGCCAGCAGCAGCAGCAGGCTGGATACGCCGACATCGAAGGCACGCTTGCTGGCCATGCGCAGGGCGCCGGCATCGAAGCCGCTGGAGAACACCAGCCAGGAGGGATTGAGCACGTTCATCTTGACCTTGCCGCTCTCGTGCTCGAAGAAGGTGCCGACCTCGGTGACGACGATTCCGCGCAGCCGGGCCTGGATCAGCGCATCCATCGGCAGGATGCCGCGGCGCTCGTCGACGGCGATCACGATCTCGTCGACATCGTGCTCGCGCAGCACGCCCAGCAGACCGGGTGCGGGGTCGAGCCGCAGCGCCTCCGGCACCGCGTCGGCGTCGCCTGGCATCGGCAGATAGCCGACGATCTGGAAGGTCCGCTGGTCGGAAAGCCGGCGCAGCCGGGTCGCGATCAGCGCCGCCTTGTCGCCCACACCGAGCACCAGCACCCGCCGGCGCAGGGCATCGGCGCCGACGGACTTCAGCGCGTAGTAGCGGGTCAGCATGATCGAGACCAGGCCAAGCAGCATGGCGATCAACATCACGCCGCGGCCGATCGGGCTGAGCGGCAGCAGGTACTGCAGCGCGATCAGGAACAGCCCGCCGGCGACGAAGGCGACCGCAGCGCGCACGATGTGTCCGCTCAGGCCCTCGCGGCTCTGCGAGATGTACATGCCGAGCGCGGTCATCGCCAGCACATGCACAGTGGCGAACAGCAGGGCGCGCGGCAGGATGTCGCCGAACACGCGGTCGAGCAGCTGGGTGTCACCCAGAAAGCGCAGAATGGCGGCCGCGTAGAAAACCAGTACGAGCACGCTGAACTCGACCAGGGCCAGAATCAGGACCCAGCGGCGTGCGGGATGGAAGGCATCGGTGATGGAACGCATGGTGGTGGGCTTGAGCGATGTGCTCAGTCAGTCGTGAAGACTGATAAACTGTGAGCCACATCACACTGGATGGCAAGACCATGACGTTTGCTCGATCGGCGGATGAAGCTTCCCTGCGGCTCGCGGTGATTGGCCTGGGCTATGTCGGCCTGCCCCTGGCGGTGGAGTTCGGCCGCCAGCTCGACACCCTTGGCTTCGATATCAATCCGGCCCGCGTCGACGAGCTGCGCGCCGGGCGCGACCACACGCTGGAAGTGTCTGGCGAAGAGCTCGCCGCGGCGCGGCGGCTGGGGTTCTCGACCGATCCGCAGGCGTTGCGCAGCTGCAACGTGTTCGTGGTGACGGTACCGACCCCGATCGACGAGGCCAAGCGGCCGGATTTCGGGCCGCTGATCGGCGCCAGCGAAACCGTCGGTCGTGCCCTGAAGGCAGGCGACGTGGTGGTCTTCGAATCCACCGTGTACCCGGGCGCCACCGAAGAAGTCTGCGTGCCGGTGATGGAGCGCCTGTCGGGCCTCACTTACAACGTCGATTTCTTCTGCGGCTACAGCCCCGAGCGCATCAACCCCGGCGACCGCGCGCACCGTCTGCCCGACATCATCAAGGTCACCTCGGGATCGACGCCGGAAGTGGCCGATTTCGTCGATGCCCTGTACGGGCGCATCATCCGCGCCGGCACCCACAAGGCCAGCAGCATCCGCGTGGCCGAAGCCGCCAAAGTGATCGAGAACACCCAGCGCGATCTCAACATCGCGCTGATCAACGAGCTGGCGCAGATCTTCCACCGGCTCGGCATCGACACCCACGAGGTGCTGGCCGCGGCGGGCACCAAGTGGAACTTCCTGCCGTTCCGGCCGGGCCTGGTGGGCGGCCACTGCATCGGCGTCGACCCCTACTACCTCACCCACAAGGCGCAGGAGATCGGCCACCACCCCGATGTGATCCTGGCCGGCCGGCGCATCAACGACGGCATGGGCGCCTATGTCGCCCAGCGCGTGGTGCGGCTGATGGCGCGTCGGCGCCTGCCCCTGGTCGATGCGCGCGTGCTGGTGCTGGGGCTGGCCTTCAAGGAGAACTGCCCCGACCTGCGCAACACCCGGGTGATCGACGTGATCGACGCGCTCGCCGACTACGGCCTGAAAGTCGATGTGCACGACCCCTGGGTCGATGGCGGCGAAGCCCGCCACGAATACGGCCTCGATCTGGTCGATACCCCGGCGCCGACGCTCTACGACGCCATCGTGCTGGCCGTGGGCCACCGCGAGTTCGCGGCGCTGGGCGCCAGCGGCATCCGCGCCTACGGCAAGCCGGGCTCGGTGCTGTTCGATGTGAAGAGCCTGCTGCCGCGGGATGCGGTGGATGAGAGGCTTTGAGGCTTTGAGGCCGGGATTCGGGATTGGGGATTGGGGATTGGCCCGACGGTTGGAAGGGCGGTGCGGACTTGAGACTGTGGCTTGGTCGACCGCAATCGCAGTCGGCCTGGCAAGCGCCCGACGGGCATCGCCATTCATCGGACGGAAAACGAAGCCCGTGCGCCGGCATTCGGCGGCCCCAAGCGCCCTTCGGACAAATCCCGAATCCCCAATCCCCAATCCCGGCTCTTACTGTGATCTGAAACACACTTTCACCCCAGCCGCTGCTATCCTGCGCCGCAAGGCGTGAACTGCATTCCACTTCTGCGAGCCCCGCTTCATGCGCGTACTGGTCACCGGCGCCGCCGGCTTCATCGGTTCCACCCTCAGCCACCGCCTGCTCGACCGCGGCGATGAGGTGCTGGGCTACGACAATCTCAACGACTACTACGACGTCCGCTTGAAGGAAGCCCGGCTGGCTCGGCTCACCCCGCGCGCGGGCTTCTCCTTCCTCAAGGCTTCGCTGGAGGATCGCGCGGCGATGGAGCAGGCCTTCGCGGGTTTTCGCCCGCAGCGGGTGGTGCACCTCGCCGCCCAGGCCGGCGTGCGCTATTCGCTGGAGAACCCGCGCGCCTACATCGACGCCAACATCGTCGGCTTCATCAACATGCTCGAGTGCTGCCGCCACGCTGGCGTCGAGCACCTGGTCTACGCCAGCTCCAGCTCGGTCTACGGCGCCAACCGCAAGCTGCCGTTCGCGGTCGAGGACAGCGTCGATCATCCGGTCAGCCTGTACGCGGCGACCAAGAAGTCGAACGAGCTGATGGCGCACACCTACAGCCATCTGTTCGCCCTGCCGACCACCGGCCTGCGCTTCTTCACCGTCTACGGGCCCTGGGGCCGGCCGGACATGGCCCTGTTCCTGTTCACCCGCAAGATCCTCGCCGGCGAGCCGATCGACGTCTTCAACTTCGGTCAGCACACCCGCGATTTCACCTACATCGACGACATCGTCGAGGGCGTGATCCGCACGCTCGACCGCGTGCCCGGGCCGGATCCGGCCTTCGACCCGCTGCTGCCCTCGCCGGCCAGCTCCAGCGCGCCCTACCGCGTCTACAACATCGGCAACCACCGGCCGGTGCAGCTGTCGCGCTACATCGAGCTGATCGAGCAGGCGCTGGACCGCACCGCCGAGAAGCGCCTGTTGCCGCTGCAGCCGGGCGATGTGCCCGATACCGAAGCGGACGTCGAGGCGCTGATGCGCGATACCGGCTACAGCCCGGAAACCCCGGTGGAACTCGGCATCCAGCGCTTCGTCGCCTGGTATCGCGACTTCTACCGGGTCTGATCACGCAGCGTTGGGGGAGCTGCCCATGGCCATCGCCTACATCGAGCCCACGCCGCTGCAGCAGTGGCTGCCCAAGGCCGCCCAGCGCTGGCCGGCTGCGCCGGCCCTGGTCTGCGAGGGCGCGCGCTTCGACTACGCGCAGCTGTGGCAGGCCGTGCAGGTCCGCGCGCAGGCGCTGCGCTTCGCCGGGCTTGCGCGCGGCGAGCGCGTGGCGCTGGCGGCCGAGCGCTGCGCCGACACCCTGATCGACCTGCTGGCCGCGATCGAGCTGGGGCTCTGCTACGTGCCGCTCGATCCCGCCTATCCCGATGCGCGGCTCGCGGCCATGCTGGAAGACGCCGCGCCGCGCGCCGTGCTCGGCCGCGACGCCGACCTCTCGGCGCTGGAGGCGCGGCTGGGCCCGCTGCCGAGACTCGCCGCGCCGCGACCACACACGCGACCCCACGCCGGCACCGATGAGCTTGCCTATGTGCTGTTCACCTCCGGCTCGACCGGCCGACCCAAGGGCGTGGCCATGGGCCCGCGGCCGCTGGCGCATCTGATCGACTGGCATGCCGCACATGCCCGCCTCGGCCAGCCGGCGATCACCGCGCTGTTCGCGCCGCTGTCCTTCGACGTGCACTTCCAGGAAATCCTCTCGACCCTCGCCACCGGCGGCTGTCTGGTGCTGCTGTCCGAGGCCGAGCGACGCGATCCGGAAGCCCTGCGCGCAGCGCTCGTGCGCGAGCGCGTGCAGCGCCTGTTCCTGCCCTATGTCGCGCTGCAGATGCTGGCCGAGGCCTGCGTCGACGCTGCGCCGCCGCCCCTGTGCGACATCGTCAGCGCCGGCGAGCAGCTGCAGGTCAGCGCCAGCATCCGCCGCCTGTTCGCGCGCCTGCCCGGCAGCGCCCTGCACAACCACTACGGGCCCACCGAATCGCACGTGGTCACCGCGTTCGAGCTGGACGGCGATCCCGCGGGCTGGCCAGCGATCCCGCCGATCGGCCGCGCCCTGCCGCATGTGCGGATCGCACTCGCGCCCATCGACGACGTGCAGGATCCGAACGAGGGCGAGCTGCTGCTCGGCGGCGAGACCCTGGCCGCGGGGTATCTGGGCCGTGCGGATCTGAGCGCCGAGCGCTTCATGGAAACTCCGAACGGCACGCAGTACCGCACCGGCGACCGCGTGCGGCTCGACGCCGAGGGCGTGCTGCACTATCTGGGCCGCGCCGATGCGCAGCTGAAGATCGACGGCTACCGCATCGAACCCGGCGAGATCGAACTGGCCCTGCTCGCTGAGGGCAGCCTGCGCGACGCCGCCGTCGGCGCCTGCGAGCTGCCCGGGCTGGGCAAGCAGCTGGTCGCCTGGGTGGTGGCGCGCGATTCCGGCTGCGAGAACGCGTTGATCGAAACCTTGCGCGCGCATCTGCGCGAGCGCCTGCCGGCCTACATGCAGCCGCTGCGCTATGTGCTGCTGCCGCGCCTGCCGACCACGCCCAGCGGCAAGATCGACCGCCGCGGCCTGCCGGCGCCGCAGATCGATACGGGCGTCGACCGCTCGCAGCCGCCGCGCGCGCGCCTGTTGGCGCTGTGGCGGGAGGCGCTGGGTCGCAGCGAACTCACCGAGCACGACTCGGTGTTCGCCGCCGGCGCGCGCTCGCTGAGCGTGCTGCGGGTGGTGGCGCAGGCGCGCGCCCAGGGCATCGCAGGCTTGAGCGTAGCCCTGGTCTACGACCGCCCCAGCGTGGCCGCGCAGATCGACGCGCTGGAGCAGGGCGCAGCGGCGACGGCCAAGACGCGACGCAGCGCAGCCGATGCGCAGGCGCCGATTGCGATCGTCGGCTGGGCCCTGCGTGCGCCGGGCAGCCGCGATATCGAAGCGTTCTGGCAGAACCTGCTGGACGGTGTCGAAGGCCTGCGCCGCTTCACGCGCGACGAGCTCGACGCCTCGCTGCCGCGCGCGCTGATCGAGCGCCCGAACTTCGTCGCCGCGCGCGGCGTGCTGGACGACGCCGACCGTTTCGATGCCGGCTTCTTCGGCCTGTCGAAGAGCGAGGCCACCCTGCTGGATCCGCAGCAGCGCCTGCTGCTCGAACTGGCGTGGACGGCGCTTGAGGACGCCGCGCTGGACCCGCAGGCGCTTACCGCTCGCGGCGAACGCGTCGGCGTCTACGCCGGCACCGGCAACAACAGCTACGCGCCCGCGCTGCGCGCCGCCGAACCCGAGCGTGTCGCCGCCAGCGGCGAGTTCGCCCTGATGCTGGCCAGCGAGAAGGACTACGCCGCCACCCGCATCGCCCATCGGCTCGACCTGCGCGGGCCGGCGCTCAGCGTGCACACGGCCTGCTCGACGGGCCTGGTCGCCGTGGCCGAAGCCGTGCAGGCCCTGCGCGCCGGCCGCTGCGAGGTGGCGATCGCCGGAGGCGCCACCGTGCTGGTGCCGCAGCAGGCCGGCTATCTGCACGTCGAAGGCGGCATGGAATCGGCCGACGGCCGCTGTCGTCCGTTTGACGCCGAAGCGTCGGGCACGGTGTTCAGCAGCGCCGGCGCGCTGGTGGTGCTGAAACCCCTGCAGCAGGCGCTCGACGACGGCGATACCGTGCACGCGCTGATCCGCGGCGTCGGCGTGAACAACGACGGCGCCGGCAAGGCCAGCTTCACCGCGCCCAGCGTGCAGGGCCAGGCCGAGTGCATTCGCCTGGCGCTGGACGACGCCGGTCTGCCAGCCAGCGCGATCGGCTATGTCGAGGCGCACGGCACCGGCACCGCGCTCGGCGATCCCATCGAAGTCGAAGCCCTGCGCCGCGCCTACGCCGAAGATGCGGTGCCGGCCGCGTCGGTCGTGCTGGGCTCACTGAAGTCCAACCTCGGCCACACCATCGCGGCCGCCGGCGTGCTCGGGCTGATCAAGGCCGCGCTGTGTCTTGCGCGCGAGCGCATGCCCGGCACCCTGCACTACCGAGCGCCGAACCCGCAGATCGATTTCGCCGCCACGCCCTTTCGCGTAAGCGCGGAAGGCCTGCCCTGGCCGCGCGGCGCCCAGCCGCGGGCGGCGGCAGTGAGCAGCTTCGGCGTCGGCGGCACCAATGCGCATGTGGTGCTGAGCGAAGCGCCTTCGCGCGCACCGCTGATCGAAGCCGAAGAAAGGCGCAGCCTGCGCCTGTTCCCGCTGTCCGCGCGCAGCGCCGAGGCGCTGGCCGCGCGCGCATTGGATCTGGCCGATGCGCTGCAGCGCGAGGCCCTGCCGCTCGACGCCGTGCTCGCCACCCTGGTGCGCGGCCGCAGCGCGCTGCCGCTGCGGCGTGCCGTGGCCGCGCGCGATCGCGCGGAACTCATCGCTGCCCTGCGCCGCGAGGCGAAGCCCGAGACGGCAGAGCCGGCGCCGCGTCTGGTGTTTCTGTTCCCCGGCCAGGGCTCGCAGCATCCGGGCATGGCGGCGGCGCTGCATGCCGAAGTGCCGGCCTTCGCGGAAGCGCTGGAGACCGCATTGGCGGCCGCCCAGCCGCTGCTGGATGTGGACCTGCGCGCCCTGCTGCTGGAGGCCGGCGACAGCCGCGCCAGCGCCCTGCTGGCCGAGACCCGCTACGCGCAGCCGGCGCTGTACTGCATGGAGGTCGCGCTGGCGCAGTGGCTGGCCAGCCTGGGCCTTCAGCCCGCCGCGCTGATCGGCCACAGCCTCGGCGAGTACGCCGCCGCCGTCGTGGCCGGGGTGCTGTCGATCGAGGACGGCGCGCGCGCGGTCTGCGCGCGCGCCGCAGCCATGTGGGCACAGCCGCGCGGCGGCATGCTGGCGGTGCGCGCGGGCGCCAACGCGCTGGCCGCACATCTGCACGAGGGTATCGAGATCGTCGGCTACAACGCGCCGCAGCTGTGCGTGCTGGCGGGCCCGGCAGCGGCCATCGATGCGCTCGAAGGCGAACTGGGCGAAGCCGGGCTGCAGGCGACGCGACTGATGGTCTCGCACGCCTTCCACAGCGCGGCCATGGAGGGCGCGCTGCCAGCGGTGCAGCAGGCGCTGTCGACGATCGCACTGTCGCCACCGCGGCTGCCGATCTACTCCTGCGTCAGCGCTGCGCCGCTGCGCGCCGACGAAGCCACCGACCCCGCCTACTGGGCGCGCCAGGTGCGCGCGCCGGTGCGCTTCTCGGAGGCCCTCGCACGCGAGCTGGCCCAGCCCGGCACGGTGCTGGTCGAGCTCGGCCCCGGCCAGGCCCTGAGCGCGCTCGCGCGCCAGCACCGCGATGCCCAGGGCCGCGCGCCGCGGGTGCAGCCGCTGCTGCCGCCGCCGAATGCATTGGCCGATGCGGCCCTGCATGCGGTCGAAGCCGTCGGCCGGCTGTGGTGCGCCGGTCTCCCTCTCGAATGGCCGCTGCCGCGCGATGCGCGACGCGTGAATCTTCCGACCTATCGCTTCGCCGACACCCGCTTCTGGTTCCGCGCGCACAGCGCCGTCGCCAGCATCGCTTCGCCCATTGATTCAGTCGCTGAACCGCTGGCCGCGCCGAGTCGCGCCACTGAGGACCCGCCCATGGCCGACCGCCGCCCCACCCTTGCCCTGGAATTGCGCCGCCTGCTCGCCGACGTGGCCGGGCTCGCAGCCGAGGATCTGTCGCCGGCCGAGAGCCTGGTCGAACAGGGCCTCGATTCGCTCAGCCTGACCCAGGCCACGCTGGAGCTGGAGCGCGTGTTCGGGATCAAGCTGCGCTTCCGCCGGCTGATGGAAGACCTCGACACGGTCGAGCGTCTGGTCGAGTTCCTGCACGCCGAGCTGCCGCCGGAGCGCTTTGCGCCGGCACCGGCAGCCGCGGTCGCTGACGACAGCGCGCGAGCGGTCGCAGGCGCGCAGGGCTTCGCGCCGACGCTTGCGCCCGTGGCCGGCGCGATGCCGCAGCCGATCGCGGGGCCCGCAGCGCCCGCCGATGCCGGCGTGCTCGGCCTGATCCAGCAGCAGATGGCGCTGATGCAGCAGCAGCTGGCCCTGCTCGGTGGGGTCGCCCTGCCTGCGCCTTCATCCGTCCCGACGCCGATCGCCGCAGCACAGCCGGGCGCAGCGCAGAGCGCAGCCGCAGCGAACGCGCTGCCGGTCGCCGCCCGGCCGGGCGTGTCCGCCACGGCCTCCACGCGCACCGGCACGGAGGGCGACGACAAGGCCGACCTCATCGCCAAGCCCTTCGGCGCCTCGGCGCGGATCACGGTCAAGCCGGTGCAGCAGATGAGCGCCGCGCAGCGCGCCTGGCTCGACGATTTCACCCAGCGCTATCTCGCCCGCAGCGGCCAATCGCGCGCCTTCAGCCAGCAGCACCGCGCGCGCATGGCCGACCCGCGCGTGGTCACCGGCTTCAACCCGCTGTGGAAGGATCTGGTCTATCCGATCGTGGCCGAGCGTTCCGACGGCGCGCGGGTCTGGGACATCGACGGCAACGCCTACATCGATCTCTTGAGCTGCTTCGGCGCCAACCTGCTCGGCTATCAGCCCAAGGCGCTGGTGGCGGCGATGCACGCGCAGCTCGATCGCGGGCTCGAAGTCGGCCCGCAGCACCCGCTGGCGGCGGAAGTCGCCGATCTGATCAGCGAGTTCACCGGCCACGCCCGCGTCGGCTTCTGCAACACCGGCTCGGAGGCGGTGATGGGCGCCATGCGCATCGCCCGCACGGTGACCGGGCGCAAGACCATCGCCATCTTCACCAACAGCTACCACGGCATCTTCGACGAGGTGATCGTGCGCGGCACCCGCCAGCTGCGCTCGCTGTCGGCCGCGCCGGGAATCCTCGCCAACGCGGTCGAGAACGTGCTGGTGCTGGACTACGCGTCGGACGAGGCGCTGGCGATCCTGCGCGAACGCGGCCACGAGCTGGCGGCGGTGATGATCGAGCCAATCCAGAACAAGTACCCGACTCTGCAGCCGCGCGCCTTCGTGCAGGCCCTGCGCGAGATCTGCGACGGCTGCGGCGCGGCGCTGATCTTCGATGAAGTCGTCACCGGCTTCCGTCTGGCGCCCGGCGGCGCCCAGCAGTTCTACGGCGTGCGCGCGGATATCTGCACCTACGGCAAGATCATCGGCGGCGGCCTGCCGTTCGCCGCGATCGCCGGCAGCGCGCAGTGGCTGGATGCGCTCGACGGCGGCCACTGGCAGTACGGCGACGACAGCTATCCCGAAGCCGGCGTCACCTACTTCGCCGGCACCTTCGTGCGTCACCCGCTGGCGCTGGCCGCAGCCAAGGCCACGCTGCTGGAACTGAAGCAGGGTGGCCAGGCCTTCTACGACGCGCTCAACGCCCGTACCCAGGGTCTGATCGATCGGCTCAACGCGGCCTTCGTCGCCCGCAGCGCACCGGTGAAGGCGGTCCACTGCGCCTCGCTGTGGCGGCTGCAGTGGGACGAGGACCAGAAGTACGTCAGCCTGTTCTACTACCTCGCGCGCTTCCACGGCCTGCACCTGTACGAGCAGTTCGGCCACTTCGTCACCGCCGCCATGGGCGCAGCCGAGCTGGAGCGCATTGTCGACGTGTTGGTCGGCGCGCTGGACGAGCTGATGGCGCTGGGCTTCATCAGCCGCCGCGACGGCGCCCCGCCGCCGGAGCGCGCGCAGAGCGCGCCGATCCCAGCGGAGTCCGCCGCGAGCGAACGGCTGGAGGCCCCGCTCAGCCCGGGCCAGGCCGAGCGCTGGCTGGCGGCGAGCTTCGATGAGAACGCCCTGCGCGCGCTGGATGAAACCTTCAGCCTGGAGCTGCGCGGCGCGATCGATCGCGGCGCCCTGGAAGCGGCGCTGCGCGCGGTGTGTGCGCGCCACCCGGCGTTCCGCCTGCGCATCGAAGCGGATGCGCCGCGTCAGGTCGTCGATGCGCAGGCACAGCCGCGCATCGAGATCATCGACCTCGACCAGGCCGGTGAGCCCGAGGCGGCGCTGCGTTCTGCCCTGGCCGCCGCTGCCCAGCAGCGCTTCGCGCTGGGGCGCGCGCCGATGATCGCGCTCAGCCTGTTCTGGCTGGGCCCGCAGCGCGCCGTGCTGCACGTGATCGCCAGCCATCTGGTGTTCGACGGCTGGGCCGCCAGCACCTTTCTCGCTGAGCTCGCGGCGGCCTACCGCGCGCACGCGCAGGGCATGCCGCTGGCGCTGGCTGCCGCCGAGTCGCCGCTGGCTTTCGCGCACAGCGAAAGCGCACGCATGGCCTCGCCCGAGGCCGCAGCCGACCGCGCCTACTGGCTGCAAGCGCTGCGCGAGCCGCCGGCCGCGCTCAGCCTGGGCGACCGCGAGCCCGCAGGGTCGCGCCAGTTCGCCGCCGACACCCGGCAGCTGCGCTTCGAGGGCCCGCTGGTGGCCGCCCTGCGCGCGCTGCTGAAGCGCGAGCGCTGCACCCTGTTTCCGCTGCTGCTCAGCGCCACCGCGACGGCGATCCAGCGGCTCAGCGGTCGCGCGGATTTCGTTCTCAGCCTGCCCTACGCCAGCCAGGCGCTGGCGCGCCACCCGGCCCTGCTCGCCGACGGCGTGCTTGACCTACCGCTGCGCCTGCGCCTGCCGGCGAGCGCGCCCGTGCACTCGGCGCTGGCGCCAGTGCGCGCTGCGCTGATGGATGCGCTGGAGCACCCGCACATGACCCAAGGGCTCGCCGCGCGCGCGCTGGGCCTGCCCAGCCGCGGCGAGCGCGCGCCGCTCAGCGGCGTGTTCTTCAACCTCAATCCGCGCGTCGATCTGTCCGGCTTCGCGCCGCTGTCGGCGCAGATGCGCGAGGGCCGCAAGCCCGGCCTGCTCGGCGAGCTGATGTTCAACTTCTACGACGAGGGCGATGCGCTCGCGCTGGATCTGCACTACAGCGTCGAGTTCTTCAGCCCCGAGCGCATCGCAGTCATCGCCGAGGCGCTGCGTGACTCCCTGCAGGAACTGGCGGGCCTGGCCGCGGCGTCGACGCCGCGCGTCGAGCTCGTGCGGAGCGGCCCATCCACGCGCATCGAAACCCTGACCGCCGCCTGCGCCGCGCGCGCGCCCGACGCCGTTGCGCTGCGCTTCGAAGGCCAGCAGTGGACGCATGCCGAGCTGGACGCGCGCGCCAACCGCATCGCCCAGGCCCTGATCGCACGCGGCCTGCGCCCGGGCGACTGGGTTGGCCTGTGCCTGCCGCGCGGTCCGGACCTGGTCGCCGCCCTGCTCGGCGTGCTCAAGGCCGGCGCGGCCTACGTGCCGCTCGACCCGGGCTTTCCTCTGGCGCGGCTGCGCGAGATGGCCGAGGACGCCGGCCTGCGTCTGCTGCTCAGCGATCGCGCAGGCGCCGAGCACCTGGCCCTGGGCGGCATCGACGGCCTGCGCCTCGATGCCGACGCGGACGAGATCGAGCGGGCGCCGGCGCAGGCGCCGCAGCTCGCCATCACCGAGGACGCCCCTGCCTATGTGATCTACACCTCGGGCAGCACGGGCACGCCCAAGGGCGTGGTCGTGCTGCACTCGGGGGTGGTCAATTTCCTGCGCAGCATGGCGCACACGCCGGGTCTGAAGGCCGGCGAGCGCCTGCTTGCAGTGACGACCCTGAGCTTCGACATCGCCGTGCTGGAGCTGCTGCTGCCGCTGGTGGTGGGCGCGCAGATCGTGCTGGCGCCGCGCAGCGATGCGGCCGACGGCGCCGCGCTGAAGGCCCTGATCGAACATCAGGGCGTGCAGCTGCTGCAGGCCACGCCCAGCACCTGGCATCTGCTGCTGAACGCCGGCTTCCGCGCGCCGCCGGGCTTTCGCGCCCTGTGCGGCGGCGAGGCCCTGAGCCCCGCGCTGGCGCAGCGGCTGCTGGCGGCCGGTGTCGCCGAGCTGTGGAACATGTACGGGCCGACCGAGACCACGGTGTGGTCGACCTGCGCGCGCATCGACGATCCGGCGCGGATCACCGTGGGGCGGCCGATCGACGCCACCGTGGTGCGCGTGCTCGATGAGGCCGGCCGCGAGTGCGGCGTCGATGCGCCCGGCGAGATCTGCATCGGCGGCGCCGGCGTCGCCCGCGGCTACCACGCGCGCCCGGAACTGACGGCCGAACGCTTCATCGCCGACCCCTGCAGCAGCGCCACTGGCGCGCGTCTGTACCGCACTGGCGACCTCGGCGCCTGGACGGCCGCGGGCGAGCTGCGCCACCTCGGTCGCATGGACCACCAGGTCAAGCTGCGCGGCTACCGCATCGAGCTGGGCGAGATCGAGGCCGCGCTCGAGTCGCAGCCCGAGATCGCGCGCGCCGCGGTCTGCGTCGAACACTTCGGGCCGGTCGACGACCGCCTGGTGGCGCATGTGCAGCCGCGCCCCGGCCAGCGCGCGCCGACCCTTGCGGAGCTGCGCCGCGCGCTGGCTGCGCGCCTGCCCGACTACATGCTGCCGCAGTCGCTGCGCGCGCTGGAGGCGCTGCCCCTGCTGCCCAACGGCAAGATCGATCGCAAGGCCCTGGCGAGCGCGCAGGCGGGCTCGGCCGCGACCGCGGCTGCGTCCGCGCCGACCCAGGCGAACGGCGCTGCCGCCGCCGACGCCGAGCGCATCGCCGTGATCGCCGGCCTGATGGGCGAGCTGCTGCAGACGCCCGCACTCGCACCCGATCAGAGCTTCTTCGAAGCCGGCGGACATTCGCTGCTGGCCGCCGAGCTGGCCGGGCGCCTGCAGACGCTCGGCCACCCGCGCCCGCCGCTGCGCCTGCTGTTCGAAGCCCCCAGCCCGCGTGCGCTGGCGGCCCGTCTGCACGTCGCGGAAGCCAGCAGCGCGTCGATCCCGGCGCGCGCCGATCGCGAGAGGGCGCCGCTGTCGGCCGTGCAGGCCGGCCTGTGGTACCTGGAGTGCAGCAGCAGCGACGGCCGGGTCAATCTGCTGCCGTCGGCGCACCGCCTGCGCGGGCCGCTTGAGCGTGCCGCCTTTGAAGCCGCGCTGCGCGATCTGGTCGCCCGTCAGCCGGCGCTGCGCAGCGTGCTGGTGGCAGGCGAAGCCGGATTGCAGCAGCGCGTGCTGAGCGAGGGCCCGTTCGAACTGGGCTTCGTCGACCTGTCCGCGCTGGCGCGGCCGCAGGCCGAAGCCGCAGCACTCCAGGGCGCTGAGATCCTGCAGTCCACGCCCATCGACATGCGCTCGGGGCCGCCGTTCCGGGCGGCGCTGTATCGGCTTGCCGCCGACGAGCACGTGTTCGTGTTCGTGGTGCATCACCTGGTGTGGGACGGCTGGAGCTTCGACCTGCTGTACGCCGAGCTGGCCGAGCTGTACAGCGCGCGGCTGCAGCAGCGCCTGCCGCGGCTGCCAACGCTGGCGATCGGCTACGGCGACTTCGCCGCCTGGCAGCAGGCGCAGCTGGCGGCGGGCGCTTATGCCCCCTCGATCGAGCACTTCAAGCGCAGCCTGCTGCCGCTGCCGCCGCCGCTGCGCCTGCATCCGGCGCAGGCGGCCGCGGATCGGCTGAGTGGCCGCGGCGATTCGCTGCTGAGCCTGCTGCCGGTCGATGAGGTGGAAGGCCTGCATGCGCTGGCCCGGCGTCACGGCACCACCCTGTTCGTGGTGCTGCTGGCCGCCTGGGCCGCCGAGCTGGCAGCCATCGGCGACGTCGACGCGCTGGTGCTGGGCCTGCCGGTGCGCGGCCGCGAGCGCCCCGAGCTGCTGCCGGTGATGGGCTGCTTCGTCAATGCGGTGCCGCTGCGGCTGCAGCTGCGGCCGCAGCCGCTCGGCGACTGGCTGGCCGAGGTTCATGCCGCGCTGGCGGCAGCGCTCGGCCATGCCGAGCTGCCGCTGGACGCGCTGCTGCCCGAGCTGCGGCGGGCAGGTGCGGATCCTCAGCGCGCGCTCTTCCAGACCCTGTTTTCGTTCCAGGACGCGCGCGACCGCATCACCCACTGGGGTCCGCTGGAACACGCCCGCTTCGATGTGCCGGTGCGCAACTCCGCGCATGCGCTGGGGCTGTGGTGCGTGGAAACGCCGCGCGGCCTTGAGCTGCTGTTCAACTACAGCACGGACGTGCTGGAGGCCCGCCAGATCGAAGCCTGGGCACAGGCCTACGCGCTGCGCCTGCGCGACTGGTGCGCACGACCGGCCGAGGCCGCGCTGCGACCCGCGCGTGCGGCAGCGGCGTCTGCGTCGGCGCTGGATTTCGACTCGGCGCTGGCGCTCGTGCGGCAGCTGTGTCGCGAGGTGCTGAAGCTGGAGTCGGCAGAGCCCGAGGACAACTTCTTCGATCTCGGCGGCCACTCGCTGCTGGCGTTGGACTTCATGGCCCGCCTAGAGGCGCGCACTGGACAGCGCCTGTCCCTGCTCAGGCTGGGTCAGTCCAGCCTGGGTGGGCTGGCGGCAGAGCTGGTGCAGGCCGAGGCCGCGCCGGAGCCAGCGCTGATCAGCGACGAGTCCGCGGCCGGCAGGGACAGCGCGCCGCCCCGCGGCTGGCTGCAGCGCCTGTTCGGTCGCTGAGGAGCCGCCCCATGAGTCTGTCCGCTCTGCGCCACTGGGCCGCGCGCGCCGATCATCCGCTGGCGCGCGCGCTGCGCCGCGGCAAGCGTCAGCTGCAGCACTTCACCCTGCCGGCGCCAAGGCTGGTGGTGATGCCGATGCTGTGGCTGTTCCTCGGCCTGCGCGCGATCGTCTTCTTCGTGCGCGGCAAGCTGCTGGCCGAGCCCCTGCTCAAGGCCTACTGCACGCGCTTCGGCCGCGGTGTCACCGCCGGCATCTACGTGCCCTGGGTCAGCGGTCGCGGTGAGCTGGTCGTCGGTGACTACGTGCAGTTCAACGGCAAGCTGAGCCTCAAGTTCGCGGCCAGCTTCGTGGCCCGGCCCAAGCTGCACATCGGCGACTACTGCGACATCGGCCACGCCGTGAGTTTCATCGTGGGCCGCGAGATCCGCTTGGGCCGGCACGTGCAGGTCGCCAGCGGGGTCAGCTTCCGCGATTCCTCGGGCCACGCCAGTGACCCGGCCGCGCGGCTGGCCGGCGCGCCACCCGATGACGAGGACGTGCGCGCGATCGTGGTGCACGACAACGTCTGGATCGGCGCCGACGCGATGATCCTGCCGGGCGTCGAGATCGGCGAGGGCAGCATCGTCACCGCGCGCAGCATCGTCAGCGCGAACGTCGCGCCCTACACCGTCGTCGCCGGCAGCCCGGCGCGGCGGGTGGGCGTGCTGCCGCGGCCTGGCGAGGCGCCTGCAGCCGCCGCTGGGACCGCGTCCGAATCGGCACCTGCACAGCCGTCCGTCAAGCCGGACGCCGCCTGAGTGCTAGCATTCCGCGCCCCGGCAGCACCTGCCGGATTCGATCGGCTCGGGCCGCAGGCGTGCAGGCCACGCCGCGCATCCGCGCCGACATCTCCAAACGCACGGGCCCGCGGCCCGCACATCCGGAACACCTGCATGAGCCCGATCGAAACCCAGGTCCGCGCCTTCCTGGCGGATGCCTTTCCCACCGCCGGTGACGCCCCGCTCGCTGTCGACACCAGTCTGTTCGAGGCCGGCATCATCGATTCGATGGGCGTGCTCACGCTCGTGACCTGGCTGGAGGAGACCTACGGCTTCACCGTCGATGACGATGAAGTGCTGCCGGAAAACATCGACGGCATCGGCGCACTGGTGCGCTACATCGGCCGCAAGAGCGGAGCCTGATCGTCATGAAGCGTTTCGAGGCCTTCCTGCGCGACGCCGCCGCGCGCCGTCCACAGCACACCGCACTGGTCTGCGGCGACGAGCGCCTCGACTATGCCGGCTTCGACGCGGCGGTCGAGCGCTGCGCTGCCGCGCTGGTGCACGCAGCCGGGCTCGCCAACGGCGAGCGCTGCGTGGTGTTCGCCGAGAACCGCATCGAAACCTGCGTGTCGATCTTCGCCACCCTGCGCGCCGGCGGCGTGTTCAGCGTGATCAACCCGACCACCAAGGCGCACAAGCTGGCCTTCGTGCTGGGCAACTGCGAAGCCAGCGTGCTGATCACCCAGCTGAGCCTGCTGCCGGCCGCGCTGGAAGCCGCCGCACAGACGCCCAGCCTGCGCCGCATCGTGGTGATGGACGCGACGGCCGCGTCGGAGCTCGGCGCGCTGGGCCTGGGCTGGAACGGCTTTCTCGACGCGACCGATACGCGGCTGCCGGCGGCGCCGCGCGGCATCGATATCGATCTCGCCATGCTGGTCTACACCTCGGGGTCCACCGGCAACCCCAAGGGCGTCATGATGACGCACAAGAACATCCTGCACGCCGCCACTTCGATCACCACCTACCTGGAGGCGAGCGAGGACGAGGTCGTGCTGAGCGTGCTGCCGCTGGCTTTCGACTACGGCCTCTACCAGCTGCTGATGGCGGTGCTGAAGGGCTACACCCTGGTGCTGGAGCGCAGCTTCGCGTTCCCGCAGAAGGTGCTGCCGCTGCTCGAACGCGAGCGCGTCACCGGCTTCCCGCTGGTGCCGACGATCGCCGCCATGCTGGTGCAGATGAAGAGCCTGAAGCCCGAGTGGGTGGCGCCGGTGCGCTTCCTGACCAATACGGCGGCGGCGCTGCCGCCAGCGCACATCCTGAAGCTGCAGACGCTGTTTCCGCAGGCGCGCGTGTTCTCGATGTACGGCATGACCGAGTCGAAGCGCTGCACCTGGCTGCCGCCGGCCGAGCTTGCGCGCCGCCCGGACAGCGTCGGCATCGCCATTCCGGGCACCGAGATCTGGGTCGCCGACGACCATGGCCAGCCGCTGCCGCCGAACACGGTCGGCGAGCTGGTGGTACGCGGCGGCCACGTCATGCAGGGGTATTGGCGCAACGAGAAAGCGACATCCAAGGCGCTGAAGCCCGGCCGCTACCCGTGGGAGAAGGTGCTGCACACCGGCGACCTGTTCCGCATGGATGAAGAAGGCTTCGTCTACTTCGTCGGCCGCAAGGACGACATCATCAAGTCGCGCGGCGAGAAGGTCGCGCCGAAGGAAGTCGAGGCCGCGCTGTACGCCTTGCCCGGCATCCGCGAAGCCGCCGTGGTCGGCGTGCCGGATGAAGTGCTGGGCCGTGCGATCCGCGCGGTGGTGGTGCTGGCCGAGGGCATCACACTCGATGCCCGCGCGATCATCGCCCACTGCCGCAGCCAGCTCGAGGACTTCATGGTTCCACGCGAGGTCGAGTTCCGCGACAGCCTTCCCAAGACCAACACCGGCAAGATCCAGCGCGCGCGCCTCCAGGCCGAGGCCGAGGGCCGCGAGTTCAACGAGGATTGAGGGCGCGGGCGGCGCTGCGAGCGCCGCAGCGTGGCGCCGCGGATTGACGGGGCGGGCTTGGTTGAACGATCGGATAGGTGGGGTGGAGCCGAAGGCGATGCCCAACATCGGGGTGACGGAGGCTTGTCGCGCGGGTCGAGCGCCGATGCCGGCCCTTCCACGACCGGGACCAGAGTCGAGGCAGGGTCGGCCGGTGTTTCCATGAGCGGGGCGAGGGTCGAGCTCCGGTGGGTCAAGACCCACCCTATGGGCGCGCCGAAGTGATCGGGTAGGTTGGGCGGAGCCGAAGGCGATGCCCAACATCGGGGTGACCGAGGCTTGTCGCGCGGGTCGGGCGCCGATGCCTGCCCTTCCACGACCGGGACCAGAGTCGAGGCAGGGTCGGCCGGTGTTTCCATGAGCGGGGCGAGGGTCGGGCTTCGGTGGGTTAAGACCCACCCTATGGGCTGGCCCAGAGCGTGTAGAAGTCGCGGAACATGCGCGGATGGTCGGCCTCCAGCGCGGCCCAGGCCGGCAGGTCGGCGGGCATCGGGCCGTGCTTGGGCAAGGCCGCGCGCTCGTCGGGCCCCAGTTCAAGGCCGCGCAGGCGCAGACCGGCCGCCTGCACTGCCGCGATGAAGTTCACCAGACCGAGGGGCGTGGCGTCCCACTCGCGCAGCAGACTGCTGCAGGGCCCCAGGCTGTGCAGCTCAGGCAGCGCATGCAGCGCTGCGGCAGGGTGCTCCGCCGGCAGAGCGAGCAGATGCGCGCGCGCCGCACGCACGTCGACACCTGCGGCGTCCAGGCCTGCGTCCCTGAGCGATTGGCGTGCCGCCTGCAGCGCCGTGCGCAAGCGTGCGCTGGCCACACGCAGACGCAGCAGGCCGCGCGGCGCCAGCCAGCGCCGCAGCTCAGACAGACGCGCCGGCAGCGTCCCCGGCATCAGCAGCAGACGGCCGCTGTCCATCACCGTGTAGCCACCGGCGCCGGCCGCATCCAGGCCGCCCTGCAGCACGCTCAGCTGCGGCAGCCGCAGCCGCTGCGCCTGTTCGCCCAAAGCGCTTGCGGCCTGCGGGTCGGCTTCGAGCACCCGCACGCTGGCACCCCGCAGCCGCACCGCGAGCTCGAAGGCCCACTCGCCGCCGCCGGCTGCTATGGCCAACACCCGCGGCTCGCCCAGCTTGGGCAGGCGCGGCAGGGTGAAAGGCGTGATGCGCTCGGCCAGGTAGTCGGCCAGGCTCAGGCTGCGCGGCGGCGTCGGCAGGTGGGTCCAACGCAGATTCGGCAGCGGGCCGGGGTCGGCGGCCGCCTGCGCCAGCAGGGCCTGCACGGGCGCTGGGCCACCGCGCGCTTTCAGCATCTCCACCGGGGCGAGCTCGGCCAGCGGCCGGTAGGCCAACAGCGCCGGCAGCCAGGCGACGGGCCAGGGCTGCGCCTGCGCGCAAGCAGCGCGCAGGCGTTCGCCGAGCGCATCCAGCTGGGCCTGCTCGGCGGGCGTCACCGGCCACACGTAGTGCTGGCGCAGCGCATGCGCGGCCAGGGCGCAGAGGAAGGACAGCTGGGCGTCGTCGAACGGCGCCTCCAGCGTGCTGCGGGCGGCGCGCTCCAGCAGCATGGCGCGCAACTGCACCAGCAGGTGCTGGACATCCAGGTCGGGGATCACCGGCTGCCGCAGCAAGGCGCGCAGCAGCGGCTTGCTGTAGATCGCCCCGCTCAGGCGCAGATCGGACCAGCTGTGCGGCGGCAGGAGCTGCGGCCGGGTTTCGCGCACGCGCTGCAGCCAGGGGCCGGTCTTGGGGTCGGCGCGCAGCACCTGGCTGGCCAAGGCCAGCAGCCGGCGCGGCGGCGACCATGGGGTGTCAAGCGCGCGCACCAGCAGGGCGGCGTCGACGCTGTCATCGAGCTGGCCGCCCGCCTCGGCGGCCCGCCGCAGCAGCAGACCGGCCCAGGCTTCGCCGGCCGCCAGCGGCCGCGGATCCTCGCGCAGCAGATCCCCCAGACTGCGCAGCGCGCCCGCGGTGTCGCCCGCGGTCGCCATCAGCAGGGCGTGGTGGGCGCGGTTGCCGGGATGATCGGGGCGCAGCTCAAGCGCGCGCGCGCTGGCCTCAAGCGCCGCGTCGAAGCGGCCGAGCTCGGCGAGCAGGGCGCTGCGGTGGAAATGCAGCTCGGGGTCGTCCGGCGAGCGCGCCAGCACCCGCTCAAGCTCCTGCAGGGCGGCGTGCGGGCCGCGCTGGCCGCGCCGCACTTCGGCCAGGATGGCGTGGGCCTCGGCGCAGTTCGGTTCGAGCGCGAGGGCGCGCTCGGCCAGCGCGCGCGCTTCAGCGTGGCGGCCCTTCAGAACCAGCACGGTGGCGAGATTGGACAGCACCGAAACGCGCTCCGGCACGCGCGCGAGCGCCTCCCGATACAGGGTCTCGGCCTCGTCGAGGCGACCGCGCTGATGGTGATCCAGGGCCTTGAAGAACAGTTCCCGGGCGTATTCGGTGGGGTCCATCGGCTAGTCGAAGAGCGGTGCGAAGCGGTCTAGGGTGCACGATTCGCGCGGGTAAGGCATCCCGACGGGTGCAGGCCCTCAGGTGCGGTGCCGGCCGCAGGCCGGCGGCGCGGGTGCTGGCGTCGCTGCGCGCGGCGAGCCGGACGCAGCGCGCGGGGCGCCGCGGCAGCCAACGCCGCCCGCGACTTTTGGCTACGCTGCAGCCCGCGCCGGGCCGGACGGGCCCGGCCACTGGATCCGCACGCGGAGCGCCGCCCGATGCACGAGGCCGAAGATCTGCAGCCACCGGCGATCACCCGCCTGCTGCGGCAGTGGCAGAACGGCGATGCCAGTGCCCGCGAACGGCTGGTGGAAGCCGTCTACACCCAGGTGCGGGCGATCGCCCAGCGCAGCGCGCGCGCCCTGCCCGGCGGCAGCCTGTCGGCCACCGAGCTGGCGCACGAGGCCCTGCTGCGCCTGCTCGACGCCGACGCCGGCTGGGAAGACCGCCGGCACTTCTTCAACGTGGTGGCCCAGGCCACCCGCCAAGTGCTGGTGGATGCGGCACGCCGGCGCCTGCGCGACAAGCGCGGCGGCGGCGCGGTGCCGCTCAGCCTGTCGGCCGCCGACGCCGTCGCCTGCGAGGAGGACGCCACCCTGCTGCGCCTGCATGAGGCGCTGGAGGCGCTGGGCAGACGGGACGCGCGGCGCTCGCAGGTGCTGGAGCTGACCTATTTCGCCGGCCTCGACCGCGAGCAGGTGGCGCGCGCGCTGGGCGTGTCGGTGCCGACGGTGGACCGCGACCTGCGCTTCGGTCGCGCCTGGCTGAAGCAGGCGATGGAGGCCGAGTGAGGCCGCCGCTGTCGACCGCGCCTGATCCGATCGGGCGCGCCGTGACGTACCCCCGATAACCGCGTCTGCGCCCGACAGGCCCGCCCACCATGACCGAGCCCACGCCCTCACTCGATGCGCTGGCGGCCCATTTCGAGGCCCTGGTCGCGCTGCCGCACGCGGCCCGCGCCGAGGCGCTGGCCGCGCTGGCGCTGACGCACGAAGAGCGGCTCGCCCTGGCCGGCCTGCTGCGCGCCGACGAAGACGCCGAGACGGTGATCCGCGGCGCGCTTGCGGCCTCCGCCCTGCGCCTGGAGAACGACAGTCCGGCCGCGGCCGCCGGCAGCCGCATCGGCGCCTGGGAGGTGCTGCGCGAGCTCGGCGCCGGCGGCATGGGCACGGTGTTCGAGGTGCAGCGCGTCGAGGGCGGCTACCGCCAGCGCGGCGCACTCAAGCTGCTGCGCGGCTTTCCGACCGAGGAAGGCCGCCGCCGCATCCGCCAGGAGCGGCAGGTGCTGGCGACGCTGGAGCACCCCTGGATCGCGCGGCTCATCGACGGCGGCGAAAGCAGCGACGGTCAGCCCTATTTCGTCATGGACTACGTCGACGGCGAGGACGTCTGCGCCTATGCCGCGCGCCACCGCCTGGACCGCGGCGCGCGGGTGGCGCTGCTGCAGCGCATCGCCGAAGCGGTTTCGCATGCGCATCAGCGGCTGGTGATCCATCGCGATTTGAAGCCCTCGAACGTGCTGGTGACTGCGGACGGCAGCCCGCGCGTGCTGGACTTCGGTGTGGCCAAGCTGGTCGATGTCGGCGGCGAGAGCCGCGACACCTCGACGCGGGTGTGGACACCGGGCTACGCCAGCCCCGAACAGTCGGCCGGCCGCGCGGTGACCACCGCCACCGACGTGTTCTCGCTGGGCATGCTGCTGCGCGAGCTGCTGGAAGCGCGCCGGCCCGACGGCGGCGCCAGCGCAGCGGAGCTGCAGCCGGTGGCGCTGGATGCCGACCTGCGCGCGATCGTCGCGCAGGCCACCGCAACCGACGCAGGCGAGCGCTATCCCAGCGTCGAGGCCCTGCGCGACGAGCTGCAGCGCTGGCGCGAGGGCCGGCCGGTGCGGGCGATGCGGCCGCGCCCGCTGTACCGGCTGTCGCGCTTCGCCCGTCGGCATCGCGGCAGCGTCAGCGTCGCCGTGCTGGTGCTGCTGGCCCTGCTGCTGTTCCTGTGGCGACTGGGCCTGGAGCGCGACCGCGCGCTGGCCGCCGAGGCCCGCGCCGAGCAGCAGCGCGCGCTGGCGGAGCAGTCGGCCGAGCAGGCCCAGGCCACCCTCAACTTTTTCAGCGGCCTGCTGCTGGAGCTGTCGCCCGACGGCGATGTCGATGCGCCGATCACCCTGCGCCGCATGCTGGAGCGCGGCGCCGATCGGGTCCGGCGCGAACTGCCGCAGGGCGCCTCCGAAGTCGCCCTGGTCAATGCCTACCTGGGTTCGCTGCACGCGATGCTGGGCGAGGCGACGCAGGCCGAGCCGCTGCTGCGCGACAGCCTGCAGGCGCTGTCGGCACAAGGCCTGGACCGCGGCCCGGCCTACGCGCGCGCCGCCTCGCTGTACTCGCAGCTGCTGGTCGACCTGGGCCGCCTGCCCGAGGCCACGCCCTGGCTGGAGCGCGCCGAGCGCGCCTACGCGGCCCTGCCCAGCGCCGACGCGAGGGCGATGGCGGCGGTGCAGCGCGTGCAGGCGTCCACCTATGCCGAACGCTTCGACGAGGCCGAGCGCGAAGCGCGGCTCGGCCTCACGGTCGCGCTGCGAGAACGCGCCAGCGCCGATGCGGTGGCCACCCTCGATCAGCAGCTGGCCGGCGCGCTGAACTCGCAGGCGCGCTCGGCCGAAGCCGCCGAGGCCGCCGCCGCCGGGCTGGCCCGCCTGCGCGAGGCCGGGCTCGGCAACTCCCTGTTCGCCTACCAGTTCGAGCTCGAGGCCGGCCGCGCGCGGCTGGGGCTGGGCGAAGCGCAGACCGCGCTGGATCACTTCGATCGTGCCCGCGCCCTGTACGTGCAGGCGCGCGGCGAAGGCGGCCTGCTGCGGATCATCGTTGACGAGTGGCGGATGAGCGCCCTGCAGGCGCTGGGTCGGCCGGCCGAGGTGCGCGCGCTGGCCGAGCGCGTGCAGGCCGACTGGCAGGGCCTGGGCCGCGCCCCCGACGCGCTGTCGCGCTGGATTCTGGCGCATGCGCGCCTGTCCGAAGGCGACCTGGTCGGCGCGCGCGCCGAAGTCGAAGCTCTGCTCGCCGATGCCAGCGGCTTCGCCGGGCTGCAGGCCGGCCAGGCCGATCGCGTGCGCTGGGGCGCGGCGCGCGTGCTGGCCTTGAGCGGCGCTGCGGCGCGCGCCAAGGCGGCGATCGCGGACGGGCTCAAGGCTGCGGCATCGACCGACGGCGAGAACCCTTCGGCCGAGCGCTGGCGCCTGCTGGCGGTCGAGGTGCAGCTGCTCGAAGGCGCGGCCCAGGCGGCCGCGCGCGCGCTCGACGCAATCGAAGCCGAGGCCGGCGGCGCGCAGGCGCTGCGCGAGCGCCAGGGCCTGCAGGCGGCGCGGCTGCAGGCGCAGGTGCGCACGCTCAGCGATGCGCTGGAGGCCGCGGGCCAAGCGCTGGACTGGGCCGAGCAGCAGACCCGAACCGCTTCCGCGCTGGAGCAGGCGCGGCTCGCGGTCGATCGCGCCGACTGGCTGCGCGCCCGCGGCGAGCGCGCTGCCGCGGCAGAACTGCTCAGTGCGAGCCTGCCCGAGCTGCGCGCCCTGCTGCGCGCCGAACAGCCGGATCGGGCCCGCGCCGAGGCGCTGGCGGCTGCGCTCGGGCGGGAGATTGCGCCGCGCTGAAGCGCGCGTGATGGGAACCCGCACACAAGGGCGTAGCAGACAGGGCACCCCTCTGGAGCCCAGCCCATGCGCCCTGCCCTCTCGATCCTGAGTCTTGTCTTCTGTTTCGCCCTGTCGGCCGGCGCCGCACACGCGCAGTCCTACAACTTCTTCCGCGTCGATGGCCCCGGCGGCGCGCAGCCCAACGGCGGTGTCTTCGAGCCCGCGCTGTCGGCCGACGGCCGCGTGCTGGTGTTCAGCGTCGGCAGCGGCAGCCTGCTGTCGGGTGGCGCCTCGGGCGCGCAGGTGATCGCGCTGGAGCTCAGCAGCGGGGCGCTGAGCGTGGTCAGCACCACGCCCGGCGGCCAGGCCTCCACGGCCTCGACGGTCAACGAGAAGGCGGTGGCCTCGGCCAACGGCCGCTTTGTCGCCTTCGACACCGGATCCTCGACCTACACCGGCGGCATCAGCGGCGTGCATGTGGTGCGCATCGATCGCGTCACCGGCACGGCCGCCCTGGTCAACCTCACCGCCAGCGGCACGCTGCAGGCCGGCAGCACCTCGCGGGTCGGCGGCATCTCCGGCGACGGCCGCTACGTGGTGTTCAGCTCCAACGCCAGCGGCCTGGTGGCGGGCGATTCGGGCTCATCGAGCTCCGCTGTCTACGTGCGCGACCTGAGCGCAGGCACGACCCAGCGTATCGACCTCACACCGGGCGGCGGCCCGGGCAACGGCGGCGCCGGCGGCGAGCGGCCGACGATCAGCGAGGACGGTCGCTGGGTGGCCTTCGCCAGCAGCGCCAGCAACCTGCTGGGCACGCCGACCAGCGGCTCGGTGCGCATCTACCTGCGCGACCGCATCAACGGCAGCACCAGCCAGGCCAGCCTGGGCCCGGGCGGCAGCGATCTGAACGGGGCGCGCAACCCGGTGATCTCGCCCGATGGCAGCCTCGTGGTCTTCGGTTCGGGCGCCGGCAGCCCCAGCGCCACCCAGCTGTGGGTGCGCCGTCTGAACCAGCCGGCCGCCGTCGCGGTACCCGCCGCTGCCGGCATGGGCATCTGCGACAGCGCGCAGATCAGCAACACCGGGCTGGTGATCGCGCAGTGCCGGCGCGGTGCAGGCCAGCCCGCGCAGGCCTATGCCTGGTCGCTGGCGCAGCCCGCACTGCCGCCCGAGCTGATCAGCGGCAGCGATGCCGGCAACACGGTGCCCGGCAACGGTGCCAGCGGTACGCGGGTGGCGGTCAGCCGCGACGCCGGCGTGTTCGCCTTCGACTCGGTGGCCAGCGACCTGGTCATCGGCGACACCAACAGCGCCAGCGATGTCTTCGTCTATGCGCTGCCGGCGGTGCTGGAGGGGCTGTTCGCGGATGGGTTCGAGTAGCGTCTTCCGCAGGCTCGACTCACACCAGCGCCTCCACCACTTCCGGATGCCCCAGGAACTCGCGCGGGCTCGCGGTCTTGCCGTAGGCACCGGACTGGAACACCACCACCAGATCGCCCTCCTGCGCCACGCCGAGATCGGCGCGGTCGGCGAGCAGGTCGAGCGGCGTGCACAGCGGGCCGACCACGCTGGCGGTCTCGCGCTCGCCGGGCCGCGCATTGACCATGGACGGATAGTTCTTGCGCAGCACCTGTCCGAAGTTGCCGCTGGCAGCGAGGTGATGGTGCATGCCGCCGTCGCAGACCAGAAAGACCTGCCCACGCGAGATCTTGCGGTCGATGACCCGCGCCACGTAGACGCCGGCTTCGCCCGCCAGATAGCGGCCGAGTTCGAGCACCAGATGGCCCTGCGGGAAATCGCGGGCGCAGCGCTCGGCGAGGCCCTGCAGGCAATCGGCCACCGGCGCGAGCTCAAGCGGGGTATCCGCGAGCGTGTACGGGATGCCGAAGCCGCCGCCGAGGTTCAGGCTACGCACCGGCGCCGGCAGTTGATCCGCCCAGCCAAGGATCAGCTCGTAGCTCTTGGTCTGCGCCTCGACAATCGCCTCGGCCTTGAGGTTCTGCGAACCGGCGTAGAGGTGGAAGCCCTCGAAGGCCAGCCCCAGCGCGCGGATCTCGGCCAGCAGGGCCGGCACCTGCTCGGCATCGACTCCGAACTGCTTGGCGCCGCCGCCCATGCGCATGCCCGAGGCCTTGAGCTCGAAGGGTGGGTTGATGCGGATCGCCACCCGCGCGGCCTCGCCGCTGGACTCGCTGGCTTGGGCGAGCGCGCGCAGCTCGCGGAAGCTCTCGATGTTGATGAGGATGCCCGCGGCCTGCGCCTGCTTGAGATCGGCATCGCTCTTGCCCGGCCCGGCGAAGCTGACGTGCTGGGGGTCCATGCCGGCATCGAGCGCCACCCGCAGCTCGCCGACCGAGGCCACGTCGAGGCCGTCGGTGATGCCCGCCATGTGCGCGACCAGGGCCGGCATCGGGTTGCACTTCACGGCGTAGTGCAGGTGCACGGCCGGCGGCAGCAGGCCGCGCAGCTGCGCGATCCGCTTGCTCAGCCGGCTGCGGTCGTAGACGTAGCAGGGCGTGCGACCGATGGCGGCGACCACTCGCGACAACGGCCGTCCGCCGATCAGCAGCTCGCCGCGGGCGTCCACCCGCCAGGGCAGGCCCTGGGCCCAGGGCAGTTCGAGTTCGGGGCAGGTCGGCGCGCTCATGAGGCTGGATTAGTGTGATGGGTTGCACATTGTGCCGAATCCGCCCGGCCTGCGCCGAGGCCGGGCCGCACCCGCCTGCGCAGCGCAGGCGTGCGGGCGGGCTCGCAGGCATCTTGACCGAGCCGGCATCTCAGCGCAGCGAGTTCGCGCGCTGCGCTGGCGGGCGCGCAGCGCTTGTGTGTGGCCGAGTCCACGCGCACTTGCGACGTGCCGGTGCCGGCCTTGGCCCCGGGGCCGACACACACCCTCGCATCGGGTTGATCGATTTCGGCCCCGGTTTGCGAGTAGTGCTTTGGGCGACGCGAGTTGTCTCGCACGCCCCGCACCGGAGCTCCGCCGGTCGCGACCTGCTATCACTCGTCCATCGAGTACTTTTCGTTCGGTGTGATCCCCGGCCCTGGCACCCAGGGCCGGGGCTTTTTCGCGTCTTTCGCGGCCCGCCGCTACTCGAAGCCGTCGCCAAACAGGGCGTTCAGATCGACCACGCTGCGGCTGGCTTCCACCGTATTGCCGTAGGCGCCAAGGTTGACCCGCCCGCCGTTGGGCGCAGGTTCGTTGGCATAGGGCGACGCCGGATCACCGGCATCGACGGCCGGGCTGGTGCGCGCATCGATCACCCAGCCGTCGGGGCTGAAGTGGCCGCCCGCCGACTGCACGTGGTAGTCGCCCGTCGCCGGCGACACGAAGCGCGGATCCAAAGCGCGGTTGCCTGTTCCCGCCTGGCCGGTGATCGAGTAGCTGACGGCGAAGCTGCCGCCGGTATAGCTCGCGAATTCGCGCGTGTTGCCCCACAGGATCGAATTCTTCAGCCTCAGCGTCGAGCCGGCCTCGACCAGAACGGCCGCGCCGCCGGGCGCAGGCGCCGGGCAGACATGCTGGGCGATGGTCAGGTGTTCGGCGGTGACGCGCGATGCGCCGCCGGGGCCGCCGTCGACGTACAGGGCCGCACCATTGCGGCTGTCGTCCGGGCAGCGGTTGGCCACCAGCAGGTCATTGCGCATGCTGCCCTCCGCGCCTTCGTCCCAGAACACGCCGGAGCCCGGGCCGGAGGCGAAGTTGTCGGTGATCAGATTGCGCTCCATGACCGCCCCGGCCGCGGCGATCAGCACGCCGCCGCCCCAGCCGTAGCCCACGGTCGCCCCGACCGCATTGCCGACGATCACATTGGCCTGGATCTCGGTGCTGGCCGTGGATACGTAGAGGCCGCCGCCGTGGTCGCTGTGGGCGATGTTGGTGGCGATGCGGTTGCGCAGCACGCGGGCCTGGCGGCCGCTGACGGTGATGCCTGCGCCCTTGCCGGCCAGATTGTTTTCGACCGCGTTGTCCTCGATGCGCAGCAGGCCGCTGCCGCTGTTGCGCGCATACACCCCGCCGCCGCGCGAATCGATGCTGGTGTGGCTGCGGGTGCGGTTGCCGTGGATGCGGTTGTGGCTGATGACCAGGCTGGCGCCGTCGCTGAGGCTGGCGTACACGCCGCCGCCGTTGCCGTTGCCGTCCTGCCAGGTGCTGCCGAGGCCAAGGCCGCCAGTGATCTCGAAGCCGTCGAGCACACAGCTGCCGCTGCCCTGCAGATGCAGCTGCACGGTCGGGTTGCGGGCTTGGCCATCGAGCACGCTGCGCTGGCTGTCGGCCCGGCGCTGGCTGAAATCCGCGCTGAAGCCGCCGAGCAGCTGCAGGCATTTGCTGCTCGGTGAAGCGAAGCTGCCAAGCGCCAGGTTCTCGCGATACGTGCCTGCGGCGACCTGCACCGTATCGCCGGCCTTGGCGCCCGCGATCGCCGCGGTGAGGGTCGCCACCGGCGCAGCCGCCGTGCCGGTGCCGCCGGCTGCGGCACCGGCGCGCACGCAGATTACCGCCGCCCCGCTGGCGCTGAACCCGGTGCAGGCCAGCCGCAGGCCGCTGTCGGCGCCCTGCGGGCCCTGGCCGACCACGCCCGACCCCGCCTCGGACGAGGCCAGCAGGCCGACCAGCAGCAGCGGCGACAGCAGCGCCTGGGCCCAGCGGCGGGCGCAATGCAGCTTGAACTCTGACTCTGGCTTCACACACGGCACCCGTTGCGGCTGGATCAGCGCCGGGCGGTGCCTCGGCGGCCGAAGAGTGCGAATGATCACCTCATTAATGTGATGACGCTAGCACATTGGCGCTAGAATCCGGCGCGGTCGGCGGCAAATCGTCCGGCCTGCGCTGTTCGTCGGCCTCGCGCAGAGGTCGAGCAGCGCGATCCATCCAGGTGTGACACGGGGCGCCTCGCGCCCGAGGGGAGCAGGGCGGCATGACAGGCAGCGCGATTCAGCGGCAGCGGCGGACAGCAGACGAGCCCGGCAGGGCTACGCGCGCGGCCGCAGCCCCCTGCGCCGCCGGAGCGACGGCATGAAGGTGCTGGTGATCACCAACCTGTTCCCCCTGCCCTGGGAGCCCGGCCGCGGCCTGTTCAACGCCGCCCAGCTGACCCGGCTGGCGCAGCGGCATCCGGTGCATGTGGTGGTGCCGGTGGCCTGGCGCAGCTGGTGGCGGCATCGGCGCGCAGCGCGCGGCAGCCACGACTACCAGGGCATCACGGTGACGCCGGTGCCCTACTTCTACACGCCGGGCCTGTGGCGGGCGAGCTACGCCTTCAGCCTGTGGCTGTCGCTGTGGCGCGCCCTGCCGCGCTTCCAGCGCTGGGGTGCCGATGTGCTGCTGGCCACCTGGCTGTACCCGGACGGCGTGGCCGCCGTGCGCCTGGCGCGGCGGCTCGGCCTGCCGGTGCTGCTGAAGGCGCACGGCAGCGACGTCAACGTGCAGTGCCAGGCGCCGGCGCGACGTCGCCAGGTGGTGCAGGCCGCGGCCGCCAGCGCGGCGGTGCTTACGGTCAGCCGCGACCTGGCCGAGCAGCTGCAGGCGCATGGCGTGGATGCACAGCGTCTGCACACGCTCTACAACGGCATCGACCTGCAGCGCTTCGCACCGGCCGACGGCGCCGAGGCGCGACGCGCGCTGGATCTTCCGGCCGCCGATCGGGTGCTGCTCTACGTCGGCAACCTCAAGCGCAGCAAGGGCGTGCTGGACCTGGTCGAAGCGCTGCGGCAGCTGCCCGCCGACGAGTGGCAGCACTGCATCGTGATCGGTGAAGGCGAAGACCGCGCCGCCATGGAAGCCCTGGCCCGCCAGTACGGCCTCAGCGAGCGCCTGCGCTGGCTCGGTCGGCAGCCGCACGCGCAGATCGGCCAGTGGCTGGCGGCCTGCGACCTGCTGCTGCTGCCCAGCCACGCCGAGGGCGTGCCCAACGTCGTGCTGGAGGCCATGGCCTCCGGCCGCCCGGTGGTGGTGAGCGACCTGCCGGGCATTCGCGAAGTCACGCCCGAGTTCGCCGGCCTGCGCGCCCCGCCGCAGCAGCCGGCCGCCTTCGCCGCCGCCATCGCCGCCGCCCTGGGCCGCGGTTGGGACAGTGCCCGCATCCGCCGCCACGCCGAAACCTTCTGCTGGCAAACCAATGTCGACCGCCTGGAAGCGCTGCTGCAGGGCGCTGTATCGGAACACCCGCCATGACTGACAAGGTGCTCTACCACCATCGCACCCGCGGCCGCAGCGTCGAGGGCGTGCACATCCGCAGCGTCACCGCAGCGCTGCGGCAGCTCGGCTACCAGGTCGACATCCTGTCGCTGCCGGGCGCCCATCCCGAAGCGCCGGAGGAGACCTCGCCCCGCAGCGCCGCGCCTCCGCCCAGCCGGCTTTCGCGCCTGCTTTCGGCGGTGGCCGCGCGAGCGCCCGAGTGGCTGTTCGAACTGTTCGAACTGCTCTACAACGGCGTCGCGTGGTGGCGGCTGCGCGCGCGGCTCAAGCGCGAGCCCGGCGTGTGGATCTACGAGCGCTACTCGCTGTTCCTGTTCGCGGGGGTGTGGCTGGCGCGCCGGCGCGGCGTGCCGATCGTGCTCGAAGTCAACGACTCGGCGGTGATGCCGCGGGTGCGGCCGCTGCTGATGCGCGGCCTGGCGCGGCGCATCGAAGCCTGGGTGTTCACCCGCTGCGACGGCCTGGTGTTTGTCTCCAGCGCCTTCCGCGACCAGGTGCTGGCCGCGCACGGCCGCCTCGCCACCTGCATCGTCAGCCCCAACGCCGCCGACATCACCCGCTTCGACCCCGGGAAGACCGACCGCCGCGCCATCCGCCAGAGCCTCGGCGTCGACGGGCGCCTGGTCTGCGGCTACCTCGGCGCCTTCGTGGAATGGCACGGCATTCACCGCTTCATCGACGCCGCCGCCCCGCAGCTTTCGGCGCGCCAGGATCTGCGCCTGCTGCTGGTGGGCGACGGCAAGACCCGCAAGCAGGTCGAGGCCTCGCTGCAGCAGCACGGCGTCAGCCCCCAGGCCGTGCTGACCGGCGCCGTGCCACACGAGCAGGTGCCTGGCCTGATCGCTGCCATGGACGTCTCGGTGCTGCCCGACTCCAACACCTACGGCTCACCGATGAAGCTGTTCGAGCTGATGGCCATGGGCGTGCCCGTGGTCGCGCCCGACTACGGCCCCATTGCCGAAGTGATCGAACACGGCGTCACCGGCTGGCTGTTCCCGCGCGGCGACATGCAGGCCTGCCTGCACACCCTGCTGGCGCTGGAACCGCAAGCCATCCGCGAAGTCGGCAACCGCGCCCGCCGCTACGTCATCGAGCAGCGGCAGTGGCGCAACAACGCACAGCAGCTGGTCGAACTCTTTCAGCAGATCGAAGCGGAAAAGAAGCGAACCGACCTCGGCGGACAGATGCGCCACAAGCGCGCCTAAGCCCAGGCAGCGCAGCGCCATCGGGCGGGTCTCGACCCACCCAACCCCGACACGCCCCCATCCCGTAGGGTGGGTCTTGACCCACCAAACCCGCGACGCGCCCCCATCCCATAGGGTGGGTCTTGACCCACCGGACCTCACCCATGCCCGAGCTCAGCACCCGGCTCCGCCAACGCCTCGGCCTCGCTCAACCCGCGGCGGTGAAGGTCGAACGCACCGAACCGCTCGCATTCGACGGCTACACCGAGCTGCGCATGGCGCGCGGGCATGCGCTGGATCAGCAGCGGTTTGAGGCGATCGTGCAGTGGATCGTCGGGCGCGTGCACATGGATCCGTCGCCGCAAGAGGGCTGAGGCTTGCTGCGTCTGTCTCGTCTCGTCGATTGGGGCTGCGTCAGGCGCTTGTCAGGACTTCGCCGCAGCAGAAGCCGACCGCGGCGCTGTCGTCTTCGGCCAGCCAGGCGCACCCGTCCGACGAACGCAGCAGAAGCGCCAGCCTCACGGCCAGATCCACCGGTGGCGCCGCGGCGCGCTCGAACGCGGCCTGCTCGATACACAGCGCGGCCAGCACCGCGGCGTCATCAACGCCCGCGACCCGCAGCCGGATGCTCGCCCTTCCGGCGGGCCAAAGAGTCAGCCATCGCCGCCTGCACCCTGCAGCGCAAAGCCCTCGTCCAGCCAACCGGTGATGCCGCCGGTCATCAGCTTCACTGGTCGCCCCAGCCGCGCCAGACGCAGGGCTCCGCGCGCCGCGCCGTTGCAGTGCGGCCCTGCGCAGTAGGTGACGAACAGGGTCTCCGGCGGATAGGCGGTGAGGTTGCGCTCGACGATCCTGCCATGCGGCAGATTGACCGCCCCCGGCACGTGCCCCTGTGCGAACAGCGCCGGCCCGCGCACATCGAGCAGCACGAAGCCGGGTGTCTCGCTGGCGAGGGCTTCGTGCACATCCCAGCAATCCGTCTCGAACTCGAACAGCGCCGCGAAATGGTCGGCCGCGGCGGCGGCGGATGCCGCCGGAACTTCGTTCACTGCGTTCTTCATGGCGCACGACTCGGTAGTGACGGGAGACCCCATTGTTGGCAAGCCCGCGCACGGCGCACACTGGCGGCTATGCCAGCCATCCCACAGAAACCGCCAAGGTCACCGCCGTCTGTCGACCCGCTGCGGGTGGTCGCAGTGGCCTATCCCGGCCTGTGCAGCTTTGAGTTTTCCTGCGCCGCCGAGGTCTTTGGCCTGCACCGTCCTGAAGTCGGCGAACGCTGGTACCGCTTCTCGGTGTGCGCAACCCGGGCGGGTCTGCTGCAGGCCGACTATGGCCTGAGCCTGCGCGCCCATGCGGGCCTGCGCGCCTTGGCACAGGCCGGAACCATCATCATTCCGGGCTGGTGCGGCGCGGATGTTCCTGTGCCGAGCGAACTCAGCCGCGCCCTGCAGCGTGCCCACGCACGCGGCGCGCGCATTCTGTCGATCTGTTCCGGCGCCTTCGTGCTGGCCGCCAGCGGCTTGCTGGACGGTCGCCGCGCCGCCACCCACTGGCGCTATGCCGACGCGCTGCAGGCGCGCTATCCGCAGATTCACGTGGACGCCAAGGTGCTCTATGTCGACGAGGGCCAGGTGCTGAGCTCGGCCGGAAGCGCCGCCGGCCTGGACCTGTGTCTGCATCTGGTGCGCCGCGATTTCGGCAGCGCCATCGCCAACCAGGTCGCACGACGGCTGGTGATCGCCCCGCACCGCGACGGCGGCCAGGCGCAGTTCGTCGACCGACCGGTAGCACCACGCCCGCGCAGCGTGGTGGCGCGACTGCAGGAGCGCATGAGCGCAAAGCTTGCGCACCGCTGGACCCTGCTGGAACTCGCCCGCGAGGCCGCACTGAGCGAACGCAGCCTGCTCCGCCGCTTCCACGAAGCTGCCGGCTGCACGCCTGGCCAGTGGCTGGCCGAAGCACGCCTGGCCGAGGCGCGTCGGCTGCTTGAGCACAGCCAGCTCAAGCTCACCGACCTCGCCGAACGCTCCGGCTTCGCCAGCGTGGAAACCCTGCGCCGTCAGTTCCAGCAGCGGCTGGGCATTTCTCCTGCAGCGTATCGGCGCCGGTTCTCGTGTGCGTCAAGGGAGCTCTGAGAGGGGCTTCAGAACCGAGCGGGAAGCTCAGGCCAGCTCGCCCAGCAGAACCGTCAGTGCAGCGAACACAGCGAGCCAGCGTAGGCCCATCGGCTTCCAGATCAGCCAAGCGCCGCCAAGCGCTGCGAAGCACATCAGCAGCACCAGGCCCCGCGCGTTGCCGAAGCTGGCCAACCAGGGCGTGCCCGCGCCGACGACGATCAGGCACGCCGCGATCACGTGCCGGTACAGAAAAGCAGACGCGCCTTCGACCGGCGCCGGCACATCCGCCCGACCCACGATCAGCAAGGTACCGACCAGAACACTCACCAGCACGAATGCGGCAAGAACGACCAGAAGCGCGAGCAGGCTCATAGGGGTTTAGGTGTTCCTGTGGGCGCCGCGACGATCCATGATCCGGTCAGTGCGGTTGGGTGCTGAGTCGCCGATCCACGGCGGACTCGGGTCCACGCAACTGCGGGGTAGGTGCTTCGCGCAACACGGGTGCAACGGTTCGCGAAGCCTGCTGCGCGACGTGGCGTCGGAAGCCACCGTGACGCCTGCGCGCGCTGGCATCGCGCGAGCTCATCGCGCTACAACTGCACGACCCAAGGCGTGGAGAACCGCGCCTGCGGGCTTGCTGTAGAGGCGAAAAGCGCCCGGATACACGCGCCGCTCCAGCTCTTCGTCGGTGAAGGCATCGAAGGTGTCGACGATCGCGATCGGTTCGCCTGCGCATTCGAGCGCGAGAACATCCTTCGTGCGTGTGTCCATGCTGACCTTGAGCTCAGCGCAAGGAAACACGCGCTTCGCAACGGGCGCGTAGAGGAACTGGCCGGACAGGAACAGCGTGCCGCCCGAGGCCAGTTCCAGCACGAAATGCAGCCCCTCGTCCTCGAGTTCGGCGATCTGCCACGCCCGAACCACGTTGAACTCATGCGCCTCCAGCGTGCTGGCACGCGCAGCGCGTTGGACCAGATCCGGGCGTGGCCAGAAGCGCAGCACCAGCCAGGGCGCCAACACAAAGGCCGAAAGGCTGCCGAACAGGATGATGAAAAAGGGCTCGTCGGCGCGCTTGACGAGATAAGTCGTGAGCACCAAGACGAGAAAGCCGGCGATGGCGGCAGAGAGAAGTCTGAGCATTCTTCAAGGGCACGCGTTCAGGGTCGGGCGACACTACGCCAGCACAGGTACGTCGCGTGCTGCCGGCCATGCGAAAACGTTCGGCATCGTTTCAACGCGGCGTGCTCGACGGGCACGCGGGACTGAACCCCAGCCGCTCACCGCACCCGCGTGAAGTAGTTCTCCCGCAGCACGGGCTGACCCTCCCGGGTGAAGTGCGCCACCGTTTCGACCATGGACTCGCCGTCGGGCTGCACCGCGTAGATCCGCGTCGATGCAGGCACGCCGCCTTTGCCCAGCTGCAGGATCAGAAGGTCCGACCGCGGCTGGGTGGTCGCCGCCACATCGGCCTCGAAGTTCACCTCGACCGGCGTCGGCGAACCATCGAGCGGCGTCACCCCGTCCGCCACCCGCAGCGTGCCTGCGGCATCCATCACCTCAACCCGCATCCGCAAGCGCTCATCGCCGGCGTCGGAGAAGGTGATCGTGACGCTCCTGGGTCGCGCGTCCGGCGCCATGGGCAGCCGTGAGGTGTCGACAGCCCACACGCCGATCACGGGCGAGGCGGGCTTCGCTTCGACGGCGGGCGCGCATTGGGACCAGGCAGCAGCGAGGAAGGTCAGTGCAATTGCGATAGTTTTCATTGAAGACTCCCGTGATCCCAACGGCTTCGCATCTCGCTCTCCGGCCTTCGAATCTCCGGACTGGAGTATTGACCTTAACCCCAGTCCTGCACACAGACGTTCGATGGCCGCTGCCTCGAAACAAGGCGATCGCGCCCCTCTCCCCTGGTGGGAGACAAGCAGGTCCACTTCGAGGTCATCGCAGGTCTTCGCTTCGAGGTGATCGCACGTCTTCAAGCCGGTGCTCAAACCGATGCACTGAAGCGAAGGAAGCGCCCCTCTCCCCTGGAGGGAGAGGGGTTGGGGAGAGGGGGGCAAACCTCGCGGCAAGCCTCATCCCCCTCTCCCCCGACCCCTCTCCCACGCGGGGAGAGGGGAGACAGGCGGCCCCACGTCGAGGTGATCGCAGGTCTTCAAACCGATGCTCGAACCGGCGCGCTGAAACGCAGGAAGCCGCCCCTCTCCCACGCGGGGAGAGGGGAGACAGGCGGCCCCACGTCGAGGTGATCGCAGGTCTTCAAACCGATGCTCGAACCGGCGCGCTGAAACGCAGGAAGCCGCCCCTCTCCCCTTGAGGGAGAGGGGTTGGGGAGAGGGGGGCAAACCTCGCGGCAAGCCTCATCCCCCTCTCCCCCGACCCCTCTCCCTCCAGGGGAGAGGGGAGACAAGCGGCCCCACTTCGAGGTGATCGCAGGTCTTCAAACCGATGCTCGAACCGATGCACTGAAGCGAAGGAAGCGCCCCTCTCCCCTTGAGGGAGAGGGGTTGGGGAGAGGAGGCAAATCTCGCGGCAAGCCTCATCCCCCCCAACCACCTTCGCTCCGCTCGGGCTCAGGCGGGCGTCGGCTGCCACCGGCAGCCGACAAGCGCCCACCCTTGCTTCCCTCCAGGGGAGAGGGGAGACAAGCGGCTCCACGTCGAGGTGATCGCGGGTCTTCGAGGTGGTCGCGGCTCTTCAAGCCGATGCTCGAAGCGATGCGCCCGCTCAGTGGAACTTGAGCTCGCCCACGAACTCCAGGCCGAACTCACTGACTTCGACGCTGTACAGCGCGCGATCGAGGCTCTGCCCATGGTGGCGGATGGGCGCCAGCATCGGCTCGGTGTCCGGCTGGCCCTCAAGGGCCTGCTCCATCACCGACTGATAGAAGGCGCCGCGGTAGGCGAATTCCAGCAGGGTGGGCGCGCTCGGCGCGGACGCCAGTCGGGCCGGCAGTGCGGCCACCGCGCGGTCGCCAATCGCGAGGCCCAGCGCCTGTGTGCCGGCGGCGATGTGCATCTTGGCTTCGCCGGGCAGGCCAGAAGGTAGGTCGATGGCACGCGGGGGTTCGCCCGGCTGGAGGTCGGCCGGAAAGCTTGGGTCCTGTGTGGCGATGTCGGCCAGCAGCGCCGCGAGGTCCGGCGTGTAGCCCTGCAGACTGGCCTGCAGTTCCAGCGGCTTGTCACCCTCCGGCCAGCGCAGATGGTCGATCTGCGCATGCACGCTCGGCAGGTGCTGGGCCAGCCCGGCGGCCACCGGGTTATTGAGCGCGCTGCTGAGTTCGGCCAGCTTGAGTGCCGAGAGCATGCTGCCGACGCACTCGCCGCTCAAGGCACCCCCCCAGGAGTTGATCAGGGTGATCAGCCGATCGCTGCGCAAGCTCAGCGCCAGGCGCGCGCCGGCGGCATCGGCATCCGCGGCGGCGATCAGCGGCGCCTGCAGGGTGTGCAGTTTCTTGACCAGGGCGGGCTTGGCTTCCAGCAGATAGCGCAGCCGATAGCCGCGCTCGTCGATCGCCGCATAGCCGGCCGCCATGCGTGGCCAGCTCTCGATCAAGTCCTGCGCCTGCGCTTCGCAGGCGGCGGAAATCTCGCTCGGCGGGATCCAGCCGAGCTCAGCCATCAGCGCCGCCTGCGGGCCCTGCGCCGCGCCGCTAATCAGGGCCCAGAGACGCGCCGAATCGAGGTACCCAGAGCCCTGCGGCAGCAGGCCAAGACGCGCGTTCAGCGCCTGCAGGCTGCCAGCGTCGAGCACCGATTCGGCCGGTGGATCAAGGCCCAACACGGCGCGCAGCACCGTGGCGGTCGCGCTGCGCGGCAGCAGGCTCAGCACCAGCTGGCCGTCGTGCAGCGCAAGCAGCAGGCCGTTCTCCGAGGTGTCCGGCCCCAACAGCCAGTAGGTCTGGCCGTCAGCATCGGCTGTCTGCACCTGCATCCCCGCGCTGCGGGTGAAGCGCAGGAAGGCTTCGCGAAAACGCTCGGCATCGGCAAGTTCGACCCGCGCCACCGGCAGCAGGCCCAGCCCGAACAGCGCTGCACGCGGCTGTCGCGACAGGCCCCAGCGCTCCATCAGTTCGCCCAGGCCGCGGGTTTCGACTTCCGCACTGATCGCCTTCAACAGGGCGCGCTGCTGCTTGCTGTCGGCGCCGGTGTCGGCCGCGGCCCCCAGCCACTCGCGCAGCATCGGTGCGTACATCCGGGGCAGCGCGTCATCGCGGGCGATCCAGGCATCAGAGATCGCTGCCGAAGGCGGATCGATGGCCCCGAACACGTAGGGCGTGTCGGCTGGGGCATAGGCCAGTGGCGGCCGAGCGGACGCAGCACTGCCAAGCGCGGCAGCAAGAACCAGGGCGATGGAACAGGAACGGCGGAACAGTCGGGCAGACATGGAAAGTGAACATTCGCAACGGAGGGGCGACAGGATAGCAGCGCCCACGGCGCGGCCTTCAGCCCTCGATGGCAAGCCGGCAGCGCGCTGCCCCTACGATGCGATGCGCAGCCGCATCCGTTTGTCGATCACCCAGGGCGGGCCGATCAGCAGTCGGGGGCGACGCGAAGAGGCTTCAGGGATAACAGAGTCGCGTCGGGCGGTCGCCTACCGGAGAACCCGCGCCGTTGCTGCGAAGCTAGGCCTGACCCTGGGCTCTCTGACCCTGGGCTCCGCTCTCACGTTCAGCCGCTTTGAGCGCAGCTAGCACTTGGAGCAGAAACTCGTCTACTTGACTCACGGCGATCAAGATCTCGCTACCAGATTCATCCCATGCTTTCGCCTTGACTGAGGCATCAATATTCTCATTAGCCAGCTGGGTAACGTACGCGAGCAAGGCGCGCTGCTCTGGTTCTTTTAAGCATTTGTAAACCATGCTCAAGCCCTCGAAGAATTGCGGATAATCCAGCAAGAAATCCTGATGGATGTGACTACCGAAGACCTTCCACGCCTGCGGCTGAATCATGCTCGTTTCACCTCGTTGGATAGGCAATACGGACAACGAAACCATTGGGCAAATTCGATTTCCTGCGAAGAACACACGAACGCAGCTTTGGGGTCAGGCCGAGCCTCGCAGCACCCTCGGCCAAATTGACCGCCTGCGGCAGCGCGATGCTGCTTCGATGGACCTGACCGAGCTCGTGCATGACCCCGCTAACTCGCACGACTAAAACTCTATGACTGCAACGGGGCCTGCAAATTCTTTGGTGAGTTGTTCGGCGAGGAACAGTGCGTCTTGAAGCGTCTCATTAGGGCCATGGGAAGCCGTGAGCATCGAATAGGGCTGAGATCCATCGCCCACGCACAGCTCATCAATAATGGACTCAATCTTCGCAGCCTCAACGCCGACCACCCCAAAGAAGATTACGCCATCTCGAATCCAGCCGACAACGAGATCGTCCAGCTCAGGTGCATAGCCTCGAACGGAATTAAGCACGATCTTGTTTGGCGAAGTCATGGTGTCTTCTTGCGCCTTGAGTTCAGCCGCTCCGTGGGATGCCGGCTTGGATAATGAATCAGGCCGCCAGTGTCACGGCCCTGGGGAGCAAAAAGTAGCCAATCAGCAATGCGAGAGGGAACTGCCCAGCGACAAACATGTTGAAAGTGGCAAGAACAGATACCCAGAACGACTTGGTCTCGGCGGGTCGGCGGGAGCGCCACAAGTAGACCGCGCAAACCGCAGATAGCACTCCTAACATGGCCATGTAAATCGGGAACGATGGCGCTGAATCCATTACGACTTTGGTGAAAGCCGGTGCGTAGGTGCCTGCCAGATTCTTATCGAGCGGCGAGAACGCCTCGACAGCAAACCAAAGCCAGCCCGCCCCGATCACGACCGCGATCAGACTCCCGATGAATGCAATTGTGGTCACTACTGCGCGAGAGTTCATTGGGACTTCACGGCGTTTGGAAAGGCCTCGGGCTCAACGGGTGTCAAGAAACATTCTGCGCTATCCCCGCGGTTCTCTCGAACGCATAGTGGGTTGCCAGCTTGGTGCAAGATGCATTGACTCCACTCCTGGCGGTGCTGAGGAGTACGCAGCCAAGCATAGAACGCTGAAGACCCCACCGGGGAGTCGAGAATCTCAGCGGGCACGCATACTCCCCACGCTAGAACCCCTGCATCTACGAGAATCGCGTAAGCAACATCTGCCACCGTTTCCGCATGGAGTCCTCTACCAATATGGACGTTGTCGGCCGGCGAGGAATCCGAAAGAGCAACGATCAAACAACGCCGGTACTCAGCCGCGTGACCGACAATGCGATTGTAGGCTGGGTCGCTACCGAGCATGCCGGGTTTGCTTGGAAGCGAGCGGACTTTGCGAATGTCCTCACACCCCCCGGCACCCGCGGCGAGTGCGTGAAGCCGCAACTCTTCTTGCGAAGCAGGAGGCTTAGGAGGCGATCCAAATGAATCGGATACACAGGCCACTGTGAGAACAAGGGCTACGGCATGCCAACACGGTCTGATCATCGCCCCTAACGCCTGAGCTAAGCGGCCAAATCAATCGCGAACCGATTGATTGGTCCGCTTGAGCGAATTGTTAGGCGTAGTTTTGCATGACTCAAGGGCAGGAGCCACCGGGGCTTCGACGCCAACGCTTGGCCAGCCGAAAAGCACGGTGACGAAGTTGCTGCGAATAGGCGCCGATGGCCGCGACGCGCTCAAGCTCCCTCGCAATCTCTTCATCTAGTGCCACATCAGCCTCAAGCCAATCCAACGCAGGTGCGATCCAGCCTTGCGTTGGCCAAGCGAGAGCCGCCAAAACAACGTCACGAGCCCTCACATCGGAAGGAAGCTCCGAGGCACTAGCCCTTAGTTGAGAGACGAGGTAGCTCGGATTCACATAGCGCCTAACGCCGCGTTAAGCGGCCGCGGGCCGATACAACATCAGGAGACACTACAGCCTCTCCCCGCGGTCCGCTTGAACGCATAGTTGGGCGGCCTAGTGAGGTGCTACTTGAGAAAGTCGTACGACGACACATCGAGCTGGTAGAACTTTAGTGCCTCGCTTCGGATGCCTATGCTGTACTCGACAAACAGATCGAGCAACTGTTCGTGCTCGATATAGTGAATGACTTCTTTTGCTGCCTCTTTCGCTTTCGTCTTCGCCACGTCGTTTAGGCGGCTCGTTGTAACGATGATTCCCTGTTGTGCCTGATAAGTGGATAGGTTATCGCGGAGAGTGCTGACGTCTTTCGGGCCAACGAGCTGCCTGAGGTTCTTGCACTTGCACTGTACAGCGATGCGATTGGTGAGAATGCCGTCTCGCTTCTCGCAAATGATGTCGACGCCTTGATCGTCCTTTCCGCCAATAACCTGTACGTCCTGGTAACCAAGGGCAACTAGAAGATCGGCCACCATAACTTCAAAGTTCGGCCCGTTGTTCGCAGAAATTAATCGTTCGTAGAGTTCTTGCGCCGCATCTGCTCGAGAGTCCCTAACCTGCTCAAGGGCTGACTTCGTCTTCTGCGTCGGCTTTCCTGCAACGAGGTCGATTAGGCTGAAAAGGCCGTTTCCTAGGAAGACGAAGCGCTGCGGTTGCCCCCTAGCTTCGCGCCTTTTCATCTCGACTCGAATCGAGACATGCATGTTGATGTCGGGGGTCTCCGACTCAGTTGCGACTAGTTTCTGCTTCAGGGCAGCAGCCGCGAGTTCCTTGTGCGTCATCGGCTTGCCGGCGTCGCGCAAGAGCTTCTCTGCAGCATCGGCGAAGGACATGGTTGCCACTTGAATCTCCAAGGCTGCGATACGTTTACTTGGCCACCCAACGCCTGAGCTAAGCGGCAGCATCAATCGCAAAGCGTTTGATCGGTCCGCTTGAGTGAATGGTTAGGTGCAAGAAGCCCAAAACAAAGCTAGTCATCGGAGCGAACCTCTCGGAGCTCTGTAACCACACTGCCGCCGCATTTGGCACAAGCACCCTCCACAAAAATGCGACCGCCCTCCTCAAACTCAACGGGAGTGCGAAGACCTAAATCGGCCTGACTACACCGAGAACACCACGTGTCCGAACAGATTGATCTCTGTTCAGCCGGATCTCTCTGTAGGAAATCGCGTGGAACTCTCATGCTGAACCTAACGTTGAGTTCAGAGCCGCCCTGATATCTGCGGTTTTTATGCGAATGTCAGGACGTCGTCTGCAACGGGTGGTTAGAGGGCGGCGGCTCAAACTTGAGCAGCGCCTCCGCAAACTCAGTGTTGGGCGTTGAATAGCCACCCTCGTGCGCTTGGAATATTCGGGCATTGGGAAAGAGAGTCTTTAATTGATGCAGAAACTCGAACAAGGCGAGGACGGTCTTCTCATTCCAACCATTACCCGCTCTCTAGTCGAAGGAAATTCCACCATTCTCGATGCTTACGGATAATTGGGGCAGTTCCACGCCACTGACACATAGGCCCGACAAGCAGTGCCTAAATGTTCCTGCCTTCCCGGCGGCAAACTCCCTGGCTGGATACTGAACATCCCGAATCGGAATATCCATCTCCTTTTCAATGCTCCACAACGTAGGAGAGTTGGCAATGGAGCACTGACCCATTACCCACTCATAAGCCACCACAGTTTGCTCAACAGTGAGATTCTCGACGTATATATCAGGAAGCATTCCGTCGTCTATTTGGAAAAGGTGCTTTACGTTTTGCCACGGCGGATTCATGTCATCCCTCTAACGCCGCGTCAAGCGGCCGCGGCGCGACCACGCATCGGGATGCATCGAATTCTCTCCCAGCGGTCCGCTTGAACCCATAGTTAGGGAAGCTTTGATTTACCGCCGTAGCCAGCTACCATTCCGCATCGCCACAGATTGTTCGTCCGATGAAGCAGACGACCTTTGACTCCCTTGCCTACACCGCGAAGAAGAAGCAGACGCGGCGTGAGCGATTCCTGTCCGAGATGGAGCAGGTGGTGCCGTGGCAGCCGCTGCTGGCGCTGATCGCCGAACACTACCCGAAGAGTGGCAAGGCGGGCCGGCCGCCGATGTCGCCGGAGGCCATGCTGCGAATTCACTTCCTGCAGCAGTGGTACGCGCTGAGCGATCCCGCGATGGAGGATGCGCTGTACGAGATCGAGTCGATGCGGCGCTTTGCCGGACTCCAACTCAACGTCGATCCGATCCCGGACGAGACCACCATCCTGAAGTTCCGGCGCTTTCTTGAGAAGCATGCGCTGGCGCCGAAGATCCTGCAGACGGTGAACGCGCATCTGGCCGCGCGCGGCATGCAGATGCGCGCCGGCACGCTCGTGGACGCCACGATCATCCACGCGCCGAGTTCGACCAAGAACAGCAGCGGCACGCGTGATCCGGAGATGCACCAGACGAAGAAGGGCAAGCAGTGGTTCTTCGGCATGAAGGCCCACATCGGCGTGGACTCCGAGTCCGGCCTGGTGCGGGTGGTGGTGGCAACGCCCGCCAACACTGCAGACGTCACCCAGATCGGAGCGCTGCTGACGGGCGAGGAGAAAACCGTGCATGCCGACGCCGGTTACACCGGCGCCGAGAAGTACGTGGAGGGCAAGGCCATGCTGCACGTCGCCGCCAAGCGCGGCACGCTCAAGCGCATGGTCGAGGGCGCGCTCAAGGATGCGACGCAGAAGCTTGAAAAGCTGAAGGCGCAGATGCGGGCGCGCGTCGAACACCCGTTCCGGGTGGTGAAGTGCCAGTTCGGATTCACGAAGGTGCGGTACCGTGGCCTGGCCAAGAACGCTACCCAGCTGCAGGTGCTGTTTGCGCTGGCGAACCTGAGTCTGGCGCGCCGCCGATTGGCGGCGGCAGGATGAGTCCGCCTGCGGCTCGGGGATTTCGCCCCGAGTCGCAAAAAATCGGGGGTTCGACGGGTGCAACCCGATCAGCTTCAAACGATCAAGGCAGCGACGCGGGATCCAAAACAGCTTCGAATCGATCGATAGCGGCGTGGCGGCTTAGTTCAGAGGTTCCTTAGCTTCATGCGCGTCAGACGGCTCATTTGCGCTCGAAACCAAGAACCTTGAAACAGCCACCTTCAACCACAGAAGTTGCGCCAGCCTTCGACAGCAGCTCGACTAGCTTTGCGCTGTGATCGACCCTTGATGGCGCAACCCGAATGCCGCGATGAACGGTTTGAACTGGGTTGATGAGAAGGCACTCGATGTCTTCAAGCTTCACAGGCCCACAATTTGCCTCTATGTAGCTCGGCGAAGGAATCAGCAAGAACCTACTCCACTCGGATGGCTCAACCTCACCACGCACGAGTAGACAGCTCTCTAAACCGAGCGAATGAACAATAGCAACCAGCGACTCCCAGCCCACTGAAGAAATGCTCATTAAGCTAACGCTGGAGCGAAGCGGCCACATCAATCGCGAAGCGATTGATTGGTCCGCTTGAGCGAATAGTTAGGTGCGTGATGTTTGGCCAAGAGCCCTCGTTATGCAACCGCCCACCTCTGCTTGAATCTGTGGCGCCTGCTCCACGTGACTGCTCAAGCGAGCAGCTAGGTGACGAGGCTCGTAGCCTGGCGATCCCTGAAATGCATGCCAAACGCGGTGCTGAATTTCGTTGAGCCACTTCAACCCCTCGAGTTTCTGGCTATCGGAGAGCGACGGATCGCTCCAGATGCTTCGTGCGGCAATAGTGAGCTCGTACCAAAGTCTCACGTAAAAACTCCGACGTGACTCAGCGGAGAGCGAATCCAACCTAGCGAGAAAGTCAGCCATCGCATCTAACGCCGCGTTAAGCGGCCGCTGGCCGAACGAATATCAGGAAACACCGCAGTCTCTCCCAGCGGTCCGCTTGAACGCATAGTTAGGCATTGGACCCGGGCGGAACCTGTGAATTGCTCTCTGCAGGCTGAAGTGTGCCCTTGTAACGCTCGAAATTGATGCGCCGGATTTCCTTGTCGGCGTCGGTTAGCCCATAGTCGCGGGCTCGAAATGCTTGGGTTCCGGCTTTGTCATCTGGCCGGAGGGAGACGAGGATGCTTACAACCTGCTCTTGAATGCCCTCAAGGGCATTTAGCTCGCTCTGCAGAAAATGGCCATACTCCCAACGAAGTGTCTCCACAGACTCGTGAGGGTTGTTCTGGTTGAAGAGCGCGCCGTAAGCAAAGTGGACGTAGTTCGCGCGGGATTTGATCTCATTGAACGTCCCAACGAGCGCGTTAGAAAGCGGCTCTCTCGCCGCTTTGCCGTCTCGCCACTGGATTACGTTGAACACCAGCGACACCACCGTTGCAACGACGAAGAAGATTTCGAGGTACGTCAACACCATGACCTATCCTCCAATGCCTAACTCAATGTAGACGTCAGATTGACGTCCAACCTGTCGTATAACTCGCGCATCGCGACACCCCTCAATCGTCGATGGGCCTTCCAAACCTCCGCTTGCACCGAGGCGCTTGGCTTGGCTTGGCTTGGCTGCTATCGCACGCTACCGCGAGCCATCGTCGCTCTCAACCAGCACTTTCAGGTATCCGGTACCTGTGTTCCGGCTCGACATGACGCCCCGCATGCCGAACCCTTGATTCATGCCATCTGGCCCGCAGGGCAGCCCCACCCTCACCCCCCACAAAACACCCTCGGCAACCCAAAAATCCCCTCGAACAAGGCCGGCGCCACATACGGCTCAATCGGTTCGCGGCGGATGTCGTAGTCATCCCCCGTGTCCATTCCGTGGAACCCGCCGTAGTACGAGAACGCGTAGCGCACGCCGGCTTCTTTCAGCACCTGGCGGGTGTCGGCATTGAAGCTGTCGCGGTTGCCGACCGGGTAGGCGAAGGCGCTTGGGCGCCGGCCGAGTTCGGTGTGCAGGCGTTCGGCGCAGCCGAAGATTTCCTCGCGCTGTTCGTCGATCGGCAGGCGCGACAGCACGGGGTGGTGCATGGTGTGGCCGCCGATGTGCATGCCGTGGGCCTGCATCTCGCGCAGCATGTCCCAGCTCATCCACTGTTCGACGGCGTCGGGCTGCTGGGCGTTGGGCAGCTCGCGCAGGCGCTGCAGCAGGGCGGCGGCGCGCTCGCCGGGCAGGCGCTTGTACAGGCGCAGCAGCTGACGCACGGCGTCGGGGCGCTGCTCGGGGCTCAGGCTGAGCGGCGGCAGCTCGAACTCGGGCAGGTGCAGGCTGCGGGCGCTGGTGCTGTCGATCAGGGCGTTGATGGCGTCCCACCAGGACAGGCGCGGGTTGTCGATGTAGCCGGTGGCGATGAAGAAGGTGGCGCGCGCGCCCTCGTGGCGCAGCACCTCGAAGGCGGCGTGGTAGTTGTCGCTGTAGCCGTCGTCGAAGGTCACCAGCACGAAGCGGCCGCGGCTGCGGCGCGCCTGTTCGATCTCGTCGGGGGTGATGAGCTCGGCGTGGCGTTTGAGAAACCGGATCTGCGCAGCGAACTGCTCCGCGCTGGCGCTGATGACGCCCGGGTCGCAGTAGCGGGGCAGTCGCGTGGCGATGCGGTGGTAGTTCAGGCACAGCAGTCCGCGCGGGCGGTAGGCGTGGCGTAGCACGGCCAGGGCGCCACTGCGCTTCAGCGTATTGGCCAGCAGCAGTCGCTTCATGCGGTGTCTCCCCTCAGAGGCCGCGATGGACGGGGTGCGCGCAGCGCCCCCGCAAGGGCAGGCGCGGGCGCGCTCCGCTGTGGTGCAGAGCCGCCGCGGCGGGCGCTGTCGCGCGATGCGCGCGGTGGGCGGCTCATGCTTCGCGCTCGCGCATGCGCTGGGCCCAGCGCTGCAGACGGGGGCCGATGTGGGTCTGCAGGCGCGGCAGGCGGGCCAGGGCTTCCTCCAGGGTGTCGGCGTCTTCGCTGCGCCAGGCCCGCAGCAGCAGGCCCAGGCCGATGAACAGCAGCGCGTAGAGCACGCCGGCAGCGAAGCGCAGCCAGGGGTCGGTGGTGAGCAGGGCCAGGCCGACTGCCGGCAGGGCCGCCAGCACGGCGGCGGCGGCCAGCCGCGACAGTTCGGGCCAGGGCAGGCGCAGGCCCAGCGCGAGGCGCGTGCCGACCACCAGCACGAGCATCAACAGCAGGCGCGAGGTGGCATGCGCGGCCAGCGCACCCATCAGGCCAAAGCGCGGTATCCACAGCAGGGCCAGGACCAGCGTGAGCAGGATGGTGCTGGCGGCGATGAGCGCGCGCAGGCGCTGGTGGTCGGTGGTCGACAGCAGGGCGCCGAAGGCGCCTTCGCTGAGCGTGAGGCCGCCCACCACGACCATCCAGCGGAAGACATCGGCGACCGGGGCGTAGGCGCTTCCATAGAGCAGCTGTACGGCAAGGTCGGCAGCCAGGGCGGCGCTGCCGGCCAGCAGCAGCCCGAAGAACAGGAAGATGCGCACCGCATTGCCAAGCACGCGGCTCACCTGCGCCAGGCCGTGGGCGCCGTAGGCGTGGGCCATCATCGGCATCAGCACGGTCGACAGCCCCGAGGACAGCAGGTCGACGCCGCCGCGGGTGAGTGCTGCAGCGATGGCGAAATAGCCCACCGCAGCCGAGCCGGTGAACAGGTTCAGCAGGTAGGTCTCAACCGATTTGTTGCCGAGCGCAGCCGCAATCACCAGGGCAACCGTCCACAACAGGTGCGGGCGCAGACGCGCCAGCAGTTCAGCCTGCGGCGCCTCGCGCGCGCCGCGCACCTCGGCGCGACGCGCGCCAACGAAGCCCAGCACGCCGAAGGCGAGGCTGGTCGCGGTGAACACCAGCAGGTAGGCCAGCAGCGACGCGCCGCGCCAGAACAGCAGGGCCACCGCCAGCGCGTTCAACAGGCCCAGGGCAACGGTGATGCCGGCTTCCAGCTCGAAGCGGCCGTGGCCTTTGGCCATCGAGGTGTAGAAGATGAAGACGCTCTTGCCGCTCATGCTGAGGATGGCCAGCGCGGTGAACAGCAGCAGCTGCTCCTGCTGCCAGCCGCTGCGCTCGATGAAGGGCAAGGTCGCGGCATAGCCCAGGGCCACCGCGGCGAGGCAGAGCAGCTGTCGGCGCCACAGCCAGCCCTGCACGCGCGCGGCCGCGTCGCGCTCGTCGCGGCCCAGCGATTCGGACACGAAACGGATGCCGGTGGTGGTCAGGCCGTTGTTGGCGATGATGCCGAGCACACCCGACAGCCACACCAGATAGGCGTAGTGGCCGAAGCTGTCGGGGCCGAGATCGCGCGCGATCAGTGCACTCACCAGCAGGCCCAGGGCGTACACGGCATAGGTCGAGCCGGTCATCATCAGGGCGCCGCGCAGGGCGGCCACGCGGCCGAAGGCGCTGCTCATGCCGCTGCCTCCGCGAGTGCCGTGGTCGCCGCTGCGACCTGCGCGCTGTGGAACAATCGCCGCCCGCAGGCGCTCGGCCTGCGCTGGCCTGCGAGAGTCTGCGAATGCCTGCCGATGCGTCCGTGCATCCGTGTCTGCTGCATGTGGTCGATAGCCTTGAGACGGGAGGGCTGGAGCGGTTCGTCTGCGATCTGGCGCTGAGCCAGCACGCCGCCGGGCAGCGCGTGGCGGTGTTCAGCTTGAACCGCACCGAGGGGTTCCGCGGCGAGCTCGAAGCTGGCGGGGTCGAGGTGATCCAGGGCGACAAGCGCGGCGGCTTCGACCGCGCGCTGATCCGTCGGCTGCGCGCGCTGGTGCGCGAGCGCGGCGTTGCGGTGGTGCACAGCCACAACTTCGTGCCCAACTACTACGCGGCGCTGGCTCTGCTCGGGCTGCGCTGCGCGCTGGTGAACACCTGCCACAACATGGGCACGCGGCTGGCGCAGCGGCGGCTGCGCATGTTTTTTCGGCTGAGCCTGCTGCGCACCGCGCGCGTGGCCACGGTGGGTGAGGCCGCGCGTGCGCATCTGGTGGGTGCGGGCCTGCTGCCGGCGGCGCGCACGCAGGCGCTGGACAACGGCATTCCGGTGCAGCGCTTCGCCCGCGGCGCCGTCGCCCGCGCCGAGGCGCGCGCGCTGCTCGGGCTGGCGCCTGACGCCCGCGTGCTGGGCTGCGTGGGCCGGCTGGTGGAGCTGAAGAACCACGCGCTGCTGCTGGGCGTGCTGCCCGCGCTGCGCGCGCGCGATGCGAATCTTGCGCTGGTGCTGATCGGCGATGGCCCGAAGCGCGGCGCACTGCAGCAGCAGGCGCAGGCGCTGGGCCTCGGCGATTGCGTGCACTTTGCGGGCGACCGCAGCGATGTCGCGCGTCTGCTGTGCGCCTTCGATGTGTTCGTACAGCCCTCGCGCACGGAAGGGCTGTCGATCGCCCTGCTCGAGGCCAGCGCCGCCGGCTGCGCAATCGTCGCCAGCCGCGTGGGCGGCAACCCCGAGATCGTCGCCGATGGTCAACGCGGGTGGCTGTTCGAGAGCGACGATGCGGCCGCGCTTGAGGCGCTGCTGAGCGAGCTGCTCGGCGACGCGGCACAGCGCCAGCGGCTGGGCGAGGCCGCGCGCGCCTGGGCCGAACGCGAGGTCGGCATCGAGCGTGCCCGCGCGCGCTACGCGGATCTGTACGCACAGGCGCAGCAGCGCTGAGCGCGCGCAGCGGTCGGGGCGTTCGAGGCTGTCGGCGCGCCTGCGGCTCATCGCGGCGTGCTCGCCCAGGTGGCGGCGAAGCGGCCGCGCGCGAAGCGCACCGAGGCCACCAGAAAAGCCCAGTTCAAGGCGAACAGAAACGCCGGAATCCGCAGCAGGGCGGGCAGCGCGCCGCCGCGCGCGCTGTGCCGCCAGCACGCCGCCGCCAGCCCATAGCCCGCGAGCTGCAGCAGGGTGAAGGCCAGCCACAGGGAGGAGCGCGTGGCGAGCGCCGCCGAAGCCAGCAGGGCCACGATCAGCAGGTGCGGCGCCAGCCAGCGCAGCACCTTGTGCGAGAGGTAGGTAAAGGCCGTGGCGAGGCCGGTGTGCAGCAGATACTCGGGGTGGCGGAACAGCGCCTGGAAGTTGCCGATGCCGATGCGCACGCGACGGCGGTACTCCTCGCCGATGCGCTGCGGCATCTCTTCCTCGGCCCAGGCGGCCGGCGCGTAGCGCAAACGGTAGCCGGCGGCGGCGACGTTCATCGCCACCAGGAAGTCATCGCAGATGGTGTCGGCCGCCAGCGGCGCCCACAGCCGGCGACGGATCGCGTAGATCGCGCCGTTCGCGCCCAGCAGGCCGCCGATGCGGTTCTCGAAGAACTTCAGCAGCTGTTCGATGCGCCAGTACAGGCCGTCCTGGTTGTCGCCGCCGGCACCGAGCAGGCGCAGCTCGCCGCTGACGCCGCCCACCTTGGGGTCGGCGAACGGTGCCACCAGATGCCGCAGGGCATCGGGCGCGAACAGGGTGTTGGCGTCGGAGAACACCAGCAGCTCGCCCTCGGCGCGCGCGGCGAGATCGTTCAGCACGTTGGCCTTGCCGCGGTTGTGCGCGAACACCAGACACTGCAGCGGCGCGTCGGCGTAGCGTGCGGCGGCGGCGAGCATCAGCTCACCGGTGCGATCTCGGCTGCCGTCGGAGCCGATCAGGATCTGCAGGCGCTCGCGCGGGTAGTCGAGCGCCAGCAGGTTGTCGATGCGCGCGGCAATGCAGGCCTCCTCGTTGAAGGCCGAGATCAGCACGCTCACCGTGGGCAGCTCGGGCACGGTTGCGGCGCGGCGCTCGCGCTTGCCGAGCACGCGCGCGAGATCGGAGCGCAGCTGCACCAGCGCGGCCAGCGCGATCAGCAGCAGCGGGTACAGCGCGTACGAGTACAGCACCGCCGCGAGGCAGACCAGGGCGATCAGAGCGAGTGCGCTGCTCATGCGCGATGCACGCGCTGACGGCGCGCCGCGGGCGGCGTCTTGAGGCGCTGCGCGGCTTCATCGACACTGCCGCCGCGGCAGCCGGCCGCCTGGACTGCGCGGAGAACGATGTGATCCTGCTCGATGACCTGCGCGCCAAGCGGGCGCTGTACTCGCAGCACGGTCAGCAGTGCTCGCTGCTGCGCGCCGCACTCAGCGACGGCACGCTCGCCGTGGTGCTGTATCGCCTGCAGGCCTGGCTGGCTGGCATGGGCCTGGGCGTGCTGGCCCTGCTGCCGCATCTCGTCAACAAGTGGTTGAACGGCTGCGTGATCGGCGTGCGCGCGCGCTTCGGCCCGGGTCTGGTGCTGATCCATCCGATCGGCGTGGTGATCAACTCGGCCGTGCAGGGCGGGCGCAACGTGTGGATCGAGAGCAGCGTGGTGATTGGCGAGAACCGCGGTGCGTTTCCGCGCCTGGGCGATGACGTGTTCATCGGCTCGGGGGCGAAGATCATCGGCGGCGTGCGCATCGGCCACGGTGCGCGGATCGGCGCCAATGCCGTGGTGCTGCACGACGTTGGCGATGGCGAAACCGCCGTGGGCATTCCGGCGCGCACACGGCCGAGCACGCGCGCCGACGGCTAGGCGGGAATCGGCGGCCACGGCCGGCACAGCGAGCGTTTCGGCGCGCGCGATAGAGCCTGCGAGACGACGCATCGGCACGCGGCCTCAAGCCGCCGCTGCGCTGCGCGCCGCATAGGCGGGGCGGGCGATGCGGTAGTCGCGGTACTGCCCGGGGTTGCCGGTTTCGCCGGCTTCCGCGGCCTTGGCGATGTTGTACATCTCGCGCGCCGAGACGTAGTGCAGCTGCCAGCGCTCGCCGTCGTTGTAGGCGCGCTCCAGGTGCGCGAAGGCCTCGTGCATCGGCGCGCCGAGCAAGGTGTCGAGATCGCAGTCCTGGGTGCCGTGGGTGTGGATCTTGACGAAGGTCCACTCGGGTCGGCCCTCGACGTGGATGCCGGCGCGCACCCAGTCGTCGATGCGCGCGGGTGCGGGCGGGCTGACGGCGCGGATGTCCGAGTTTTCGATGCGCGGCAGCAGGCCGAATTTGCGGCTGCGGAAATTCAGGCCCAGCACGCCCTGGATCAGCATCAGATCGCCCCAGGGCTGGCCGCCCACCCGCACGCGCTGGCCGCGCTCGTGCGATTTCGGTTGCTGCGGGTCGTCCTTCGCGTAGTAGATGCGATTGATGGTGGAAGGCTGGGTCGGGTCGGGCGCCGAGGGAAAGGTGAAGTCGGCGTAGCAACCCTCTTCGCGCAGGATGATCAGCTCGTTGTTGACGCCGCAGCCGCGCCCTTCCGGATGGCTGTTGTCGAGCGCCCAGTTGCCGTGGATGAAGGCCCACTGCGGCTGGCCGGTGCTGCGGTCGATCGGCAGTGCGTCGTGGCGCTCGACCAGCTGGCGGGTGAAGCGGCGCAGGGTCTGGCGCAGATTGGCCTCGGTGTCGCGGTCGTGGTGCAGGTGGACCTCGATCTCGCCGAGTCCCATGCGGCACAGCTCGACCAGCGCGTCGAGGTGCTCGGGCCGGTACTCCTCTTCGGGGTAGAAGAAGGTGTGCACGGGCGCGCGGCCATCGGCATCGCGGTGGCCTTCGCAGACCTTGGGATAGTCCTGCCGCCAGCGCGCTACCCGCGCACATTCGCGGGCGTAGTCGGCGCGACCCCACTGCGGTTCGTAGTGGTCGACGAAGCAGAACAGCAGATGGCGGGTGACGCCCTTCGGCGCCGGCGCGCGCCAGTCCTGACGCAGCCAGGCGCTGAGCCAGCCCAGCACATGCCTGCGATGCGCGAAGTAGAGCGCTGCGGCAAAGCCGGCGAGGCCGACGAGCAGCAGCAGGGCGAACAGCAGGGTCAGGCTCATGGAGAACTCGCTGCGGACGCGGTCCGCGGACGACGGTAGGGAAGAAAGAGCGTCTTCATCCGGTAAAGCGCTCCAGCACGATGAAGGCGTAGACCGCGACGATGCTGCCGAACGCGGTCCCGACGGAAGCCAACTGCCAGCGCGGCGCCGGCCAATACTGCGGCTCAGGCCCGGCCAGCGCAGCCTGGCGCGCTGCCCACGCCGCAGCGATGCACAGGCCCAGCAGCAGGTAGAGCAGCGGCTGGTAGGTGCGCGACAGGAACCAGGCGCAGGCCAGAAAACCGAGCAGGGCCATGCGCAGGGCCTCGGCCATGCGCGCCTGGGTCGAGCCGGGCTCGGCCAGCTGGGTGACTTGGCTGAGTTCACGCCAGGCGAGCACCAGCAGCGCCACCCAGGGCAGCAGGCCGAACAGTCCCAGCTCGGCAAAGCACAGGACAAAACTGTTGTGGGCAGTCAGCTCGTGGTAGTCGGTAAAGGCACCGTAGCCGACACCGAACAGCGGGTTCTCGCGGAACATTTGCAGGCCGTCGTACCAGGCTTCGATGCGCTGGCCGGCCGACTGCTCCTGGGTCGAGAAGTCGCGTCCACCCGCGAGGCCGAGGCCCATCGCCAGCACCAGACCCGCGAGGCCGACCAGGGCGGTGCGCACATTGCCCAGCCAGCCCCGCAGCCCCAGCAGGGCCAGCACGGCGACGCCCAGCAGAGCCCCGCGCGAGTGGGTGAGGTAGATCGCGTACAGCATCAGCGCCATCGGCAGGCCCACCACCAGCGCATTGCGCGTCCAGCGCCGCGGCCGCCAAGCCAGGGCCAGCAGGGGCAGGCACATCACCAGGGCCTGGCCGAAGTCGTTGGGGTCATTCAGGATGCCCAGGCCGTGCACGCGCCACAGGCTTTGCCCGCTGGTGTCCTCGGCCGGCACGCCGGCATAGCCGGCGTCGAGCAGATCCGCATCGTCACCGGTGCCCTGGCGAAGCACGAAGTCCTCGGCGCGATGTCCAGTCTCGAACGCGTTGACCGCGAACACGCTCAGCACCAGCATGCACAGAGTCACGGTGGCCAGCGTCCACTGCAGGCGGCGCAGGCTGGTGAGGTTCATCGCCGCCAGCAGCAGCAGCAGGGCCGAGGCGCTGAATTCAGAAACCGCCGCCATCGCGCCGCCGGCCCAGCCGTTGGCGACGCGCGACAGCATCAGGGCGAGGATGAACACCAGCAGCAGCCCGGCATGGGGCGCGCGCAGGGCAATTCGACGCTGCACCAGGGTCGCCATCAGGGCCGCACCGAAGGCCAGCAGCCAGAGCACCAGCATGGGCCGCGCCTCCGCCAGACCCGGCGCGAACAGCTCGACTGGCCGCAGGAAGGTGAAGACCACATAGAGCAGGAACAGCGCGAAGGCCATGCGGGGTCTGCCTGGGCCTCAGTGGGTCGGGCGCGAGCGCGGCACCAGCGAACGCGAGCGCGCGCCGTAGGCAATCAGTGCGGTGGGCAGAGCCACGCGAGAACCCGAGGGAATGTGCATTGCTTCGCATTTTGCGGCCAATAAACTGCGATGGCAATCACGTTTATCGCCGGTATCGACAGCACCTCACCCGGTGCTCCCTCCGGGAAGCGGGCGCTCAGACCGGGAAGCCGGGGCCAGGCGATCAAGCGCCCCACGCTTCGCCTGTGCGTGCAGGCGTGAAGCGCGGCGGTCTTGACGGCGTGCGATCGGGGCGGCGCAGGCGGCACGGGTTCCGGCCGTCCAGCTGCACGGCCTCGTGGATACAACGGAGGCGCCCGCCCAGGCCAGCGGCGCCGGGCTTCGCCTGCGCTCAGGCCTGGCGCCAGCCCGAGGAGGTCCATCCACCTGCGCGGCAGGAGCCATTGAGGCGAACGCCAAAGGCGCGAGGACGGTCTCGACGATTGGCCGGCCTGTCGGGGTGCGACAGGCCGAGAGTCGGCGGAACAGACGGGCCGCGCAGGCGCGTTTGCAGCCCGGCTGCCCGCTGCCGCGCGGGCTTCCAGGCCTGCGCGGTCAGGACCCCTCCATCCCGTCCGCGAAGATCACCAGGGTCTGCGTGGCGTTCGCGGCCTGCCAGCGCGTCAGCAGATCGACAAACGCGTCGGCGACCTGGGTGCTGGCCGGCTGACCCGACTGGCTGGCAGTGTTCACGCCATGGCAGCCATCGCAGGAACGGACTTCACCGGGCTGCACAGTGAGCCAGTAGCGCTCGCGCACCACCGGGTCGCCATTGGGCGCGGTGCTCTGCCAGACCAAGGCGCGGCCGGCCGGCACGAAGGCTGCGACCGAGCCATCGGCGGCGATCCGCACGCTGCCCGCCGGTGCGCCCGGCGCGGGCGGGTTCAAGGCGACCGCGGCGCTGTCGTGCATCGGTACCGCGAGCACGCGGCGTCCCTCCCGCGGGCTGCTGCCGCCCATGGTCAGGCCGCGGATCTGGTCGGCCTGCAGAAACTGCATGTGGCTGATCGAGTAGACCGTGCCGGTCGGGGTCGGCGGGTTCTGGTAGTTGCTGCCGTCCACGCGCAGGTTGAAGGGCTGCTGGCGATCGGCGCGGTCGCGCGTGGTGACGTCGCGCATCACCACCACGCCAAGATTGCGCTGCCGCAGGTACGCGCGGAACGCCTGCAGGTTCACGCCCGCCTGGGTGAACGCGGCCTGCTCGGGCGACTCGACGGTTTCGACTGTCTGCGGCGGTATCGGGCGGGCCCGAACCTCGACTGCGCCGAGCTCCCACATCGGGCCTTCGTAGGTCACGCGCACGTCCGGATCCCAGTATTCGATGCGGCGGACGATGCCTGCGCTGCCCAGCAGCGGCGTGGCCGAGGCCACCAGGCTGCCGTTGCTGGCCGCAGTCAGGCGGGTCAGACGGTAGCGGTGGCTGGGATTCGGATTGGCGCGGGTGCCCAGCTCACGCGCCAGCCCGGTGGCAGTGGTGTGCGAGGCGATCAGGCTGCCGTCCGACAGCGGCAGCGGGTTGCGGTAGTGGCCGCTGTGATTCGCGCTGGTGGTGGTGCCGCCGGTGTCGGGGTGGGTCACCGACTGCAGCTGGAGCTGATCGGGGTTGGCGCCCATGACCGCGCTGAAGCGGACGATCTGGCCGCCGCTCAGGGTGCCGAATTCAGGCGCGTTCAGGGCGTAGAAGCGCCCCGCCTGGGTGGGGTCTTCGGCCAGGTGGAGCAGGTTCAGCAGCCGATAGCTGTTGCCGCCATTCGGCGTGAAGTCGCGCAGGTTGCCGTCGTTGCTCAAGCTGCGGTTGAAGAAGCTGTGCAGCTCATGGCGACCGACATGATTCAGGGTGAGGGCGGCGGTGCCGTCCTGATTCAGCTGCCACGGAAAGAAGTGGTTGAAGCGCAGGCCCTGAACCTGGGACCCGGCGGCCGCCACACGCGGTTCGGGGAAGTGCTCGGTGCGATCGCTGGTGCGCACCGAGTTGGCCGCCTCCGAGCTGTAGTTGAAGGCACCGTAGGGGTTGGCCCCTTCGTTCTGCTGGTCGCGCTGCAGGTGATCCCAGCGCGAGAACACGATCCGGCCCGCGGTATCGACCAAGGGGTCGAAGGAGCCCGAGGGCGAGTGCTCCAACAGCTTCAGCTGTCCGGCGGGTGTCAGCTTCCATAGGCCGCTGACGGTCGGCGTCGACTCGTACTCGTCGAGCTGTGGATACAGATGCCGCTCACCGCTGCGCGGGCGGTCGGAAGCGAAGATGATCGCGCCGTCCGAGCCATAGGTCGGTTGGATGTTGTTGAAGTTCTGCGGCTGCTGCGCCACGCGCGTGATCACCGCGGTCTGGCCTTGGCCCAGACCGGTGATTTCGTAGAGCTGCCAGTAGAAGGTGTCAGCGCCGTACTGCTGGGTCGGCGCACCGATCACCATGCTGAAAATCGCTTTCGTGCCCGACCAGTGCACCGCCGGGTCGCGGACTGCGATCGCAGTAGTGCCCTGGAACGCCGCCGCCGTACCGAAGCCGGCTTCGCGGGTGAGGTTTCGCAGGCTGCCGTCGGGGTAGCGGATGTACAGATCTCCGCCGCGGCCCGCCAGACCCACGTTGCCGCGATGGTTGGCGAAGACCGAACCGATCGCGGCGAAGTCCGAGGAGATCGGCATCTGGGTCACGAACAGGATCGGGTTGGGCGTGGTCTGCACGCTGGACTGCGCGAGCGCCCTGGGCGGTAGCGCCATGGCGGCCGCGAGGACGAGGGCGAGGCTGCTGAGGAATGCGGCGATACGGGTCATGGGCGTGGCACCAATGTTTACAACCGCAGGCTACGCGCCGGTTTCCGACCGTTTCGCGGGGTGGTTGGCAACTTCGCGAAACAATTCGGTGACTCACGGCACAGCTTGGAAAACCCGTTCGGCCACGCGCACTTGCGATCACACATTGAGTGAGAACTTGAACACGCTGGGGGGTTTCGGCGGGATGCCTGCAGGGCGACACCCGTGGCGCCGCCCGAGGCCGGGCGTCGCTGGCGGCCACCGGCGCCTTTTTGTGCGCTGGAGCACATTTTTCGCGTGCAGCTGCTAGTGTTTGCCGCCCTTGTCAGCCCGGCTTCAGACCGAGTAACGGCCCGTGCCAAGTCCGCATCCGATTCCAGCGTTCGATCTCATGGGCCGTCGCCCGAACCGGCCTGCCGCATGAGCCGCGTGGCCTTCGCGCCGGTGCGCATCCACGGCGGCCACGGCTGGCTGGCCGGTCTGCATGCGCGGCCAGCGGCGGGGCGGCCAACGCTGCTGCTGGTGCCGCCGTTTCCGCACGAGTGGCAGCGCAGCTATCGCCTGTTCGCGCTGCTGAGTCAGGCGCTGGCGGAGCAGGGCATCGGCAGCCTGCGCTTCGACCCCACCGGCTGCGGCGACTCCAGCGGCGCGGATTCCGACTTCTGTCTGGAGCAGTTGAGCGCCGACACCCGGCTGGCGCTGGCCTGGCTGCGGGCCTCCGGCGAGCGACCCGTGCTGCTGGGCGTGCGCGCCGGCGCGCTGGTGGCATCGACGCTGGCGCCGGAGCAGGGCGTTGCGTGGATCGCCTGGCAGGCAGTGGCTTCGGGGGCCGAGTATCTGGCGACGCTTGAGTCGCGTGAGCGGCAGGAGCTGCACAACCCGAACCGCTACGGCCGGAGCTCCGCCTACAGCGAGCGAGTGGTCGACTGCCTGCTCGGTCAGCGCGTGCATTCCCAGCTGCGCCCGCAGCTGCGGGCGGCGCGGCTCATGCAGTCGCCGTGGTTCGTGCTGGATTCCGAGCTGTCGCCGGCGCTGTCGGGCTGGGTCGATGAGATCAATCTGGCGACGCCGTTCCCGGTCGTGCAGGTGCGCGACGTCGCTACAGCGCTGTCGGCGCGACTCGCGGAGGCTGCATGAACGAGTGCGTGCTTGAACTGGAGAGCGGGCGCTTTGGCGTGCTGCACGAAGGCGCGGGGCGCACGCCCCTGGTGTTCGTGCTGTTGAACGCGGGCTCGGTGCACCGGCAGGGGCCGTTCCGGCTCTACGTCAACCTGGCGCGCCGGCTGGCGCGCCTTGGCTTTTCCAGCTTCCGTTTCGACCAGCCGGGCATTGGCGACGCCGTGCTCGCGGCTGAGCGTCCGCAGCAGGCGCTGCTGGGCGATGTTCTCGATCGTCTGCAGGCTCGCACGGGCTGCGAGCGATTCGTGGTGGGCGGCATCTGCAGCGCGGCCGATGCCGCTTGGCAGCTGGCCCTGCGCGACCCGCGCGTGCAGGGCCTGCTGCTGCTGGATCCCGTCGCCTACGGGCCGCGCTGGTTCCAGTGGGCACGCGTTCTGCAGCCGCGCACGCCGGGCGCGCTGTGGCGTGCGCTCAAGCGTCGTCTGGCTGCGCGAGGCGCGGCCGCAGGCACGACGGCGCCGGCGGTGGAAGCGGACTATCGTGAATGGCCGCGACCTGAGGAAGCGCCCTCGCAGCTCGCTGCGCTCTGCCGACGCGACGTCGCAGTGATGGCGCTCTACACCGGCGGGGTCGCGCACTACTTCCTGCATCGCCGACAATTCGGGGCCACGTTTGGCAACGCCGCGCAGGATCCGCGGGTCCGCTTCGATTTCTGGCCGGATGTGGACCATCTGTTCTACCGGCCGCAGGATCGCGAGCGTCTGATCGAGCACGTCTGCGCTTGGGCGCAGTCGCGCTTCGGATCTCAGCCCTCCTCCCGTTTGCAGCAAGGATCTCCATGAGACAGAGCCCCATCCTGGTCACCGGCGGCGCCGGCTACATCGGCAGCCACGTGGTGCTGCAGCTGGTCGAAGCCGGCGAGACGGTCGTCGTGCTCGACAACCTTAGCACCGGCTTCCGCGAGGCCGTGCTTGGCGCCGAACTGGTGGTGGGCGAGGTCGGTGATCGCGCGGCTGTCGAGGCCTTGCTGCGCGCGCACGGCATCCGCACGGTGATGCACTTCGCTGCACGCACGATCGTGCCGGAGTCGGTCGAAGATCCGTTGCGCTACTACGGCAACAACACCTGCGCCACGCGGAATCTGCTGCAGGCCTGCGCCAGCGCGGGGGTCGAGCACTTCGTGTTCTCGTCGACGGCGGCGGTCTACGGCATCCCCAGCGGCGGCCGCGCTCGGGAAGATGCGCCCACCGCGCCGATCAACCCCTACGGCACCAGCAAGCTCATGAGCGAGTGGATGCTGCGCGATTTGTCCGCGGCCAGCGCTCTGCGGCACGTGGCGTTGCGCTACTTCAACGTGGCCGGCTGCGACCCGCAGGGCCGGATTGGCCAGTCCACCGAGCGCGCGACGCTGCTGGTCAAGGTCGCGGCAGAGGCCGCCGTGGGCGCTCGCCCCGCGGTGCAGGTGTTCGGCACCGACTACCCGACTGCAGACGGCACCGGCGTGCGCGACTACATCCACGTGGTCGATCTGGCGTCGGCGCATCTCGCCGCGCTGCACTACCTGCGCGAGGGCGGGGCTTCGGTCACGCTGAACGCCGGCTACGGGCATGGCTACAGCGTGCGCGAGGTGCTGGCGGCGATGTCACGCGCGGCAGGCCAGACCGTGCCGCACGTGGATCAACCGCGGCGCGCTGGCGACCCGCCCGAGCTGGTGGCCGACTGTCGGCGCATCGGCGAGGTGCTGGCTTGGGCGCCGGCACTCGACGACCTCGACGCCATCTGCAGCAGCGCCCTCGCGTGGGAACGACGGCTGCATGCGCAGCGCGTCTGAAGCGGCTGTCGGCCCGCGGGTGGCCATGTTCCTTGCGCTCAGCCTGCTGGGGCTGATAGGCCTGCTGCTGCCGCTGCCTGACAGCGCCACCTGGCTGCGCTGGCTGCTCAACATCGCCCATCTCCCGCTGTTCGCGGCCTGGGCAAGCCTGCTGCTCGGCGTGTGGCTGGCGGTACGCGGTCACCGCCACGCGCTGCTGGCGGCGGCCTGCTTGGGCATCTGCGCCGCCTTGGGCAGCGAGGGCCTGCAGGCGCTGCAGCCCAGCCGCTTCGTCGATGCGCGCGATGCGTTCAGCAATGTGGCGGGCGTCGGGCTGGGTCTGGCGTTTGGCCGATGGCGCTGGCGCGAGCAGTTCGCCGCGCCGTGAGCAGGGCTCAGAATGGCGGCCCTTGTGCAGTTTCTTGATCGGGCGCATGCGCCCAAAGCGGAGTTCAATCCATGTGTGGAATCGTTGGAGCCGTAGCCGAGCGCGATGTCGGCGCCATTCTGATTGCCGGCCTGCACGCGCTGGAGTACCGCGGCTATGACTCGGCGGGTATCGCCGTGCTGGAAGATGGCCGCCTGCAGCGCCGCCGCGCCAAAGGCAAGGTGCGCGATCTTGAACTGCTGCTGGCAGAGCAGCCGGTGGTCGCGAAAATCGGCATCGCCCACACGCGCTGGGCCACCCACGGTGTGCCGAGTACGCACAACGCGCATCCGCACGTGTCGGCCGATCGCGTGTCGGTGGTCCACAACGGCATCATCGAGAACCATGCCGAGCTGCGCGCCGAGCTACAGGCGGCCGGCTTTGCATTCACCTCTGAAACCGATACCGAGGTGATCGCCCACCTCGTGGAGTCGCTGCTCCGCGAGGGCCAGGACTTGCGCGCGGCGGTGGTGGCGGCGACCCAGCGGCTGCACGGAGCGTATGCGATTGCGGTGCTGTCGGCGGACGATCCAGGCCGGCTGATCGGCGCTCGCCGCGGCAGTCCGCTGGTGGTGGGCATCGGTATCGGCGAGCACTTCCTGGGGTCCGACGTGCAGGCGCTGCTGCGCGTCACCAATCGGTTCATCTACCTGCAGGAAGGCGACATCGTTGAGATCGCGCGCGCGAACTACGCGGTGTTCGACGCTCTGGGCACGCCTGTCGAACGCGAGGTGCGCGTCACCGATCTCTCCGCCGACGCGGTCGAGCGCGGCGAGTACCGCCACTACATGCTGAAGGAAATCCACGAGCAGCCCGAGGCCGTCGCGCGCACGCTTGAGGGCCGCATCAGCGGGGACCGGATTCTGCCGAACGTGTTCGGCGTGGATGCCGAACAGCTGCTGGCGAAGGTGAAGCAGCTGCACATCGTGGCCTGTGGCACCAGCTACCACGCGGGCATGGTGGCGAAGTACTGGATCGAAGCCTTGGCCGGCCTGCCCTGCGCGGTCGAGGTGGCCAGCGAGTACCGCTACCGCACGACCGTGGTGCCTGAGGGCACGCTGTTCGTGGCGATCTCGCAGTCGGGCGAAACCGCGGACACGTTGGCGGCGCTGCGCGCGGGCAAGGACACCTCGCGCTACCTGGGCGCACTGGCGGTGTGCAACGTTCCCGAGTCCTCTCTGGTGCGGGAGTCCGATCTCGTGTTGATGACGCGCGCGGGCCCGGAGATCGGCGTCGCATCGACCAAGGCCTTCACCACCCAGCTCGCAGCGCTCGCGCTGCTCAGCCTCGAACTGGGGCGTCTGAACGGGATGGCAGCGCCCAAGTACGCGCGTCTCGTCACCGAGCTGTCCACCCTGCCCCGCCTGGTCGCAGAAGCGCTGAAGCGCGAGCCGCAGGTGCACGCGCTGGCGGAGCGCTTTGTCGACAAGCAGCACGCGCTGTTCCTGGGTCGCGGCGCGAGCTATCCCATCGCGATCGAGGGCGCGCTGAAGCTCAAGGAGATCTCCTACATCCATGCCGAGGCATACCCCGCGGGCGAGCTGAAGCACGGCCCGCTGGCGCTGGTGGATGAGCACATGCCGGTGATCGCTGTCGCGCCGAACAATCAGCTGCTCGAGAAGCTGAAGTCGAATCTGGAAGAGGTGCGTGCGCGCGGCGGCGAGCTGTTCGTGATCGCCGACGAGGCCGTGGATGTGCCGCTGCCGGCCGATCGTGGCGCCCTGCTGAAGCTGGAGTCGGGCGGCAATCTGATCGGCCCCGCGGTGTTCAACATCGTTCTGCAGCTGCTGGCCTATCACGTGGCGGTGCTGAAGGGCACCGATGTGGATCAGCCGCGCAATCTCGCCAAGTCGGTGACGGTCGAATGAGCGCTCTGGCGACGGTGCTCAGCGTCAACCTCAACAAGGTCGCGGTGCTGCGCAATTCGCGCGGCGGCAGCGAGCCCTCGATGCTGCGGGCCGCGCGGACCGTTGTGGAGGCCGGCGGCCGGGGTATCACCCTGCATCCTCGGCCCGATTGTCGGCACGTTCGGCCGCAGGACGCGGTGGAGATCGCCGAGTGGCGGCCAGCGGGCGTCGAGCTGAACCTGGAAGGCAACCCCTTCGCCGGTGCGAGGTCGGGGTATCCAGGCTTCATGGAGCTGGTCGAACGCACACGGCCACAGCAGGTGACACTGGTGCCGGATGACGATGGTCAGATCACCTCGGACCACGGCTTTGATCTCAAGCGGGATGCGAACACCTTGGCGCCGATCGTGGCGCGCCTGCACGCGTTGGGCGCCCGGGTGAGCGCCTTCGTCGATCCTGGCAGCACGGGCGCCGCCGCAGGCGCTGGGATCGGACTGGATCGGATCGAGATCTACACCGGCCCCTATGCCGAGGCGTTCGCCCAAGGCCGGGCTGAGAGCGCATTGATCGCCTGCGCGCAGACGGCCCAGGACGCCCTGAGGTACGGGCTGGGCGTGAACGCCGGCCACGACCTGAGCCAGGCCAACCTGGGGCTGTTCGTCTCGCGGGTGCCGGGTGTGGCCGAGGTATCGATTGGCCACGCTCTCATCGGCGAGGCGCTCTACGCGGGCTTGTCGGCAACGGTGCGGGCGTATCTGCGCATTCTCGCCACGCCGACAGCGGGTGAGATCGCGCTGTGATCGGGGTGGTTCGCAGCCAGGGCGCGCTGCGCGGCGGCGGTCGCCGCCAGCGCAGCGGCCCCGGGTGCCGCTAGTACGTCTGGAGTTCGAAGCGGTGCATGCCGTGGTGGCGCGCCGTCGCCATCACCTCGGTCATGCGCGCGTAAGCCGCTTCGGGATCGACCTCGATCTGCAGCACGGGCGGCTGTTCACGCAGAGCTTCCATCTGCAGCACCCGCCCCAGGGCTTCAAGGCTCAAGGGCGAGCCATCGATCTCGAGCCCACCCACGGCATCAATGCGCAGGGCGAGCTGGGCGGGTGGCGGCGCCGCTTCCGGTGGCGTGCCGACCAAGGGCAACTCGATCTGTCGAACCATCACGGGTGCGGCCACCAGAAAAATGATGAGCAGCACAAGCATCACGTCCACCAGCGGAGTGATGTTGATTTCGGCGTTGTCCACTCCTGCTGACGCATTTGCAGTGTTGAAGGCCATGGTCTCGCTCCCTTGGGGCCGTCCCTTGCCTGCTGCCCGGCCTCCGAGGCCGAAGGCGGCGCACGCCGCGGCCTTCACAGTGCGCCGCGGTCTCGGGCAAGTGCAAGCCCCTGCGGCCTTGTGTGCGTTCTTTCCGTAGCGGTGGGTGCTTTGGGGCATTGCAGAGGGGTACGGCGTTGCTGGGTCACGGCGGGCGCCCTCGTGGATCGAGACCGCGATGCTGGATCCGTCGAAAACGCGTGCAGACAGCCACCGGTCGTACGGCTACTGCTCCGGGTCCATCGTAGGCGTCATCGGTGTTGCCTCCGAGGGGCTCGGTTCGTTGGGCGCGGTGGCGTCCGAGGAGACTTCCACGGCTCTTCAATCGGTTGGCTCGTGGGCCTGCGGAGCCGAGGCATTCGGGGTGCGCTGTTCGGCGCAGCGCCTTGCCCGATAGGGAGCCGATGCCGCCCTGCAAGCTGGCGTGTCTTGGCAGGCCCAAAAAGCACAAGGCCGCCCGAGGGCGGCCTTGTGGCGGATCAGCTCAGATCAGATCAGAGCGTCTCGACGAAACCGATCTTCTTCATGTCCGCGTTTTTCGCTTCGGACAGGACCTCGGTCAGGACGTGATACTGGACCTCTTGATTCGCCTCGATCTCCAGCAGCGGCTGCGGATCCCGGCTGGCTTCGACGCGCAGCGAGGGCAGCAGAGCCGCCTTCGGCATGGGCGAGTTGTCCCAGAACAGGCTGCCATCCGCATCGATTCGCAGACGAATGGGCTGCGGCGGTTCCACGATCTCTTCCGGCGGCGGCTTGTTGGTCTGCTGCGGAAGATCGATTTCGATCTCCCGGGTCAACATGGGCGCCGTCACCAGAAAGATGATCAGCAGCACCAGCATCACGTCGACCAGCGGCGTGACGTTGATGTCCGCCATCGCGCCGCCACCACCCCCTGTTGTAAATGCCATGGTGGACTCCTCTTACCGTTCCGGGGTGATGACAAAACCGACCTTGGCCATGCCCACGTCCTTGGCGATCTTCACGACGTCCGACACCACGCGATAGCGCGTCGTGCGGTCGGCGCGAATCTCCACGCGCGGCTGCGGCTTTTTCTGCGCCTCGACCGCCAGCTGAGACTCCAGCAGGCTGCGCTGGATCGGCTGGTCGTTCCAGTACATCTCGCCCGAGTCTTTGATCGCGATGGTGATCGGCTGACCCGGCACCGGCGTGAGTTCAGGAACCTCAAGCCGGTTCTCAGGCAGCTTCACCTGGATCTTGTGGGACATCAGGGGCGCCGTGATCATGAAGATGATCAGGAGCACCAACATCACGTCGACCAGCGGCGTGACGTTGATTTCCGCCATCGGCCCGCCTTGCTGGTCGTTTCCGCTGCTGAAGGCCATGGTTCAGGACTCCCGATTCAACCGTGGGCTCAACGCTTGGACGCGCCTTCGCCGACGCGGGAGCCGGTGGCGAAGAAGTCGTGCAGGTCGTGGGCGAATGCATCGAAGGCCGCGTTGGTGGTGCGGTTGATGCGGTTGAAGAAGTTGTAGGCCATGACCGCCGGGATCGCGACCACCAGACCCAGCGCGGTCTTCAGCAGCGCCTCACCGACCGGACCCGCAACCGCGTCCAGCGATGCGGAGCCGGAAGCACCGATCTTGATCAGGGCCTTGTAGATACCCCAGGTGGTGCCGAGCAGACCGATGAAGGGCGCGGCCGAACCGGTCGTTGCCAGGATCGTCATGCCGTTCTCAAGCTTCGAGCTTTCGCGGGTCACTGCCTGACGGAGCGCGCGATCAATGAACTCGGAGCGCGACAGGGTTTCGGCCAGACGCGAACCCTCGTTCTTCTGGTGGTGAGCCGCGGCGATCGCGCAGTCGAGGGCGATCTTGGAGAACGGCTCATTGGCCGGCTGCTCTTCCATGAAGCGGATCGCTTCCTGGGCGTTGCTGGTCTCCCAGAAGGTGCGGATCACGTGGTTGGCGCGGGCCTTGATCACCTGGTTCTGGATGGTCTTGACGACCGTGTAGTACCAGCAGGCGATCGACATCAGCACCAGCGTGACCACGACCACCCAGGTGACCGCGAACTCGCCCGGGTGGGCGACCATGTTGTTCAGCAGGCTCGCGATACCCATTTCTTTGAGCGCTGCTGCGTTCGTGTCAGCGACGACGCCACCGATGACCTGATCCATCGGCGCCGGCGTGGCAGCTTGGGTAGCAGCCGCGGCTGCCGGCGTGTTAGAGGCTTCTTGGAGCATTTCCTTACCCTTTTTGCTAGTTAGGCGTCAGTCAACTGAGGGAGAACTTGATCGGGACCAGCACCCAGCTCTGCACCGGGGCACCATCCTTCATACCTGGGTTGAACACCCACTCACGCACCGCCTGGATGGCGGCCTGGTCCAGCAAGCGCGAGCGGCTGGACTTTTCCACCTCGATCTGGACCGGACGACCGTCGGTGCCGACCAGAACGCGCAGAAGCACTTCACCCTCTTCACGACGGCGCATCGCCTGAGGCGGATAGCGCGGCGGCTTCAAGCGGCGGTAGGAGCTGTCCTCAGTCGCGCCGTAGCTTGGAGCTGGCGCTGCGGGGGCGGGAGGCGCCGGCGGGGGCGCCGGGATCGACATTGGGGTCGCCTCTTCCAGGATCACCGGCGGCGGCGCCTCGGGGGGCGGCGGCGTCGGACGAGGACGCTCGACCACCTTCGGCGGCGGGCGCTTCGGCGGTTCCGGCGGTGGCGGTGGCGGTGGTGGCGGAGGCGGCGGCGGTTCGATGAAGGTGACTTCAACGATTTCGGGCGGACGCTCTTCCATCTGCGGCGGCGCAACCGGCACCAGCATCAACACCAGGGCCATGGCGTGCACGGCCATCGCGGCTGCCAGACCAGCAATCCGCAGCCAGCTGAGCTTACGGCCCCCGTTTTCCTGAATTTCTTGCTTGTCTGTCATGCGCAGTGTCGTGGTCGGAGGTCAATCCATCCGCGCTGCCAGTCCGCCTGCCTAGACAAGCTGAACGACACGGGAACGGCATAGCTTATACCAAGAGATGCACCTTGCCGAAGCTCGGCAAGGTGAACGAATTTCAACGGTTGACGTCGCGCAGATACGCTTCGGCCATGGCCTTGGTTTCGGGATACTTGGCGGCCTCGCGGTAAGCAGCGAGCGCAGCAGGCTGATTGTTCAACCCGAACTCCGCGGCCCCGAGAATGACATAGGCGTCGCCCGGGCGCTTGACGCCCTTGCTGATGGCGCGATTGGCAGCCGCCTTGGTCTCAGGCCAGCGCTCAAGCTCAGCCAGGGTGCGGGCATGGTTCAGAGCCATTTCGCCGTCGGTCGCCAACTCGTCCGCTTTGCCGAAGGCTTCGGCGGCCTGCTCGATGTTCTCGGAGAAGTAGTACGCCTCGCCGAGCCCCCGGTAGATCTCCAGCGTGGGTTGCACCTTGCCTTCCTGGACGGCACGGGAAATCAACTCGGCCGCCTTCACATCCTGCTCGGCGTAGCGGTACATCTTCGACAGCTCGACGTAGTCGCGCTCTTCGGTGAGGACGCCGCGGTTGATGCCGTCCTCCATGGTCTCGATGGCCTTGGTGATCTCATCGGCGTTCACGTAGATCGCGGAGAGATTGCGGATGAGGTTGACGTTCTCCGGGTCGCTGGCCAGCAGACCGGCCGCGACCTCCGCGGCTTCAGCGGCGCGGCCCAACTCGAAGAGGCTGCCCATCAGCAGCTGGGAAACAGTGGTCTCGGGCTTCTCCTGAAGTGAAACCGCCTTGCGCAGATCGGTGACAGCCTGCTCGTACTGCTCCATCCGGTAGTAGCAGTTGCCGCGCAGCGCGTAGATCTGGGCGGTCTCCGCGCGTGCCTCTTCCAGCAGCCGAGTGAAGGTGGCCGCGGCTTCGCTGTACAGCTCCTCCTGGAACTGCAGTTGACCGATGTTCTGCAGGATCTGGAAGTACTGATTGTTCTTCAGACCACCGGCGTCGAGCGCGGCTTGGAAGAAGGTGATGGCGCCAGGGTAGTTGTCGCGATCGAGTTCAATCTGGGCGAGGATCTGATTCGCGAGCGACTTTTCGTACGGACCCGCAGCGCGGGCGGCAAGCAAAGAGTTCGCCGCTTCCTCAGTCTCGGCGTCTTTGCCTTCTTCCTGCGACAGATCGAACAGCTGCTTGAGCTGACGCTGCAGGCGGGATACCGGCCTTACTTCGGGTTCCTCGCGCGTGGCGTTCGGATACAGCACTTCTTCTTCGGCTGGCTGACCGCGCCGCTGCGCGTCTGCCGTCGCGGTGAATCCAAGCCCGAGAGCAAGGAGCAAGCTGGTCTTCAGTACGAAGAGAGGGATACGCATCGCTGTGTTCCTGGGGAGGGGGCAAGGCGCGACAAGCCATGCCGGGCCGCCAAGCCTAACCGCAGTTGAACTGGCGACTCAAGGCGCGCTGCCGCAGTTGCGACCAGTGAAATCGGCGCGCTTGTTAAGCGCGCCCGCCATGCGTCGGCGAACGGAACAGTTTTCTGATGCTGTTGTCCGCTGTTGTTCAGTTCAAACCGTTGCGAAATGCTCGCGAGCGTAGGCGACTCGTTCCGCCGGCACGGTGCTGAGCGCACCCGATTCCATCAGCGCTTCCACGCTTCGCAAGCGATGCAACAGGCCGTTTCCGTTGGCGATCTGAATCGCGAGGCCCGGCCGTGCGTTGAGCTCCAGGATCATCGGGCCATGGTTTCGATCGAGAACAAAGTCGACGCCGATGTAGCCCAGCTGTGAGAGCTCGTAGCAACGCGAGGCCATTTCCATCAGCTCATCCCAACGGGGAATCTGCAATCCCACGATGCTGTGCTCGGTGTCGGGGTGCTCCTTGACGGGCTCCGTGCCCCATACGCCGCGCCGTGTGGTCCCTGTCGGGATGTCGATTCCCACACCGATGGCACCCTGATGCAGATTGGCTTTGCCATCCGAGAGTCGTGTGGGGAGACGGATCATCGCCATCACGGGATAGCCCATGAAGACGATGATGCGGATGTCGGGCACACCCTTGTAGCTGACCTGGTCGAAGATCGGATCGAACTGCACGCAGTACTCGACCAGCAGGTGGTCCGGATGACCGCCAAGCGAGAACAGGCCGGAAAGTCCGTTGGAGAGATGGTGCTCGAACTCCTCCCGGTTCATCAGCTGACCGTTGGAGCGGCGGTACTTGTCACCGCGGCGGCCCGTGATGACGAGGATGCCGTCGCCGCCCGAGCCGTGGGCCGGTTTCACGACGAACTGCTCCCGCTGAGCAATCTTCTGGTGCAGCTCGTGGATCTCGTGCTCTTCGCGAACCACGGCGTAGAGCTCGGGCACGGGGAGGCCAACTTCGATGGCCAGCTGCTTGGTGATCAGCTTGTCATCAACGCGCGGATAGAACCTGCGCCTGTTGTAGCGAAGGATGAACTCGGCGTTGCGTTGACCCAGGCCCATCAGGCCGATCGAGCGAAGACGACGCGCCACAGCGAACAGATTGAGCATGGGTCAACCCTTGGTCGACGTGCTGGTGGCGGCCTTTTCCTTGGCCTCCAGCTCACGCGCCAATGCGCGGAAGCGGAACAGTTCGCTCAAGCGATAGCCGGAGTAGCGTCCGATCACGAGGGTGGCAGCAAGCAGAATCAGAAGGGATTCCGGGAACACGAAGATGAAGTGCTCCAGCGGCTCCCAGCTCATCGCGACGTAGGCCATACAGGCGACCACCAGCGAACCGATGCCTTCCTTCAGCGCATAGCCTGGGCCGCGTTCTTCCCAGGCCACCGACATGCGTTCGATGGTCATCGCCATGATCACCATCGGGAAGAGGGCCACGGAAAGCCCGACTTCGATGCCCAAGCGGTTGGCAAGGATCGAGACGGCAGCCATCAGCAGTACCACGAGGATCAGCACCGAGGTGAGTCTGGGCACCAGCAGCAGGCGCAATCGCTCCATGTAGAAGCGCACCAGCAAGCCCGATCCCACCACCAGAACGAACAGGGTCACGCCCGCCAGCAGCTGGGTCTCGCGGAACGCGATCGCGATCAGTACCGGCATGAAGGTGCCGAAGGTCTTGATGCCGATGATGTTGCGCAGCAGGAGCATCAGAAAGGCGCCGATCGGCACCATCAACAGCACCTTGTAGACCTCCTGGGTCTGCAGCGGCAGGCTCAGGAGGGAGTAGCGCACCAGATCAGCGTTCTGAACCTCCAGTCGACGTTCGGCCACTGCGATCGCGTCCGCGAGATTGCGGCTGACCGAGAACGTGAGTTCGGGGCGTGCGGCGTCTTCAATCTGTAGCAGCGGTGCACGCGCGCCGGTCCAAAGGAAGAGATTGTCCGGCCAGCCGTCGACCGCCGTTTGCAGATCAATCGTCGTCCAGGCTCTGCCATCGTGAACCTGGAGCCATGGCCGGATCTCAGCGGTCGATTGGCTGTCCCCGAGCATCAGGCCGCGCACGATGCGCGCGGGAATCTGGCGCATTGCCAGCAGCTGGATGATGAAGTCCGCGCGGGCCTCGGCATCCGGCAGGTTCTCGGTCAGCAGAGCCACCTCTTCGCTGGCCGAGGCGACGTTCATTTGCCGCACCAGTTCCTTGGCGTAGGTCGGCACGTTCGAGGAGCCGAGGCGGACGTTGTCCAGCAGCGTCTGTGCGGCCGTCGCAAAGGGCTCCTCAAGGGTCGGCGGGGTGGCGAGTCGGGGGGCGACTTCCTCGGCCTCCGACTGTTTGCTGCGGACCACGGTTGCCCGGTAGTAAAGGGCTTGCCGGCCGGCTGCGCGCCGGATCGACCATTGGACCTCGCGGCCTTCCCGACGGGGCTCTTCCAGTTTGGAATAGTTCCGCGCGACGAAGCGTTCGTCGAGGATGGTGAAGCCAGGAGTGACGGAGGGCAGCTGGAGGACCACCGTGTTGGCGGGCCTGCGCGGCTGATACTCAACGCGTGCCTGCAGCGTCCAGACTTCGACCTCTGCCGCGGGCTGAAGCGGGAAGTCGAGGAATTTCCACTTGTAGTAGATCGCACCGCCGCCGATCAGGCACAGCGCCAGGGCAAGCAGGTAGAGATGGGCTTTCTTCATGGGGCTGGGCGTCGCATAGGCGGGGGCGGCCGCGGTGGCCGCGTTCAGCATCAGTATAGCCAGCGGTCTTGAGCAAGGTGACGGCCGCTTGGGCGCGGCTGGCGACTTGCGCGCGGGCCACCATCGCACCAGTGGTAACGAAGGCGGCTTTGGACTCGTCAGCGCGGGGCTGTCGCAGCCCTCGGGCGCACGGGCCATTGGGTGGCGTCGTGCGCTAGGGGTGCGGGACGGTGGTCAGGGGACGGTCGCGGGGCGGGTCGCGGCCGCTCGTCCGCTGCGGCCATCGGCAGGACGGGGCACTTCAGTTCAGGGCTGAATCCGCGGGGTCGCCCTCCATGGCGCGCGGCAGTGCGGACGATCCCGGCCTTGCCCTAGATGTCGAGGTTGGCGACCTTGAGCGCGTTGTCTTCGATGAAGTCACGACGCGGTTCGACCACATCGCCCATCAGCGTCGAGAAAATCTGGTCAGCGGCGACGGCGTCCTCGATGCGGACGCGCAGAAGGCGTCGTGTTTCAGGATTCACCGTGGTTTCCCACAGCTGGTCCGGGTTCATTTCGCCGAGACCCTTGAAGCGCTGGATCGTTCGACCGCGCTTGGCCTCTTCGAACAACCAGTGGTGCACATCGGCGAAACGCGCCACAGGCTGGCTTCGGCTGCCTCGGCTGATGCGCGCGCCGTTCTGCAGAAGGTCGTGGAGCTCTCGGGCGGCATCCACCACGGGCTTGAGCTCGCCTGATTCGAACAAGGACAGGGGCCAGATGTGCTCGACGGACAGGCCGTGGTGCTGCCGCTGCACGCGTAGCGCGGCGGCGTGCTCACCCGCAGCCGCGATCCAGGCAAGCCCGTAGCGGGGCTTACCGAGACCAGACCGCGCCAGTTTCTGTTGCGCCGCAGCAATCCATGCCTCGGCTCGACTGCTGTCGGCAAACAGCTCGGCAGTCAGCGGGTGCAGTTCGAGCAGTGCTTCGAGTATGGCGGGATCGTGGCGATGTCCCAGACGGCGAATGGCGTCCTGGGCCGTACCGAACAGGGTCAGAAGGTGTTCGAGCGCCGAGGCACTGATGGCCGGCTGGCCCTCGCCACAGATCAGCTCCGCACCTTCGACCGCGTGGCTGATCAGATATGCGTTGAGCGCAGCATCGTCCTTCAGGTAGAGCTCCTGCTTGCCCTGCTTCAGCTTGTACAGCGGCGGCAGCCCGATGTAGACATGCCCGCGGTCGATCAGCTCCGGCATCTGCCGATAGAAGAAGGTCAGCAACAGGGTGCGGATGTGGGAGCCGTCGACATCCGCGTCGGTCATGATGATGATGCGGTGGTAGCGCAGCTTGTCGGGGTTGAACTCCTCGCGACCGATGCCGCAGCCAAGCGCGGTGATCAAGGTACCGACTTCAGCCGAACCCAGCATCTTGTCGAACCGCGCCTTCTCCACGTTCAGGATCTTGCCGCGCAGGGGCAGAATCGCTTGAGTGCGGCGGTTGCGGCCCTGCTTGGCCGAGCCACCCGCAGAGTCACCCTCGACCAGGAACAGCTCGGACAGCGCCGGATCCTTCTCCTGGCAGTCGGCCAGCTTGCCCGGTAGACCTGCGATGTCCAGAGCACCCTTGCGACGGGTGAGATCACGGGCTTTGCGTGCAGCTTCGCGCGCACGCGCCGCGTCCACGACCTTGGCAGCGATGGCGCGAGCGTCCTGCGGGTGCTCCTGCAGAAACTCTTCGAAGCGCTTCGAGACAATGCTCTCCACCGCGGTCTTGACCTCGGACGAAACCAACTTCTCCTTGGTTTGCGAGGAGAAGCTTGGGTCCGGCACCTTGACCGAGAGAACGGCAACCATGCCTTCTCGCATGTCGTCGCCGCTCATGCTGACCTTGGCCTGCTTCAACAGCCCGGACTGCTCGATGTAGGCGCCAAGCGTGCGGGTCAATGCCGCACGAAATCCCGCCAAGTGCGTGCCACCGTCCTTTTGTGGGATGTTGTTGGTGAAGCAGAACATCGTTTCCTGGTAAGCGTCGGTCCATTGCACTGCGACGTCGACAACGATGCCGCTCTCTTCTCCCGACAGCGGGATCACGGCGGGGTGCAGAGGCGTCTTCAGTTGGGCCAAATGCTCGACGAAACTGCGGATGCCACCCTCGTAGCGGAACTGGTCGCGCTTGTCGCTGCGCTCATCGGTCAGGTCGATGCGCACGCCTGAGTTGAGGAAAGACAGCTCGCGTAGTCGCTTGGCGAGAATGTCGTAGTGGAACTCGACGTCGGAGAAGATCTCCTTACTCGGCAGGAACCGCACTTCGGTGCCGCGCTTGCTGGACGGCGCTACTTGCTTGAGCGGATACAGCGGCTCACCGAGCTTGTATTCCTGCTGGTGTTCGAAGCCATCGCGCCAGATGCGCAGCGTGAGATGGGCCGACAGCGCATTCACCACTGAAACACCGACGCCGTGGAGTCCGCCGGAGACCTTGTAGCTGTTGTCGTCGAATTTTCCGCCCGCATGCAGCACGGTCATGATGACTTCGGCCGCCGATCGCTGCTCCTCGTGATGGATATCGACCGGGATGCCGCGTCCGTTGTCCTGCACGCTGACGCTGCCGTCCGCGTGGATCGTGACCAACACGGTGTCGCAATGGCCGGCCAAAGCCTCGTCGATCGCGTTGTCGACGACCTCGAAGACCATGTGATGCAGACCGGTCCCGTCGTGGACGTCACCGATGTACATCCCGGGACGTTTGCGCACAGCCTCAAGGCCGCGCAGCACGGTGATTCGACTGGAATCGTAGTCGTTCGAGGTTTGGTCGCTCATGGGTTCCCTGCTTTGCGGGGCGGCCGCAGCGTGTAGAGCGGCGGCGTGAAGGCCGCGAATTATAGCAGGGGGGTGATTGAGCCCCGTTCCACGTGGAACACCGTGTCGTCTGCGTCGGCCGCCCATGACGGCCGGACGACCCCAGTGATCAGGGCTTGCACCCGCTCAGACCGCAGAAGTTCCAGAACGACAGACGCATGGCGATGATCCAGCTCGCTACACAAATCATCCAACAGCAGCAAAGGCCACGCGCCATACCGCCGAGCAAACAAGCGGCCCAGCCCCAGCACGAGCGCAAGCGCGATGACCTTGGACTGACCACGGCTGACGCGGTCACGGGCATCAGCACCCTGCCAGCGCAGCGACACATCGCAGCGATGGGGCCCACTACCGGTGAACCCGAGCTGCAGGTCCGTGGGACGCTGCGCCTGCAGCGCCTCAAGCAGACTCGCGTGTGTCTTGCCCCAGCCCCGGCGAAAGCCAAAGGCCAGATCCGACAGATCGGGAGACAACCCTGCGAGCGTGCGCGCGGCTTCAGCCAACCACTCGGAGCAAAAAGCCCCGCGCGCCGCGGCCAACTGTTCGCCGAGCGCTGCGATCACGCCGTCGTAAGCGTCCAGCGCGCGGAGATCGCGAAGCTTCAGTAGCGCATTGCGTTGCTTGAGAGCTCGCTGCCAATCCGACCACAGCGCGCTCGGCGCGCGTTCCACGTGAAACAAACCCCAATCGACCAACCGACGGCGACGCTCTGAAGGTCCGGCCACCACGGCATGAGCACCGGGCTCGAAACACAGCATTGGAGCGCGCAGTGCGACCTCTAATGCGCGCGCGACCGGAGCACCGTCGACACGATACCGCCAGCCGCCACCGCGCTCCTTCGCACATGCAATACGCGACACCCGCGCAGACGTGTCAGTCCACTCGGTGAAGACGAAGGCTTCGGCGTCACCCGTACGAAGCGCGCTATCGAAGAGCGGACACCGAAACGAGCGCGCGTGCCCCAACGCATACAGCCCCTCAAGCACGCTTGTCTTACCCGCTCCGTTCTCGCCGGTCAGCCAGGACACCCCGGCGCCTGGAAAAAACTCAGCCCCGGCGAACACGCGGAGCCCGCCGAGGCTGATGTGTTGAACACGCATTGAAGAATGCGACTACAGCCGCATCGGCATGACCACGTGGCGGTTGCGACCGTGACTGGGCTCGCGCACCAATGCGCTCGAACCCGAATCACGGAACAGCAGCAGCACGTCGTCCTCGGTCAAAGCGCCCAGGGCCTCAAGCAGATAACTCGCGTTGAACCCGATCGACAGACCGGAAATGACGGTATCCGACTCAACCTCTTCGACCGCCTCTTCCTGCTCAGGGTTGTGTGCGGACACACGCACTACCTGCGGGTCGATCTCGATCCGAACGCCACGGTACTTCTCGTTCGAAAGGATGACTGCGCGCTGCAAAGCCGCCCGCAAAGCATCACGGTTGACCTTGACTTCCTTGTCTGCCCCCAAGGGGATCACGGCCTCATAGTCAGGGAAGCGTCCATCGATGAGCTTCGAGCTGAACGAGACATCATCGCGACGCAGACGCACATGCGAACGACCGATCTCGAGCTCGATCTCTCGATCACTGCTTTCGAGCAAACGCAGCAGTTCAAGCACTCCTTTGCGCGGAACGATCATCTGCCGACGAACCTGGGGCCCGGAAGTCAGCGAGGTCTCGCTGAGCGCCAGACGGTGCCCGTCAGTAGCCACACAGCGCAACTCGGTACCGTTAGCATCGAGCAGCAAACCGTTCAAGTAAAAGCGCACGTCCTGCTGCGCCATGGCGAACGCTGTCGCGTCAAACGCACGCTTCAACGCACCCTCGGGTAATCGAAGACGCTCGACGATCTCGGTCTCGTCGCTATTCGGGTACTCGTCGGCACTCAACCCGGCGAGCGTGTAGCGACTCCGGCCAGCGCTGACCGCGATGCGATCGCCGGTCACCGACACGTTGACCATCACTCCATCAGGCAAGGCCCTGACGATCTCGAAAAGCTTCCGGGCGGGGATCGTGATTGAACCGTCCGCGCCATCGGCGCAAGCAACGCGTGCAACCAGTTCGACCTCAAGATCGGTCGCAGTCAGGGACAGGGTTCCCTGTTGAAGTGTCACCAGGAGATTCGACAAAACGGGCATGGTCTGTCGCTTCTCAACCACGCTGACCACCTGTTGCAAGGGCTTCAACAACACTTCGCGCGTCAGACTGAACCGCATACCTCAACCCTCAGGTTCTTTAAGCTTTTAAAAGACTGTTGGTGATGATGGACTTTCGCGAATCTCGGGATAAGCCCAACAACCCACTGAGCTGCAACACTTTTTTGGCACTCACCAGGCTGTGGGTGAGTGTCGATACGCCTGTGGGCTGCCTGTGGACAAAAATGCCGCCTCCACGTCGTCCCAAGAGCATCACCAGCTTATCCACAGCTTACCAACTTGGATCGCACCCACCGCCTAGGCGCCACACGCTACTCGGTAAGCCGGCGGACCAGCTTGTCCCAGTCTTCACGCGCCTTCGGATCGTCCCCTACCAGGCTGCGCACCACCTTGCAGGCGTGCATCACGGTGGTATGGTCGCGACCACCAAACGCATCTCCGATCTCAGGCAGGCTGTGTTCGGTGAGTTCCTTGGCAAGCGCCATCGCCATCTGCCGCGGCCGGGCCAAAGAGCGCGTGCGTCGCTTGGATAGCAAATCGGAAACGCGCAGCTGGAAGTAATCCGCCACGGTCTTCTGGATGTTCGCAAGCGAGATCACGGCTTGCTGGGCCCGCAGGAGATCGCGCAGAGCCTCCTGGGCGAACTCCTCGGTGATGGGCCGACCCATGAAGTTCGCACGCGCCGCCAACGTGTTGAGCGCACCTTCCAGATCGCGCACGTTCGAGCGCATCCGCCGCGCGATCAGGAACGCCACGTTCTCGGGCAAGGGCACGCCCTTCTGCGCGGCTTTCGCAAGCAGGATCGCCGCGCGCGTTTCAAAGTCCGGTGGCTCGATCGCAACGGACAAGCCCCAGCCCAGGCGCGACTTGAGGCGCGGTTCGAGGTTGTCCACCTCTTTCGGATAGCGGTCGCAGGTCAGGATGATCTGTTGCTTGAGCTCGAACAGCGCGTTGAAGGTGTGGAAAAACTCTTCCTGCGTGCGGTCCTTGCCGGCGAAAAACTGGATGTCGTCGATCAGCAGCGCGTGCACCGAGTGGAACTGCCGCTTGAACTGCTCCATGGCCTTGTCAGCCAGCGCCTTGACCATGGCCGCGAAGAACTGCTCGGACCGCAAGTACAGCACCCGCATCCCAGGGTTGCGGGCCAGCATGTAGTTGCCGGCAGCGTGCATCAGATGCGTCTTGCCGAGACCAGTGCCACCGTACAGCAGCAGGGGGTTGTAGGCCTTGCCGGGGTCCTTCGCTACCTGCAAAGCGGCCGCGCGACCGAGCTGGTTCGAGCTGCCCTCGATGAAGGTATCGAAGGTGTACGTGGGATCCAGATGGCTGGTGATGGGCTTGCCCTGCGGCCCGCTGCCTTGCAGCCTGACCGCACCGACGACGCTTGCGGGCGGGCCGGCGACCTCTCGCTCACGGCTTCGTGGTGTGCCAAGTTCCAAACCTACCTGCAGCGTTGCATCGTCAGCGTAGTGGCGCAGCAGCTCCGTGATCCGGGGCAGGTACTCGTCGCGGACGGTCTCGACCACGAACGCATTCGGCGCTAGCAAGGAGACCCCACCCTCACGCGCATCGGCGTGCAGAGGTTTGATCCAAGTGTAGAAATTCTCGGCCGGAAGCTCGGCTTCGAGGCGTTCAAGACAGCGCAACCAGGGCGACATGCAGCTTCCCGAGTGGAGCCGTGCAAGGCCCACCGCAACGCCAACACGGCGTCGCGCGGTCCCAGACGGCGGGGAGATGAGAGAAAGCTCGGCGCTCTCGGAGCGGACACCGCAAGAGGACCGGCCAGCGCAGCGACCGCAGCGCGGCCCCGAAAGCGCTAGCGACAGCCTCAGGGCATTCTGGCGCCCGTCACCGGGCGGAGCGCTACGCGCACTGCGAATCCTCGACAGGCACCCAGCCCCGGAAAACCGGGCGGCCTGCCAGTCTACGCCGCACCGCAGACAGTGCCAACCACTGCAGGCTTGACAGCCAAGATCAGCCACCCGTAAGCTCCGCGGTCTTTCTGCCCAGACATCAAGGCCGCTGTCATGAAGCGCACCTTCCAGCCCAGCAATCTCAAGCGCGCCCGCACCCACGGTTTCCGTGCACGTATGGCCACCGCCGACGGCCGCAAGGTTCTGTCCGCGCGTCGCGCCAAGGGTCGCAAGCGCCTCTGCCCGTAAGCGGGCACGCGTTCCCCGGCAGCGTTCAAAGACGCTGCAGCGCTTGCCGACGACGCACCCAAGCATCGATCGGTACTCGCAGGCCTGGCATCCGCCGGGCCTGTTGCGTTTCCGGGTTCGCCAACTCCTATGTGCGAAGACACCGCTGATCCCCTTGCCCGGCCGCGCCTGCGGCCGACGGCGCGCATGCGCCTGCCGCGTGAGTTCAGCCGTTGCCTCGACGGCGGTCAGCGCATGGGAGGCGCTTACTACCGCTGCACCGTGCTGCTCGACCCGCAAGCCACCGGCGCGCGGATCGGCTTCGCGATCTCGCGCAAAGTCGACAAGCGCGCTGTCGTTCGCAATCGCCTGAAGCGCCTTGCTCGGGAAGTCTTCCGCCAGCTGCGGGCGCAACTGCCCGCGGGTGACTACGTCATCATGGGCAAACGCGAAGCCGCCAGCGCCAGCCCGAGCCATCTGCGACGGGATCTGCAGCGTCTCCTCGAACGGGCGCGCGCGTTGAAGCCCCCTTCAGCGCAGGTCACAATGCCGCCCGCATCCACGCCCTGCCCCGGCCCTGCCGACCTTGCGCCGGGCGCCGCATCGTCCTCCCTTCCGCAAGCCGGGCCTGTCCCCCATCCCGGCGACGACCGAGTGTCCGAATGAACCAAGCGCGCACCTTCCTGTTGATTGCCTGGCTGATGGTGGCCTACCTCGCCTGGGACGCCTGGCAGCAGGACTACAGCCGGCCGCGCCCGCAGGCCGCCGAGCAGATCGAGCAGGCAAGCCCGCCGGCCGCGGGTGAACTGCCTGAGTTCCAGCCAAGCGCGAGTGCCGCCGCGAGCACGGCGCCTGCGGCTGAAGCGACATCGGCAGGGCAGCGCCTCAGCGTGCGTACCGACGTCCTCGACCTGGTGATCGATACCCAGGGCGCGAGCCTCGTGCAGGCTGATCTGTTGGCGTACGCACAGGAGCCCAAGCCTGATTCACCGCCGGTGCGCCTGCTCAGCACGCAGAGCCAGCGGTACTTCATCGGCCAGTCCGGCTACGTGGGCACGCGCGCCGACCTGCCGAACCACCTGAGCCTGTTCACTGCCGAAGGCGATCGCTTCGAACTGGGCGATGAGGTCCGTCTGGAGGTGCCTTTGCGCTGGACTTCGGCCGACGGCCTGAGCCTCGTCCGCACCTTCGTATTCGAGCGCGGCAGCTACGTCGTCGACGTCCGGGACCGCTTCGAGAACGCCAGCGGCGAGCCCGTGGAGCTGAGCGCGTACCGCCAGCTGGTGCGCGTGACGCCGCCGGCGCTGCCGGGTTCGAGCTTCACCAATCCGGCCGCGTACAGCTTCGTGGGCGCGGCTTGGTACAGCCCGCAGACCAAGTTCGAGAAGCGCCCCTTCGCGGACTTCAGCGAGGGCCCAACCGAGCTGGCGGCAGCCCAGGGATGGGTCGCGATGCTGGAGCACTACTTCTTTGCGGCTTGGATTCCCAACGCCGAGGAAAGCCAGACCTTCAGCACCGCCACCGAGGACGGTGGACGCCACCGTATTCGAGCGGTCGGCCCCCAGCTCAGCGTGGCGCCCGGCGCTACGGTCGAGAACAGCGCGCGGCTTTACGTTGGACCGAAGCTGCAGGATCGGCTGGAGGCCATCGCCCCAGGCCTCAAGCTGACCATGGACTACGGCATCTTCACTGTCCTCGCAGCGCCCATGGCCGCTGTGCTGGGCTGGCTGCACGACCTGACCAACAACTGGGGTTGGGCCATCATTCTTCTGGTGGTCATCCTGAAGCTCGCGCTGTTCAAGCTCTCCGAGGCTCAGTACAAGAGTTTCGCCAAGATGCGCGCGGTGCAGCCGCGCATCGAAGCGCTGAAGGAGCGCTACGGCGAGGATCGCCAGAAGTTCCAGACGGCGATGATGGAGCTCTACAAGAAAGAGAAGATCAACCCGATGGGCGGCTGCCTGCCCATCCTGATCCAGATCCCGATCTTCATTTCGCTGTACTGGGTGCTGATCGAAGCGGTCGAACTGCGCCACGCGCCGTGGATCCTGTGGATCCACAACCTCACCGCACCGGACCCCTACTTCATCCTGCCGGTGTTGAACCTGCTGACCATGTGGGCGACCCAGAAGCTGTCGCCGACGCCGGGCATGGACCCGATGCAGAAGCGCATCATGCAGATCATGCCGATCGCCTTCGGCGTGATGTTCGCCTTCTTCCCGGCCGGTCTGGTGCTGTACTGGACCACCAACGGCGCCTTGGGCCTGCTGCAGCAGTGGATCATCCTGCGTCGCCACGGTGACTCGGCGACCCCGAAGGCCGCCGCCTGAGTCAGAATCCAGCCATCGACATTCGCGATTGAACCAGCGGCCGCGGCGCGAAAGCACGCGGCCGCTGCCGCATCCGGAGCGAGGAAACACGCCATGCGCGACGCTTTCGCCGAGCCGCGATCGATGCCCGCCGCCGCCGGGTCGTCGAGTGCGCCTACCGAGACCATCGTCGCCCTCGCCACCGCCTCGGCCCCCGCAGGGCTGGGCGTGATCCGCCTCTCAGGCCCGCAGTCACTCCCCATCGCCCGCCGCCTGAGCGGTATCGAACCCAAGCCGCGCCACGCGCACTACGTGCGCTTTCGGGATGCGGCCGCCGAGATCATTGATGACGGCCTGCTGATCGCCTTCGTTGCGCCCGCCTCCTACACCGGCGAGGACGTGGTCGAGCTGCAGGCCCACGGCAGCCCTGCCCTGCTGCGCCTCCTGCTGGCGCGCTGCATCGAACTGGGTGCCCGCCAAGCACGGCCTGGCGAGTTCACCGAGCGCGCGTTTCTCAACGAGCGACTCGATCTCGCCCAAGCAGAGGCCGTGGCCGATCTCATCCATGCCGCCTCTGAAGCGGCCGCCCGTGCCGCCCGCCGTGCGCTGGACGGCGAGTTCAGCCGCCGCGTGGAGACCTTGGCCGAAGCGCTGACGGCGCTGCGGATCTACGTTGAAGCCGCCATCGATTTTCCCGAAGAGGAGATCGACTTCCTCGCCGGCCCCGAACTCAAGTCGCGCCTGCAGCGCGTGCGCGAACGGATGCAGGACCTGCTGCGCGAAGCCCGCCGCGGCCAGCGCCTGCGCGACGGGCTGCATGTGGTGATCGCCGGGCCGCCGAACGCCGGCAAAAGCTCGCTGTTGAATGCGCTGGCTGGCAGCGAACGTGCCATCGTCACCGACATCGCCGGCACCACCCGCGACCTGCTGCGCGAGACGGTGCTGATCGACGGCATCGAGCTCACCCTGGTCGATACGGCAGGCCTGCGCGACGGGGCCGATGTGGTCGAAGCCGAAGGCATGCGCCGGGCCCGCGTCGAGTTCACGCGCGCCGATCTTGCCCTCGCCGTCGTCGAATGTGGCGCAGAGCGCGAACAGCTCCCCGCCCTGCGCGACGAACTCACCGCGCTGCCGCAGGTGTTCTGGCTGCACAACAAATGCGAGCTCGCCGCGCAAGCGCCGCGCCGCGAGTCGCAGCCAGACGGTCAGCACTTCTGGCTCTCGGCGCGCGAAGGCCTTGGCCTCGACGCCCTGCGCGACGCGCTCAAGCAGGCCGCCGGCCTGGGCGAAGCCGCCGAGGGCGCAGTCAGCGCCCGTGCCCGCCATGTCGACGCCCTTCAGCGCGCGAACCTCCAGCTCGAAAGCGCCGCCCAGCGCCTCGCCGAAGGCAGCGGCGAACTTGCCGCCGAAGATCTGCGAGCGGCGCAGGAAGCCTTGGGAGAGATCACCGGCAAGTTCAGCGCCGACGATCTGCTGGGTCGCATCTTTGGCAGCTTCTGCATCGGAAAGTGATGCGCATCGCGGAATCAGGCGAGCTTCGCCATTTTTTGCAACGCTGATGAACCCTGACTTGCGTGCGGACGTGAGCGTATGGCACGAATCGCAGCCAGCGGGCCGTCGCACCGTGCGCCGGGGGTGGCGCCACGGGCCGGGCCAATCACAAGGGGAATCGCAATGGGTAAGTTCTGGCTGCGTGGCTGCGCGGCATCAATGCTGGCGGCAGCGCTGTTGGCCGCGTGTGGAGGCTCCGAAGCGCCGCCACCCGACGCTGCGGCCCCACCTGCTGACGCGGCCGCGACAGCTCCGCCTGCTGCGCCCGAGCCAGCGCCTGCGCCTGCGCCGGTGCTGGTCGAAGGGGCCGGCAGCATCGAAGTGGCCGAGGCGGCCCTGCGTGAGCAGCGTCTTTTCACGCCGGCCGGCGACAACGCGTTTGAGCTGTTCGTGCTCGCACTCGAGCGGGATCCCGCCTCGCAGCGCGTGAAAGACGCTTTGACTGACCTGTTCCCGTATGCCGTGCTGCACGTCGAGCAGCGCACTGCGGCGCGCGATGCCGAGGATGCACGGCGAGTCCTGGATCTGATGTCGCGCGCTCAGCCCGATGCGCCCGCTCTGGATCGACTCGATCGTGGTGTCGAAGCGCTGGAGCGCCGTCTTGCGACTGAGGCCGCCCAGCAGGAGGCGGCAGCGGCCCGGGCCAACGCCCCCGCGCCGACGCCCGCCCCGGCAGCTCCCGTCGCCCCGGCTCCCGTCGCCGAGCAGCCGGTCGCTCCGGCTCCGGTGGAGACACCGCCACCCGCGCCCGCGAGCCCCGCGCCCGAACCTGCACCCGCGCCTACCGCCGTCGCCGAAACGCCGGCCGCAGCGCCCGCGCCTGCCCCCGCAAGACTCCCGCGGGTGTTGCGCCAGCCGCCGCTGCGCTACCCCGACCAGGCCATGCGTCAAGGCATCGAGGGCACGGTCAGCCTCGACTTCCAGATCAACGCTGACGGCAGCGTTTCTGATGTTCGGGTGGTCCAGGCGAACCCGCAGGGCGTGTTTGAACGTGAGGCCATGGCGGTGGTGCGTCGGACCCGCTTCGAACCGCCGCCGGAGCCCACGCGCGCGCGCCGCACCATCGAGTTCACGCTGGACGACTGAACCCGGCGCCCCCAGGGCGCAGGCCGCTTCCAGGGCAAGGCTGAAAGAGTCAGCCTTGCCGCGCATCAGGGCGCGCTTGCGGATCGAGCACCCGATGCCGGATCCAGCGCAAGCGCGTTCGGACCTTCGCCGGACTCGCCACTACCGATCCAGTCGACGATGGACTGGATCGGCGTTGCCCCGGATCGGCCCGCGCCAGAGACTCGCGCCGCGCGGTTCGTGATCGAACCTGCAGCTTCGAGCCGCAGACACCGCAGCGCACGGAAAACTGCAATCCAAGCTCGGCACCCTGTGCGGCTCGCTACGCTCTTCTAGAGCGTGGCGCCAACAGGGGCTGTGCCATGCAGATCTATTTCGATTGCCTGCGGCGATCCCGCCGCGGGCTTGTGTTTCCGGTAGGGGTTGGAGGCGCCGGTCTGGCGCTTGCGCTGCTGCTCAGCGCCTGCGGCAACGCCGACACGCCGAGCCCCGAGGCCGGCGCGGCGGCAGCCGACGCAGCGGCCGACACGAGTGCATTGCCGGTGGAGCACGTGCAGTCACCCGCGCCGGGCGCCGGCGATGACGCCGCGCGCGGCGAACTCGCCTTGCGCGAGCAGCGGCTGTTCGTGCCGATCGGAGACAACGCTTTCGAGCTGTTCCTGGCGGCCCACGAAGCCCGGCCTGAGGATGAGCGCTCGCGACTCGCGCTGCAGGATCTGCTGCCGTATGCCGCCCTGCATGTTGAGCAGCGCCTGGCCGCCAACGATGTCGACGAAGCCGCGCGCGTGCTGGCCCTGTTGGCCCGGGCTTCGCGCGATGCGCCGGCAATCCCGCGTCTGCAGGCGGGCCTCGACGCGCTTCGCGAGCGCGAGGCGGAAGCGCGCGCTGAAGTCGAACGGGCGGAGGCCACGTCCATCGCTGCGCCTGCTGTCTCTGCGCCGCCTGCGGCTCCCAGCCCCGCGACAAGCGCGGACGCGTCGCTACCCACCGTCGCTGTCAGCGCCGCCCCCAGCGAACCTGCGCCCACCGCGACCCTGCCCCAACCCACGGTCGCGCCCGCTTCCACGGCAGCCGAAGCACAGCCCCAGGCCCCCGTCGTGACGGCGCCACCGCCGGTGCCCGAGGTCGTGTTCCAGCCCGCTTTGCGCTATCCGGCGATGGCCGAGCGCCGCAAGCTCGAAGGCTTCGTCACCATCGAGTTCACGATTGGCGCGGACGGCAGCGTCTCGCAGCTGGAAGTGCTGCGCAGTCAGCCAGAAGGCGTGTTCGACCGCGAAGCACGCGCGGCCCTGCAGCGCTGGCGTTTCGCGCCGCCGGCGTCGCCGATGCGCGCCCGGCGCACCCTGGAGTTCAAGCTGGCGCGCTGAGCAGGCGCGCCAGCGCGGCGACCAAAGCCACACCGGTCAAGTCGAGGGTGGACGTGATCGGTGTGGCTTCAGCGTCGTTCCGTGCGACTGCAGCGGTGGGCCGTCGCCACCGCCTCAGGGCTTGGCTGTCAGCCGCTGCTGCAGACGCTGCAGGCGACGCTCACTGCGCTCGACGCTGTCGCGCAGGCCATCGACGTCCTCGCAGAAGGCCTCCAGCTCGGCGCGACCGACCAGCACTCCGGCCTCGTCGCGCAGATAGTCGGCGCCGGCTTCAGCGAACTCGCGTGTGCCGCGGCGCGCGCCTTCGAGTGCGGCACGCAGGGCCTTGGCGACCTGCACGCCCAGCACATCGCCCAGCCGCGCCGACAGCGCGGCTTCGAGGTCGGGGCTGTAGCGCTGGGCGATGCGCTGCAGGGCCTGCGCGAGTTCAATGTCGCCGGCGATCTTCATGCGCCCGGGTGTGGCCTGTGCTGCTCCAGGCAACACGCGCGACAGCACGGCGCCGAGCGTGGCCTTGAGGCTCAGGTCGGGCTCGTTGGCAGGCTGCGCTGGGCCGACTTTCAGGCGGCCCTCGCGGACTTCGACACGCGCCGCAAGCCTTGGGGCTGCCAACTCCAGCTCGATGCACCGGCCTTCCAGCGTGCCGAGCTGCGCCGGCAGATCAGGGTCCAGCGTCACCGCGCGGTTCAGCGCGAACTCCAGCGCCTGGCCGCCCAAGGTGAGCAGGGGATTGGCGCGAACAGGGGTGTCGGACATGGTGATCTCGTGGCTAGGCAACGCGGAGGCTGAGAGGGTCGGGGTGCGCGAGCGTACCCGCAGCTTTGATCAGCGGGCGCGAGCGTACTCGCCAAGGGCCACCTCGGGCAGGTGGAAGAAGGCACGCGCGGTCGCGGTCGTGTCTGCCTCGACCTGGGCGTAGCTCACACCGCGGTCGCGCGCCAGCTCTTCGGCGATGTGCTGCAGGTACATCGGCTCATTGCGGCGGTGAGAGGGCATCGGCTTCAGGTTGCGCGGCAGCAGATACGGTGCATCGGTCTCGATCATCAGCCGCTGCGGTGGAATCTCGCGGACGAAATCGCGCAGGTGCTGGCCGCGTCGCTCGTCGCACAGCCAGCCGGTGATGCCGATGTGGCAGTCGAGGTCGAGATAGTCGTACAGGGCCTCGCGGCTGTCCGTGAAACAGTGCACCACCGCTGCCGGCACGCGGTCGCGCACCTGCTTCAGGATCGCGAGGAAATCGCCGTGCGCCTCGCGCTGGTGCAGGAACAGCGGCTTGCCGAGTGCCACCGCGATATCGAGCTGGCGCTCGAAGGCGCGGCGTTGCGCCGGCCGCGGCGAGAAGTCGCGGTGGTAGTCGAGGCCGGTCTCGCCGACCGCGCGCACTTCGGTATGCGCATGCAGGTCACGCAGCTCACGGTCGGCTTCCTCGGTGTACTCGATGGCGTGATGCGGATGCACGCCAGCCGTGGCGAACAGACGGCCCGGATACGCGCGAGCGAGCGCAAGCGCGTCCACACTGCCCTGCCGGCTGGCGCCGGTCACCACCATTTGCGCGACGCCATGCGCGGCTGCGCGCGCCAGCACGGCGTCGAGGTCCTGGGCGAAGGATTCGTGGGTCAGGTTGGCGCCGATGTCTACGAGCATGGGATTGGGGATTCGAGATTCGGGATTCGTTTGGAGCAGGGCGCAGCGAGTGCTGTAGCCAGCGCCTTGCATCAACGCGGTTCAAGAGCCGGAAGCCGTATCAGTTCACACGGGCTCGGGCTCGTCTGCAGGGACGCAGCGTTCACTCGCCCAGTGCCGCAGGCGCGCGACGTTCTCGGCCATCACCACCGAGATCGGGCGGGTGCCGCGCAGTGCGTGCAGCAGATGCGATTGATCGAGGCGCTGGCCTTCGGCGTGGCTGTCGTAAAGCGCGGCGACCACGGCCTGTTCGATCTCGGCGCCGGAGAAGCCCGCGCTGGCAGCGGACAGGGCGGCGAAATCGAAGCCCTCGACCGCCTGCTGACGGCGCGCCAGGTGAATGGCGAAGGCCTGCGCGCGCGCGGATCCCCCGGGCAGGTCGACGAAGAAGATCTCGTCGAAGCGACCCTTGCGCAGCAGCTCGGGCGGGAGCTGCTCGATGCTGTTGGCGGTGGCGACCAGAAACACCGGCTGCTTGCGTTCGGACATCCAGGTCAGCAGTGCGCCCAGCACGCGGCGGCTCACGCCGTCGTCGCTGTTGGAGGTGGCCAGCCCCTTCTCGATCTCGTCGCACCACAGCACGCAGGGGGCCATCGCTTCGGCGGCGCGCAGACTGTCGCGCAGATTGCGCTCGGTCTCGCCGTGGTACTTGTTGTAAAGCGCGCCAAAGTCCAGCCGCAGCAGAGGCACGCCGAAACCGCCGGCGCAGGCCTTGGCGGCCAGCGACTTGCCCGCACCCTGCACGCCCAGCAGCAGCAGGCCGCGCGGCGGGTCCAGTCCCGGCGGGCCGCTGCCTTCGATGAAGATGCGCCGTCGCTGTTCGATCCAGCGCTTGAGTCGCTTGAGCCCGGCCACGTCCTCGAAGCGGGCGACGTCCGGCTCGAAGTGCAGCACGCCGCCCGAGCCCAGCAGCTTGAACTTGGCCTGCTGCGCGCGGGCGACATCGTCGTCGCGAATCGCGCCGTCGTCGTGGATCAGCTGGCGCACGATCTTGCGCGCGTCCAGCAGCGACAGCCCGCGCAGATGGCGCAAAAGCTGGCGCTGCGCGGCCGCCTCGACCTGCACGCGCTTGCCGCCGTGTTCGCGCGAGTAGGCGAAGGCCTCCTCGCGCAGCATCTGCCCCAGTCGCGCCTCGTCGGGAAGGCGCACTTCGAACCGCGTCGCCAGCGATTCCAGCTCTTCAGGCAGCTCGACCTTGGCGCCGACCAGCACCACGCTGTGCTTGGCCGCTGCCTGGCCCAGGACCAGCTCGCGCAGGCGGCGGATGCTCATCGCGTAGCGCAGGTAGGGGCTGAAATCGAACAGCAGCCAGATCGAGCGGCGCGCATCGGCGTGCATCAGCTCCAGCAGCTGGCTGGAATCGTTGCAGGCCGGTAGGCCGTCCTCGTCCATGTCAAGGCGCTGCAGGCCCTGGGTGATGCTCCAGCTGAACAGCGGTCGCAGCAGCTCGGCCACCACGTGGCGGAAGGCGTCCAGCAGAAGACCTTCCTCGTGGGTCTCGACCACCACGAGCGGCGCGCCGGAGCGCAGCAGGACGGCAAGGTCACGGGGTTCAAACATGCGTGTGGACGGGCTGGCAGGCGTCTTGCGGGCGGCCAGTGTAGCGGCCTGCGCTGGCCTGAACCTGCGCCCCACACCGGCATCGGGGCCCGTGGGCGGGGGTGTATCCTCGCCGCTCGTCCGTCCTCCACCCTTGACCCTTCGGGCCACGAGACCCGGGAGCGATTCCATGAAGCGCACGACCTGCCTATCGTTTTCGACCTGCGTGCTTGCGCTCTGCGCGCTTTCGGCCGCTTCGCTGGCCCAAGCTGAACGGCTGGCCCTGCCGTCTCTCGACCTCCCCAAGCTCGCTGCCGAAGATCGCGCGCTGGACGGCAAGGCCGGCGTGCCGCTGCGCTACGGCCAGGTGCAGGACTTCGGCGACAAGGCCCTGGGCCTACCCGAGCGCGGCCTCCAGGCCGGCGGCACCTGGACCACGGCGAAGGACGGGCGCGTCCAGTGGTGGCTGCAGATCGACGCCGCACAGGCGCGCAATCTGACGCTACATTTCGAAGCCTTCCGCCTGCCTGCGGGCGCCGAGCTGCGCGTGTACGCGGCGGGCGAGAAGAGCCCCAGCCTGGTCTACACCGATGCCGACAATCGTCCGGACGGCGATCTGCGTCCACCGATGCTGGACGGCTCGACCCTGCGCATCGAGCTGCTGCTTCCGCAGAACCTGCGCGAGTTCACGCGCCTGCAGTTGGGCAGCGTGGTGCAGGGCTACCGCGATCCCTTCGTCGCGCTGACCCAGCTGAAGTCGGGCAGCTGCAACATCGACGTCGCCTGTCCGCAGGGCGATGCCTGGCGACCGCAGAGTCGCTCGGTGGCCCACTACACCTTCAACAGCGGCGGCGGCAGCTTCGTCTGCACCGGTCAGCTGGTCGCTACGGGCAACCCATCGCAGGACGTCTCGAGCCCGCGCTTCCTGACCGCGAACCACTGTGTCAGCGTGGCGGCGGAAGTGCAGTCGATGACGTTCTACTGGCGCTATGAGAGCCCGACCTGCCGCGCCCCGGGCAGCGCCGCCAGCGGCCAGCAGCTGCCGCGTTCGACCAACACCGCCGCCACCCAGAGCGGCGCCAGCCTGCTCGCCACCCACCAGCCCACGGACTTCACGGTGGTCGCCTTGAGCGGGCCAGTACCGGCCGCTGCCGAGGCCTGGTACACCGGCTGGGACCGCAGCACCAACGCCCCCACTGGCGCGATCGGCATCCACCACCCTGCGGGACATGAGAAGCGCATCAGCATTGACAACGATGCGCTGACGACCGGCCCGAGCTGCATCATCAGCGGCGCCACCGCCACCACCCATTGGTTCGTGGGCGCTTGGGACCAAGGCACCACCGAAGGCGGCTCCTCGGGCTCGGGCCTGTGGCGTCGCGACAGCGGACGACTCGTCGGCGTGCTCTCGGGCGGCCAGGCCTCCTGCACGGCGACCGACCAGTTCGATTGCTACGGCGCGCTGGACAAAGGCTGGACCGGCGGCGGTACGGCCGCCACACGCATGAGCGATTGGCTGAACCGCGCCGGCGGTAGCCCCCTGACCCAGGATGGTCACGGTGGCTGCACTGCACCCACCGCGAGCTTGAGCTCGGCAGCCTTCAGCGGCAGCGCGCGGGTTGGCGAGCCGACCACGTTCACCGCGAGCGCCAGCGGTGGCAGCGGCAGCGGCTATGTCTACGAATGGGATCTGGACGGCGACGGCAACTTCGAGCGCCGCGGCAGTGTGAGCAGCGTCAGCCTGCGCTACCCCCAAGCGCAAAGCGGCCAGGTGCGTCTGCGGGTCACCGACAGCGCAAGCTGCTCGACCGTGGTCAGCCGCGCGCTGGACGTCCAGTCCGCCCGCCTCACCGCCACCGGCGGGAGTCCTCAGCAGGTCTGCGGCAACGGCAACGCCGGGCTCGACCCCGGCGAGCGCTGGCGCGTGCCGGTGACCGTTACCAACAGCGGCAACGCGCCGCTGCCCGCGGGTGCGCACGCGCTGTTTGCCAATGCCATCGACGGCGGCGGGGTCGACCTGTTCGGCCCGGACAGCTTTGGCTATCGCGGCACCAACAGCGCGACGAATCCGGGTGCCTGCGGCTACGGTTTCGTCGACATCGGCGATGCGCCCGCCCTGGCCCTGACGGCCGCTGGCTCCGTGACGGCGGCCGACGACGGTCGCAGCAGCGTCATCACCCTCGGTGGATCCGGCTTCAGACTGTATGGGCAGAGTTACACCCAGGCCATCATGTCCACCAACGGCTACGTGTCGTTCTCGACGGCCGATTCCGGCGGTGACTACGACAACAGCTGCGCCGGCCAGATCGATCGCGGTGGCGCGGGTCCGCGCCTGCACGTGCTGCACGACGATCTTGTCGTCGGCGGCGGGGGCGGCCTGCGCTATCGCTACTTCACCAGCTGTCCGCGCGCCCCGATCGGCGGGGCCGACCAGTCCTGCCATGTGTTCCAGTGGGACGCCATGCAGGACTACTCGCAGACTGCGCCCAGCGGCAACGCCTCGTTCCAGGCGATCGCCTATCCGGGCAATGGCCAGGTGGTCTACCAGTACCGTCGAGCCAACACCAACGCGGGGGCCACCGCCACCATCGGTCTGATCAACGGCAGTGGCAGCACCCAGCTGCTGGCAGCCTGCGATGCTCCGAACGCAGCGCCCGCCGCAACCGCGATCTGCACCTTCGACCCACAGAACTTGCCGCAGACGCCCCAGCTGCTGATCGAGACGCCCACCGTCCCAGTGCCCGCGCTTGCCGTCGGCGCCAGCGCCACCGTTGAAGTCAGCCTGCAGGTGCCCGAAGGTTCGGCCTGCGGCGCCTCCGTCGGCCTCGACTACCTCGCCACCGCGTTGAACGGTCAGCACAGCATGCAGCCCTCGACCGTGCTCGCCCGCCAGTTGGCCTCCAACTGCGCGGCGGTCAACAGCTGCCCCGCGGCAGCGCAGCGGCCTCTGCCGAGACGTGGGTTCTTCAACGACCCTGCCCGCGGTGGCAATGGTCTCGCTTTGTTCACCTACGGCGACGCCGCCAACCCGGTGGTGGGCGCGATCTGGTACACCGGCGATCGCAGCTACCTCAGCGACTGGTACACGTTCGCGGGTCCGCTGCGCGGCGGCCTGATGGCCGCGCCGCTTTCCCGCACCCGCAACAGTCAACCCTCGGGCTTCGCGCCGGTCACCAGCACCGTGGGCCGCAGCTGGGTCGCCAGCGTGGATGAGCGCACCCAGCTGTTCGCCTGGGATTTCGGCAGCGGCCAGCGCGGCGCCGAGCTGCTGAACACGACGGCCGGCACCCTGCCCTATGCGTCGACCAATCGCACCAATGCCTGGATCCAGACCGGCCAGACCGGCTGGGGGCTGGGCATCGAGAGCCTGCAGCTGGCAGACGGGCCCTTCGAGTTCAATGGCGTCTACCTGTTCGATGCCAACGGCCAGGCGCGCTGGCTGACCGGCACCACGCGAGAGACCAGCAGTGGCAATGTGCAGCTGAGCAGCCAGCCCACCCACTGCCCCGGCTGTCCGTTCTATGCCGACAACGCCGCGCAGGCACAGCCCGCCGGCACCTTGACTCGCAGCTACAGCAGCCGCACCCGCGCCACCATGAGCAGCAGCATCACCCTGCCCGCGCCCTTGTCAGGCACGTGGAACCGCAGCAACGTCGAAATCCAGGCCTTTGGAGACAACAACCCATGAGTGAACGCCGCCTGCGCCGCCTGATCCTGCTGCGCCATGCCCACGCCCAGCCGCAGCAGCCGGGCCAGCTCGACCGCGAGCGTCCGCTCTCGGACACCGGCGAGGCCGAAGCCGATGCCGCCGGCCGCTGGCTGCTCCAGCACGGCCCGCTGCCGCAGCGCCTGGTGACGTCGCCGGCCGAGCGCACCCGCGCCACTGCCCAGCGCGTGCTCGCGCAGACCGGCTACATCGATCAGCGCAGCGACGAGCGCATCTACGAAGCCAGCCCCGGCGACCTGTTCGAGGTGGTGGTCAGCCACGCCGAGGTCGAGGTGCTGATGCTCGTCGGCCACAACCCCGGATTCGAATCGCTGGCGGCGCTGCTGTCGACCGGCCAGAGTGGCGATCATCGCGGCATGCCGCCGGCTGGCATTGCGGTGCTCGACTTCGGCCCCGACGCCGAGATCGAGCCGGGCGCGGCGCGACTGTCGGCGTTCTGGGCACCCTGAGCGTTCACCCGCAGCGCATGTCGAAGGCAATGGCCAGCGCCATGTGCCTGCGCACGCTGGCCGGCGGACTGCTTGCCCTGTGGATGGCCTTGACCCCCGTGCATGCAGACGAACCCGGCCTCCGTATCGATACCGCGAATTCGGTGGCGGGGTTCTCGGTGCGCGCGGCCTGGGTCAAGCGCATTGATGGCCGTTTCGCCCACATCGAAGGGGTGGTGCGGCCGGAGGCCGACGAGGCCTGGCTGCTGGAGGTGCGAATCGCCTCCGGCAGCGTCTTGATGGGCCGCGAGAGCCATGAGGACTGGGCGCGATCGGCCGACTTCTTCGACACCGCCCGCCACCCTTGGATCGAGTTCCGCGCCGCCGGTCTCTCCAAGTCGGTGCTGCATGAAGGCGGCGCGATCGAGGGCGTGTTGACCCTGCGCGGCATCAGCCGACCGGTGCGCTTCGAGCTGCTGCCCGCCGAGTGCGCGCGGCCGGGTATCGACTGCCCCGTGCAAGCGCGCGGCGAGGTCGACCGCAGCCGATTCGGCATGACCGCCCGGCGCGTCTTCGTCAGCGACAAGGTCAAGCTCAGCTTCGATATCCGCCTGCGCGAACCGGCGGCTCCGCCGCGCGAAAATTTCTAGAACCCAGCTATCGCGCCATGCTTCCGCATCGAATGCCGCTGCTGCTCTGCGCCCTGCTCTGCCTGCTGCTGGCGGCCTGCACGCCCTCGCGTGAGCGCGTGCGCGTTGATGTGGTGCGCGCGGCCGCGCACCAGGACCGCAGCCTCGACTGCGCCCGCGCCGATGGCTGCGCCGAATGGTCGCCGCTGCGCGTGGCCGCTGCCGAAGCGGTGCGCGACTCGACGCCGGAATCACCGCGCCACGTCGTGCTGAACCTGGAGAGCGGCCACGACGCCCTTCTGGCGCGACTGCACCTGATCCGCGCAGCGCGGCGCAGCATCGAAGTGCAGAGCTTCATCTTCGCCCAGGACGATGCCGGCTTCCTGGTGCTCGATGAACTGCTGCGCGCCGCGCGCCGCGGCGTGCGCGTTCGGGTCTTGCTGGATCAGTTGTTCTCGATCGAAAACGTCGAGCTGCTGGCCGCACTGGCGCAGGCCCACGCCAACTTCGAGCTGCGCCTGTACAACCCCACCTTCGGCAAGGGCGCGACCAGCAAGTTCGAGTTCGTCGGCGGCATCCTCTGCTGCTTCACCCAGTTCAACCAGCGCATGCACAACAAGCTGCTGCTGGTCGATGGCCTGATCGGCATCACCGGCGGCCGCAATTACCAGGAGCGCTATTTCGATCTCGATCCGGGCTTCAATTACCGCGACCGCGATGTGGTGGTCGGCGGTCCTGCGGCGGCGGCCATGCAGCGCAGCTTCGACCAGTTCTGGAGCGCCGAGCGCAGCCTGCCGGCCGCCGGCCTGCGCGACGTGCGCCGCCGCCTGGATGCCGCACCGCGCGGCCGCGCCGTATTGGCCGAGCTGCCGCTGCGGCAGCGCGCGCGCATCGACGCCCTGCGCCGCGAGCTCGTCGACGCCGAGCGCCTGCGTGCGGTGCTGATCACGCCCCTGCATCGCGTTGGCCGCGTCGACTTCTACTCCGATGGCCCCGAAAAGCAGCTCGGCCGGATCGAGCCCGGCCGCCGCGACAGCAGCGCCAGCCTGCGCCGAGCCGTCGAGCGCGCCGATCACGAGATCGTGCTGCAGACGCCCTATCTGGTGCTCTCGCGCGAGGCCCAGGCCACGTTCCGCCGCCTGCAGCAGCGCGAGTCGCCGCCGCGCGTGCGCATCAGCACCAACAGCCTTGCCTCGACGGATGCGTTCCCGGTCTACGCGCTGAGCCACAAGTACAAGCGCACCTACCTGCGCGAGTTCCGCTTCGAGATCCACGAGTACAAGCCGCGTCCGGCCAACGCACCGATCGCGCTGCATCTCGATCCCGAGACCGATGTGATCAGCCTGCCGCCGCGCTTTCTGCGCAGCGAATCGAGCCGCGCCTTTGGTTCGGCCGCCGGCGCCAGCGCCGACACCCCGCGCCGCCGCGCGCTGCGCGGCCCGCTGCCCCTGCAGACGCTGGGCATGCGCATCGGCCTGCACTCGAAGTCGATGGTGATCGACGGCGAGCTGGCGGTGATCGGCAGCCACAACTTCGACCCGCGCTCCGACCGCCTCAACACGGAATCGCTCGTAGTCATCCACGATCGCGAGTTCGCCCAGGAGCTGCGCGACACCCTGCTCGAAGACATGAGCCCCGGCAATGCCTGGGTGATCGCCCCGCGCCCGCGCCCGCCGCGCCTCGTTCGCGGCTTGAACTACAGCCTCGGCAAGGCTTTCGAGTTTCTGCCGATTCTGGATTTCTGGCCCTGGCGCTACGCCACCAGCTGGGAGTACACCGGCGGCCCCGGCTGCACGCCGATGTCCCCCTTCGACCCGAACTTCGCCAACTGCCACACGCCGGTGGGTGATTTCCCCGAGGTCGAGATTCCCTTCAAGGCGATGAACACGCGCATCCTCACCGCGTTCGGCGCGGGGCTGGCGCCGATCCTCTGAGTTCTCCGTGACCCCTCACGCCGGCCCCATCCGCACACTCTCGATGCCCCCGCGCCACTCGCGCTCAGCTGTGACGAGGTCACGCGATTCCAGAAAGCGCAGGATCGCCCGCACGGTGACGACCGGGTAGCGGCCCGACAGTCGGGTCGCGACCGGGTGGTCGGTGAACACGAGGTTGTCCGCCAGCAGGCCGCCGGCGACACGCTTGCTGTAGGCGATGCGCACTTCATCGGGTGTGAAGCCGCTGGCCAGCGCGTGCGCCTGCGCGTCACGGCGCTCCAGTGCGGCGCCGTAGTCCGCGGCGGCCAGCAGCTCCAGCACCCAGGCGGTGGAGTTCTGCGTGCGGCGGCTGTCGGGCCGGGCGATCAGGTTGTAGCGCGGCTCGTGCAGGGCGTGGATGTGGTCCGAGCGCAGCAGTCGCGCCAGACGCTCGGCGAAGTCCGGCTGCAGCCAGACGATGCGGGCGTCCTGGCGGTGCAGGTCGTCGGCGAAGAAGTTGACGAGGCCCTCGGCGAACAGGCCGGACGCATCGCTGGCACAGTGGTTCAGTAGGTGCACGACCGTCCAGCGCCCCAGCGGGTGCTCGCGCAGGACGAAGCCGACGTGGCTGTAGTGCAGGCCGTGCTTCGACAGATCGGTGCCGGCGCGTGCCAGCAGGGCCACTTCAGCGTTGGCGGCATCCAGCGCTGCGGCCACGGTCAGCGCGCTCTCTGCGGCGGCCGCCCACTGCTGTGGCGACAGTTCAGCCGCTTCGCAGTGCCGACCGGCCTGGGCCGGCAGCGTGAAGCACAGGCACAGCCACAGGCTGATCGAACGCAGGGCCCTCATCGCCGCAGCTCCGTGCGGTGGACGTGCGGCGCGAGGCTTTCGTCAGCAACGAAGGCGACGGCTTCGGAGCCCGCCCAGAGCAAATGGCCGCCGACCACGGCGCTGGCGTAGAGGCTCATGCCTACCGCCACGCCGCTGGCTTCAAGCGCTTCGCGACCGACGGTGAAGCTGAGCCGGGCGCCATCGGCGGCGCCGAGCAGCACGACTTCGACGCTGCCGCCGACTGGGCGCAGTACCGCGACACTGAACTCGCCGCCGGCGCTGAGCAGATCGACGCTCGCGCGCGGCAGGACCAGGACGCTCCCGGAGAGGCGCGTGGACGCGCGACTGGCCTCGCTTTGCGCGGACGCCGCGAACGGCAGGAGCGCGGCGAGCAGTGCGGTGCTGACGAGGCGCAAAGCAGAGCGGGGTGAGATGCGATCGGGCGACATGGTGGACTCCTGCAGCGGGAGGCGGCAGGCTCCGCCCGGGCCCGCATGAGTGCAACAAAAATCGACTACGGCGCGAAAGCCTCGTCTTGAAGTATCGTCGAGTGATACTCGAAGGCGGAATCCCATGGCCCTGCGCTGCGAACTTGTGGATGCCCTGAAGCGCCTGCTGAAGGTCCAGGGCTTGACCTATGCCGCCCTGGCTGTGCGGCTCGGCATCAGCGAGCCCACTGTGAAGCGGATGCTGTCCAAACGTTCGCTCACGCTGGAGCGTCTGGAGCAGATCTGTGGTGTGCTGCAGATCGGCCTGCCCGAGCTGGCCGAGGAAGCCCAGCGCGGCGCGCCGCCGCTGGCGGAGTTGAGCGCCGCGCAGGAGCAGGCCCTGGTCGACGATCCTGCGCTGCTGCTTGCCTTGTATCTCGTGCTGAACCGGTGGCGCAGCGACGAGGTGATGGCGCGCTACCGTTTCAGCGAGCCGGAGTGGATTCTGCTGCTGACGCGCCTGGATCGGCTCGGCATCATCGAGCTGCAGCCCGGCAATCGCGCACGCACGCGCACCGCCCGCAACTTCCGCTGGCGACGCGAAGGCCCCATGCAACGCTTCTTCCAGCAGCGCCTGCTGCCCGACTACTTCGGCCGCGGCTTCGAAAGCGAGCACGAGCGCCTGCTGTTGCTGAGCGGCATGGTCTCTCCAGCCTCCGCCCTGCTGCTGCAGCGTCGTCTGGAAGAGTTCGCTGCCGAATTCGATCGGCTGATGGCGCAGGACGCGTCCTTGCCCGCGGCTCAGCGCGTCGGCCTGAGCCTGGTGCTGGCGCAGCGGCCTTGGAGCCTCACCCTGTTCGCACCGCTGCGGCGCGCCGATGACTCTCAGTCGAGGGACCGCCAGTCCACCTGGGCACAAGCGACCTGATGCGTTGCGGCAGGCCGCGAAGCCGCTGCTATGCTCGCCCTCCACTTGGATTTCACGGGGCGGATCGTCGTGTCGGTAGACCAGCAGCAGACCTGTGTGGCGCACAAGTTCGGAGGTTCCAGCCTCAAGACCGCGGAGCGCATCGCCCATGTGGCGAGCCTGCTGCGAGGTCGAACCGAAACCACACAGATCACGGTGGTCTCGGCTATGGGCGGCGTCACCGATGCGCTGATCGGGCTGGTGCATGCGGCCAGCCGCGATCCGGCGCAGGCTCAGGCCGAGCTGGATGCGCTGGCGGCACGCCACCGCGAGGCCGCGCGCGGCCTGCTCGGCGACGCGGCCGATGCGGCGCTGTCGCCGCTGGAGCGCGACTGGCAAGACCTGCGCGCCCTGCTGCGTGCAGTCGCCCTGCTCGGTCACCCGGCGGCGGATCTCCTGGAATACGTCCAGGGTCTGGGCGAGGTCTGGTCGGCGCAGCTGCTGGCCGCGCGCCTGCGCGCCGAAGGCGAGACCGTCGACTGGCTGGATGCGCGATCGGTGCTGGTAATCAGCCCCTCGGCCTTGGGTGCGGTCGTCGACTGGGCCGAATCCGGCAAGCGGCTGGCGGCCTGGCGCGGCAGCCACAGCGCGCCGCGCGTGGTCGTCACCGGCTTTGTGGCGCGCGATACGGAAGGCCGCATCACCACGCTCGGCCGCAACGGCAGCGACTACTCCGGCGCCATTTTCGCGCGCCTGTTCGCGGCCTCCGAGCTGCACATCTGGACCGATGTCGACGGCGTGCTCAGCGCCGATCCGCGGCTGGTGCCCGAGGCCATCCTGCTGCCGCGCATGAGCTATGACGAAGCCTTCGAGCTGGCCTACTTCGGCGCCAAGGTCGTGCACCCGCGCACCATGGGTCCGGTACTCGAAGCGGGTATCCCGGTCTTCGTGCGCAACACCTTCAATCCCGCCTGCGCGGGCACGCGCATCGGCCCCGAGCACGAGGACGGCGCCGGCCCGGTCAAGGGCCTGACCATCGCCCGCGAGATGGCGCTCGTCGAAGTGGAAGGCACCGGCATGATCGGCGTGCCGGGCACCGCCGAGCGCGTGTTCGGCGCGCTGCGCGACGCCGGCGTGTCGGTGGTGATGATCGCCCAGGCCAGCTCCGAGCATTCGATCTGCTGCGTTGTGCGCGAGGCCGATGCGGCGCGCGCGGCTGAAGTGCTGCGGCGCGCGTTCGCGCGCGAGCTGGACGCCGGCCTGCTGCAGGCGGTCGACGTCGAGCGCGGCATCGCCGTGCTGGCGGCGGTGGGCGACGGCATGAGCGGCCACACCGGCATCGCCGCGCGCCTGTTCTCCGAGCTGGCGCGGGCGGAAGTGAACGTGCGCGCCATCGCCCAGGGCGGCACCGAGCGCAACATCTCGGTGGCGGTGCGCGACGCCGACGCGGCCCGCGCCCTGCGCGCCGTGCATGCCGGCTTCTATCTGTCGCCGCAGACGGTCAGCATCGGCGTGATCGGCCCCGGCAACGTCGGCGCCACCCTGCTCGAACAGCTCGCCGCGGTCGCGCCCAAGCTGCGCGAGCAGAACAATCTCGATCTGCGCGTGCGCGCCATCGCCGGCAGCCAGCGCTGGCTGCACTCCGACGGCGGCCTCGATCTGGCCGACTGGCGTGGCCAGTACGCAGCCAGCACCGAGCACTTCGACTTTGAACGCTTCACCCAGCACGTGCGCGCACCGCACCTTCCGCATGCGCTGATCATCGACTGCAGCGCCAGCGCCACCGTCGCCGCGCACTATCCGCGCTGGCTGGCGGCGGGCATCCACATCATCACGCCCAACAAGCAGGCCGGCGCCGCACCGCTGGAGCTCTATCGCCGTGTGAGGGAAGCCGCACGCCACGGCCACTGGCGCTACGAGGCCACGGTCGGCGCCGGCCTGCCGGTGATCTCGACCCTGCGCGACCTGATCGACACCGGCGACGAGGTGCGCGCGATCGACGGCATCCTCTCGGGCACCCTGTCCTACCTGTTCAACGCCTACGACGGCACGCGGCCCTTCTCCGAACTGCTGCTGGAAGCACGCCAGCTCGGCTACACCGAGCCCGATCCGCGCGACGACCTCTCTGGCCTCGATGTCGCCCGCAAGCTGGTGATCCTCTCGCGCGAATGGGGCCGCGAGATCGAGCTGGCCGATGTCGACCTCGTCGGCCTGGTGCCGCCGGCGCTGATGGAAATCAGCCGCGAGGACTTCCTTGCGCGCGCGGCCGAGCTGGATGCGCCGATGCTGGCGCGCTTCCAGGCGGCTCGGGCGCGCGGCTGCGTGCTGCGCTTCGTCGCCCATGTGGATGCCGACTCCGCCACCGTGGGCCTGGTCGAGCTGCCCCAGGACCACGCCTTCGCGCATCTCAAGCCCACCGACAACGTGATCCAGTTCAGCACCGCGCGCTACAGCGGCAACCCGCTGATCGTGCAGGGCCCAGGCGCGGGCCCGGAGGTCACCGCTGCGGGCGTGTTCGCCGACCTGCTGCGCGTGGCGCAGGGCCTGGGGACCCGCCTGTGAGTCGATACAGGGCGCGGGCCTTTGCGCCCGCCAGCATCGGCAATGTGGGCGTTGGCTTCGACCTGCTGGGCCTGGTCATCGAAGGCGCCGGCGACACCGTCACGGTGACCCGCAGCGCCGAGCCCGGCGTGCGCATCCGCGCGATCCGCGGTTCAGAAGTGGAACTGCCCACGGAACCCGAGAACAACACCGCCGGCCGTGCCCTGCTCTCGCTGATCGAGCGCGCCCAGCCCGGCTTCGGGATGGACGTCGTGATCGACAAAGGCATCGCCTACGGCTCGGGCATGGGCGGCTCGGCGGCCTCGGCCGTGGCGGCGGTGGTCGCGGCCAATGCGCTGCTGGAAGCACCGCTCGATGTCGACGCGCTCTACGCCTGCGCGCTCGATGGCGAGGCCGTGGCCAGCGGCGGCCGGCACGGCGACAACGTGGCACCCATGCTGCTCGGCGGCCTCGTGCTCACGGTCGGCGACGCGCCGCCGCTGAAGCTGCCGACGCCGACCGGCGTGTATTCCGTGCTGGTGCATCCGGACTGCGTGCTGGAAACGCGTCGCGCGCGCGCCGCACTCGCCACGCCCTACGCGCTGCACGAGTTCGTGACCCAGAACGGCCACCTCGCGCGCTTCCTGGCCGGCCTCTACCGCAACGATCTCGCACTCATTCGCGCCGGCCTGCGCGACGAACTGGTCGAACCGCGTCGCGCCGCGCTGATCCCCGGCTTCGAAGACGTCAAGCAGGCCGCACTTGCGGCCGATGCGCTGGGCGCCAGCATCTCCGGCGCCGGCCCCAGCGTGTTCGCCTGGTGCCTGGGCCACGCGGCCGCCGAGCGCGCGGGGGACGCCATGCGGGCGGCCTTCGCCGCCCATGACCTCGACAGCCAGATCTACATCTCACCGCTGGACGCGCCGGGTGCGCGCCTGCTGGAGGATTGACCATGCGCTTCATCTCCACCCGCGGCGGCGGCGCGCCGCAGACGCTTTCGAACGCACTCGCGCTGGGTCTGGCGGAAGACGGCGGACTGTTCGTTCCCGAAGCATTCCCCTCGCTGCCGACACTGCCGCAGGCCGGGCTCAGCCTTGCCGAGACCGCCAGCGCGCTCATCGCGCCCTTCTTCGCGGGGGACGCACTCGCAGCCGAGCTGCCGGCGATCTGCGCCGAGGCGCTGGACTTCCCGGTGCCGGTGCTGCCGACCCACGATCCGCGCACCGAAGTGCTGGAGCTGTTCCATGGCCCCACCGCGGCCTTCAAGGACGTGGGCGCCCGCTTTCTGGCCGCCTGCTTCGCCCGCCTGCCGCGTGAGTCCAGCGCGCAGCCGCTGACCATCCTGGTCGCGACCTCGGGCGACACCGGTGGTGCGGTGGCCGCGGCCTTCCATCGGCGGCCGGGTTTCCGCGTGGTGGTGCTGTATCCGGACGGCCGCGTCAGCCCGCGCCAGGCGCATCAGCTGAGCTGCTTCGGCGACAACATCCACACCTACCGCGTGCAGGGCAGCTTCGACGACTGCCAGCGCATGGTGAAGGCGGCCTTCTCCGATCCTGAACTGCGCTCGGCGATTCCGCTGTCCTCCGCCAACAGCATCAGCCTGGGCCGCCTGCTGCCGCAGATGAGCTACTACGCGCATTCGGCGCTGGCGCACGCGGCCAGATACGGCGAGCCCGCGCGCTACGTGATTCCCACCGGCAACCTCGGCAATGCTTTGGCCTGCCTGTGGGCGCGGCGGCTGGGCCTGCCGATCGGCGAGGTGCTGCTCGCGACCAACGCGAACCGCGTGCTGCCCGACTTCATCGACAGCGGCGAGTACCGGCCCGGGCCCAGCGTCTCGACCCTGGCGAACGCGATGGACGTGGGCGCGCCCAGCAATCTGGAGCGACTGCGCCACTGGCTGCCGGAGATCGATGGCCTGCGCGCCGCCGTCAGCGCCCGATCGATTGACGACGCGCGGCTGTCGAAGCTCATCCGCGAGGCCGAAGCGCACTACGGCCACACCCTCTGCCCGCACACCGCTGCGGCGTTCGCGGTGATCGAGGACCGGCGCGCGGCCGGAGACGAAGGCCGCTTCATCGCGGTGGCGACTGCGCACCCGGCCAAGTTCGAGAGCGTGGTCGAGCCCCTGGTCGGGCATGTCGTGCCAGTGCCGTCTGCGCTCGCGGCGCTGCTGGCGCGGCCGGCGCAGGCGCAGCCGCTGGCGGCGGAGGATGCTGCACTCAAGGCGGCGCTCCGGGGCATCGCGCACGCGTGATGTGGGGTGGGTCTTGACCCACCCTGAGCTTCGCTCTTGCCTCGGTGTTCCGATCTCATGGGGTGGGTCTTGCCCACCATGAGCTCCGCTTCGGCCTCGGTGTTCCGATCTCATAGGGTGGGTCTTGACCCACCATGAGCTCCACACTCGCCCCGGTCCCCCAAGCCCATAGGGTGGGTCTTGACCCACCATAAGCTCGATACTCGCCCCGGTCTTGTTTCGTCGCTTCGTCGCTTCGTCGCTGGAAGCGGAGAGCAAGAGCTTTCGGTCCGTCCTTCCGCGCTCCCAAAGCATGGCCATCCATGGCCATTCCCGCGTGCGGCCGGCCCGAGTCCCTTTTCTTTGCATGGCCAAAGAAAAGGAACCAAAAGAAAGGCCTGCTCGTCCGCGCCCTTAAGCGCATCCTTGCGCAGAGGGTTCGCGTGAGCCGGTCGGGGTTTTCGGACAGGCCCTCCCTGGCCTGTCGAAAACCTTGGCCGCATCCCTGCGGCCAACCCTGCGGGCGGATCGACCGCCTCCCGCCGCTCCCCAGGGGCCCCAATGATGAGCGCGGGCTCCTGCCCGCAAGAGCAATGGCAAGAGCGCCGAAGCCGAAGCCGAAGCAAACCCGACGCAACCGATGGCCGATGCGCCCGGGACGAGCGGTGCTCTTGCGATGCCGCTCAGGTCCTCAGTTCTCTGCCCCCAGACACCGCGCAAAGAACGCTTCAGTCACCCGGAACCGGTGCAGGGCATCCTTCTTCTGCAGACCATGGCGGGCGCCCGGATAAGTCATCAGCTCGAAGGCTTGGCCGCGCGCCTGCAGTTCCGACATCAGCCGCGTGCTGTTCACGAACAGGACGTTGTCGTCGGCCATGCCGTGCAGAAGCAGCAGCGGTTTGGTGAGCCCATCCAGATGGGTGAACACCGAGGCCTGCCTGTAACCCTCCGGATTGCGCTGCGGCAGGTCCATGTAGCGTTCGGTGTAGTGGGTGTCATACAGGGCCCAGTCGGTGACCGGCGCGCCGGCCGCGCCGCAGGCGTAGTCCTCGCCGGCGCGGGCCAGCAGCATGAGCGTCATGTAGCCGCCGTTGGACCAGCCGTAGACGCCGATGCGTTCGCCGTCGACATAGGGCAGCCCGCGCAGGAAGGCAACGCCACGGCGCTGGTCATCCACTTCCACCGTGCCTTGCTTGCCGTACAGCGCGCCGCCGAAAGCCGCACCGCGCCGGGGCGTGCCGCGGTTGTCCAGCGAGAACACCACATAGCCCTGCTGGGCCAGGTACTGGTTGTAGTCGACCTGCCAGGTGCGCTTGACCGTCTGTGCCGCCGGGCCGCCGTAGACCAGCACCACCGCCGGGTAGCGCTTGCCGGGATCGAATCCGGCCGGCTTGATCACGCTGTAGTGCAGCGCGGTTTCGCCGTCGGCGGCGATCAGCTTGCCGAACTCCATCGGCAGGTGCGCGGCCAGATACGGCGCATAGGGATGGTCGGCGTCGAGCGCGTTGTCGATCAGCGCGGCGATGCGCTCGCCCGAGGCGCGGTAGAGCTCCATCTGCGGCGGCGTGCTCGGGCTGTTCCAGCTGTCGACGTAGACGCTGGCGTTGTCGGCGAACTTCACCTCGTGCCAGGCGCCAGCGGCGGTCAGGCGCTTCGGCTCGCCGCCGCCGAGCGGCAGCGCGTAGGCATGCTTCTCCAGCGCGGAGTCGAGCGTGCCGCTGAAGTAGACGAGGCCGGCGTCTTCATCCAGGGCCAGCACGTCCTCGACGGTCCACTCGCCGCGGGTCAGCGGCGTCAGCGCGCCGCTCGCCAGGTCGCCCAGATACAGGTGCTCGAAGCCCGAGCGCTCGCTGCTCCACAGAAAGCGCTGGCCGTCTTTGAGGAAGCGCAGGTTGTGATGCAGCGGCACCCAGGTGTCGGCGGTCTCGGTCAGCAGCACGCGCTGGCGGCCGCTGTCGAGGTCGTGCAGCACGAGGTCGAGCCGGCGCTGGTCACGCGACTGTCGCTGGAAGCTGAGCAGGCGCGGCGTCGCCCAGTTGACGCGGGTGAGGTAGATGTCGCGTTCGGGGCCGAGGTCGATGGCCGCGTGCGCGGGTGCCTGCATGCGGTCCTGCAGCATGACCGTGCGCGGCCCCTCGGTGGTCTCGATGCGGCCGGGCACGGCCTTGGGTGCGCTGAGCGCAGACGTCAGATCGACCACGTGCAGGCTGATGGCGACATTGGCTTCGCCAGCGGCCGGATAGCGCTGCTGGACGATGGTGCTGGTGTCGGCGTGGATCTCGAAGCGTTCGCGGATCGGCACCGGGGTTTCGTCGATGCGCGCATACGCAATGGCGGAGTCGTCCGGTGCCCACCAGTAGCCGGTGTGGCGGTCCATTTCCTCGTCGGCGACGAACTCGGCGACGCCGTTGCCGATCACCTCGCTGCCGTCCGAGGTCAGGCGATGGCTGCGGCCGTCGGCGAGGTCGATCACCCACAGGTCGCGGCCGCGGATGAAGCTGACGTAGCCGCCCTTCGGCGACACCTTGGGATCGGTGGCGAAGCCTTCCCCGTTCGTCAGCTTGCGCACCTGCTGGCCGGGCTCGGCGGCGAGGTCGTAGAGGTAGAGCTCGCCGCCGAGCGGGAACAGCAGGCGGCGGCCGTCCGGTGCCCAGTGGTAGTCGACGATGCCGGTCAGGCCGACGATGCGCTGGCGCTCGCGGCGGGCCTTCTCCTCGTCCGACAGCACTTCATTGGGTACCAACGCCTGCGAATCGACCAGGCGGCGGGTCTCGCCGGATTCGATGTGGTACTCCCACAGATCGAGACGGAAGCGGTCCTCGTCGCGACTCTTCAGAAAGGTCACGCGGGCGCCGTCGGGCGCGATCTTGGGCTGCATCAGTGAGGGCCCGGACAGCGGCTGCTCGCCGGTCAGGGCTTCGAGGCTCAGGGGCTGTGCGGCGAAGCTGGCGATGGGGGCGAGGCTCATGGTCAATACGATCAGGGCGAAGAAGCTCAGCAATCCGCCCAGCGGCCCGCGGGCCCCGGGCAGGCGGGGCAGCGCTTGGTCATCGTGGAGGGTCGCCTGCGAGCGCGGGCGGGGCAACGGAGCAGTTGGCGTTGGCGACATGCGGGACACCCGGAGCTGAGACGCGGGATCAGGATGGGACCCGAGCGCGGCGCGAACCGCAAGGGTCGGGCGTCCTGCGCAGGTCCGGTCGCGCCGGCGCGGGTGGCGCGAAGCCTTGGGCAACGCCGAAGCCCCAGAGTTGCCGCGCGCCAGCGACGGCGCGCTCGCGGATCGAGCACGTCGTGCTGGATCGGTGTTGCCTCCGGCATGGGGGGTGACCGCCCGGCGTGGCGATTGCACCCTTGCGCAACATCGCGTTCGGTCACAATCTGCCGCACTCGTGCCAAGCCTGACACCGATGGCATGCTCACAGGCCGCCTCCGCTCCCGCTGGAACAGTGTGTGAGCCAAGGCACATTTCTTGCCTGCGTATCGGCAGTTTTCAGGCACTCGAACCCTGCCGCCGGCCTTGCGTCCACCCGCAAGCCTGCGGCTCAGGCCAAGGATCCCACCCGCGCATGTACCGATCGATCGGCTGTCCCGGCCCAGGCCGCACCTGGCAACCGCCCCGCCCGTCCGTGAGCGACACCGGATCCGGTGCCCTGCGCGGAGGCTGGCCATGCTGAGTTCCGGCTTCTCGGGCGTCGACGCCAGCCACAGCGTCCGTCTTTCCCAGCGGGCCTTGTCGCGGCGCGTGCGCCAGCTGCTGGAGGGCGTGCTGAAGTTCGGCTCCGATGAGCTCGAGCGCGGGCTCAAGGCCACGCTCGACGAGACCGAGCAGCAGCTGTTCAAGCTCGCCGACCAGGCCCGCAGCGGCGATATCCAGGCCTCCTGCTTCGAGGCCCTGCGCGAGATCAAGCGCGGTCGCGCCGATGTGGTGCCGCGATTTCTGATTGCGCTCGAAGGCGCGCTGGCGACGCTCAAGGACCCGCCCGAGAACAGCCCGCTTGCGGGCAACGACGCCCGCCTGGCTTTCGGCGAACTGAGCCTGGTGGCCGATATCGAGCTTGAGCAGAACATGCTGCTGGGCGAGATCGCGAGCCGCGCCGAAGTGCGCCACAGTCTGCCTCTGTTTCTGCTGGGCCAGCGCTTCGGTGTCGTCGCCGGCCGCCCCGCTTTCGAAGCCGAGCGCCTGCCCGTCGGCCCGCGTGCGCTCTGCGCCTTTCTGCGCACCGCGGTTGCGACGCTCGATCTGAACAACGAGTACCGGCTGCTGATCTATCGCCAGTTCGAGCGCCAGGTGATGGGCCTGATCGGCTCCCTGTACGAGGCGCTGAACAGCTACCTCGCGCGCGAGCGCGTGTTGCCCAACTTGAGCTTTGCGCCAAACCGCAAGCCTGTCGCGCGCGCCTCGGCAGAGCCAGCGGCCAAGTCCAGCGAGCCCAAAGCTTCGCCCGAGGCAAAGCCTGCCGAAGCGCGCGCCGCAGCGGTTGCCCGGCCGGTCGCGCCCGTGGGATCGCCACCGGCACCGCAGGGCGTAGCGGGGCGGGAGGCTTCTTCCGCGCCGCCGTCGGCGCGCGCCTCGGTGCCGAGCGAGGGTTTCCATCCGGAAACCGTGCCCTTTCGCGATCCCGACGAGCCCGGCCTGGGGGCGGGCTTCTCACCCGCGCCCAGCGGCCCGCGTCCGTACACCGCGTGGCCGGGCACAGCCAGCCCCGAGCCCATGGACGCTGGCGCGGCCGGCGCCGAGGCCGGTGCGGCGGACGGCCGCATGTTCGACATGCTGCGCGAGCTGCTGGCGGGTCGTCGCGCCCTGCTCGGCAAGCTCGGCGGTGCCCAGGCCAAACCCCCGCCGAACGCCCATGTCGCGACCCGCGACGACGTCCAGGCGGTGCTGGCTCTTCTGCAGACCCGCGAACCCGCACCGGTGCTGGTGGACGGCAAGCCGGCGGCGCGCTCGCTGACCCACCTGAAGCAGGATCTGCTGGCGCAGCTGCGCCAGGTCACGCCCCCCGGCATGAGCCCCAGCCTGGGCCCCGAGGAGTCGGACACCATCGAGCTGATGAGCCTGCTCTACGAGCACATCCTGCGCGACATCAAGCAGACCAGCCCAGCGGCGAGCCTCTTGACCAAGCTGCAGGTGCCGATGCTGCGGGTGGCGCTGGCCGACAAGGGCTTCTTCACCCGTCGTCAGCACCCCGCGCGGCAGATGCTGAACGTGGTCGCCGAGACCGGCACCAGCTGGCTGCTCGATGAAGACGAAGCCGATCGCGCCCTGCTCGACAAAATCAACGTGGTGGTTGAGCGCGCCACACACGACTACATGGGCGACTCGGCGGTGTTCGACAGCCTGGTCGGTGATCTGCAGCAGCAGATGCAGACGCTGGCCCGCAAGGCCGAGGTCGCCGAGCGCCGTCACGTCGAAGCCGCGCGCGGCAAGGAGAAGCTCGAGCTGGCGCGGATCCGCGCCGAGCAGGCGATTGGCGATCGACTCGCCGGCAAGCGCGTGCCGCGCTTTCTCGCCACCCTGCTGCAGCAGGCCTGGACTGACGTGCTGGCGCTGTCGCTGCTGCGCGGTGGCGAGGAGTCCCCGCTCTACCGCGATCAGCTCGACATCGCCGAACAGCTCATCCAGATCGGCGGCGGCCAGGCGGTGCCGCCGGCCGTGCTGGGGCAGCTGCGCGAGGACATCGAGCGCGCCTTGATCAAGGTCGGCTATCACGACGGTGACGCCGCGGCGATCACGGCGCGTCTCTTGGCCAGCGATGACGAGCCCGAACCGCAGGGTGAAGGCAACACCCGCACCGAACTGGCGATGAAGCTGAAGTCGCGGGTGCGGCTCGGCCAGAGCGCCGACAGCAGCGAGTCTGCGACCCCCAGCGCGCCCGCCCAGGCGCCGCTGTCGGAAGGCGAGCGCGCGCAGTTCGACCGCATCCGTCACCTGCCCTTCGGCACCTGGTTCGAGTTCCCCAATCCCGAGGGTGGCACCCTGCGGCGACGCATGTCGTGGTTCAGCACGGTCACCGGCAATGCGCTGTTCGTGAATCATCGCGGCCAGCGCGCCGCTGAACACAGCCTGGAATGGCTCGCCCGCGAGATGGACGCCGGGCGGGTCAAGGTGGTGATGGCTGAAGAAGGCACGGTCATTGATCGCGCCTGGCAGTCGATCATGGGGGCCCTGCGCAACTTCGCCCAGCGTGCCCCGGCAGGAGCCGCGTCATGAACGAGTCCCGTCGCGCCAAGCGCAAGCAGGCCCACGAGGCCATCGAAGTGTTCGACACCATGACCGAACTCAGCGTCGGCCGGATCGGCAACCTCTCGGAGACCGGGATGATGCTGATGGCCTCCGCGCCGCTGGTGGAGGACGCGCTGTACCAGCTGCGCTTCACCTTGGGCGGAACCTCGCTGAAGTCGCGCACGCTGGAGATCGGCGTGCACCAGCTGTGGTCCGAGCCCAGCCACGTGCCGGGCCAGTACTGGTCGGGCTTCCGCTTCATCGATATCGGACCCGAGGACGCCAGCCACCTGCACGCCTGGGTGGAAGCGCCGGGCTCGCAGTACGACTGATCCGAACCCCGTTGCCGCGCGTGCCGGCGGCGCGGCTGCGCGCGGAGCCCGGGCTCAGGCGGCTTGCCGGGCCGCGTTGCGTGACGCGGTGGGGTTCAGCCCGCCGGCGTCTCGCGGCGCCCCGCCTCTTCCAGCGGCTGCGGTCGATGCAGGGCATAGCCCTGGGCGTAGTCGACCCCGAGCCCGCGGAGGATCTCGGCGATGCGCATGTTCTCGACGAACTCGGCCACCACATTGACCTGGGCCTGATGGCAGATGCCGGTCAGCGCCTGCACGATCGACAGGCTCATCGGGTCGCTCTCGATATCGCGGATGAAACTGCCGTCGATCTTCACCAGATCCACCGGCAGCTGCTTGAGATACCCGAACGAAGACATGCCTGAGCCGAAATCGTCGAGCGCAAAGCGGCAGCCCAGCGTGCGCATGCGCTGGATGAAGGCCATCGCCCGCTCCATATGGGTCAGCGCTGCGGTCTCGGTGACTTCGAAGCACAGCCGCGCCGCCGGGACGCCGCTCTTGCCGAGTTCGCTGCAGACGAAGTCAGCGAAGCTGTCGTCCTCCAGGGTGTGCGCAGACAGGTTGATGGCCCACAGAGAGGCCTCTGGCGCGCGCCCGCGGCGCATCGCCGCCAGCGCGTTCTGCAGCACCCAGCGGTCGATGGAGGGCATCAGCGCGTAGCGTTCGGCGGCGGGAATGAACTCGGCCGGCGGCACCAGACGACCCTGCTCGTCGCGCAGGCGCAGCAGCAATTCCAGATGGCCCTGACCGCCTTCGCCCAGCGGCTCGATGCGCTGGTAGTGCAGCTCGAAGCGGTTTTCGGCAAGCGCCTGCTTGAGACGGTTGATCCAGGCCATCTCGTCGCGGCGCCGACGCGCCACGATGTCGTCCGAGGCGGTCAGGTGGACGCGATTGCGACCCTGCTCCTTGGCCATGTAGCAGGCGGTGTCCGCGAGCGCCAGCAGCTCCCGGGTATCGCGCGAACTGGCCTGGTCGAGCAGGACCACGCCGATGCTGACGGTGAGCGAATGCTGCTTGCCCTCGAACACGAAGCGGTGGCCGCGCACGGTCTGACGGATGCTCTCGGCCACCGCCAGCGCATGGTGCCGGTTGGCGCCACGCAGCAGCAGGCCGAACTCGTCGCCGCCGAGTCGCGCCAGTACGTCGGTCGACTCGACGCAGGCCAGCAGCAGGCTGGCCAGCTCGCTGACCATGCGGTCGCCGGCATCGTGGCCAGCGGTGTCGTTGATCAGCTTGAACTGGTCCAGGTCGAGATACAGCAGAGCGGCCTGCCGCGTGCGCACGGTGCCGGCCTGGGCGGTTTCGCGCAGCGCCTGCTCGAAGCTGGCCCGGTTGAGCAGGCCGGTCAAGGCATCGTGCGCCGCCTGATGGCGCAGGCGCTCGGTCAGCGCATGCGACTCGGTGCTGTCCTGGATCACCACCAGATGGTGTGGCTCCGCCTCCAGCACGATGTCGGTCATCGACACCGATGCCCAGAATCCGCCGAGGTCCGGCCGCAGGACGCGCGCGCTCAGGCCCTCGACGCTGGCGCTCTGTCCCGTGCGCAAACGTTCGGCCAGCGCGCGATCCTCGAACAGCTTCGACAGCGCCAATTCGGCAGTGCCGCCGTCCACCCCCAGCAGCTGGCGTCCGGCGAAGTTGAGGTAGACCACGCGGTCATCGGAGCGCGCCAGCAGCACGGCGGCGGGCAGCAGTTCGGTCAGCGCGCGGAAGCGCTCCTCGCTTTCGCGGAAGCGCTGGCTCATCTGCTCGGCCAGGCCGAGCGCTGTTTCGCGGGTGCGGGCGACGTTGAAGAACAGCGCCCCGAGCAGCAGGCTGGCGATCAGGCCGAAGCCGGCGCTGACCAGCGGGATCACCTTCAGCGACTGCGAAAACGCCGGCAAGGGCGCGATCTCCAAACGCCAGCGGCGGCCGGCGAACTCGATGATCCGCGCTTCGATGCGCGCCCCCGGCTCCGCCTCACCGCTGCGGTAGAGCAGCACGCCGGGTTCGAGACTGATGTCGCGCACGCTGAGCGCGATCGCTTCATCGGCGTCCGGCAGCACCTGCTCCAGCAGCTCGTTGATCGAGAACGAGGCCGCCGGCGAGCCGATGAATCGCGCGCGGCGTTCGGCCACATCCAGCGGACGCGGGCCCGGCGAGTAGATCGGCAGACGCAGGATGAAGCCCTTCAGCGGCTTGCCGTCGGTGCCCAGCTGAACGAGATCGAACACCTCGGACATCGCGGCATCGTCGGTGTCGCGCGCGATCTCCAGCGCGCGCAGGTTGGCGGGCTGGGTCGCGATGTCCAGGCCGGCGATGCGCTCATTGCCCAGCAGCGGCGCGTAGAACACGGTGGGATAGCTCGCGGGCGGGCCCGGCTCATAGCCGGCATAGGCGAGGGAACGCAGCGCGGGAAACAGCCGACGCGGCTGCAGGTCCTCGTACATCTGCTGGAACTCGTGGGCCTCGACCTTGCCGCTGGAGTTGAACAGGGCCTGCAGCGAACGCACCAGCAGCGCGCAGTTTTCCAGCTGCGCGCGGAGACCGATCGCGCTGCGCTCGGCCAGCCAGCCGAGACTGGCCTCCTGCTGGGCGCTGAGCAGTCGCGCATGCTCGCGCGTCAGCAGGGCGGTGAGCGCGAGTCCGACCAGCAGGGCGATCAAGCCTGCAATCAGCGGCCGCCGCACGCTCGCGTGGCTCAGGGCTGACTTCACTCCGTGCCCCCCAAGCTGCGCCGCGCCTGCCGGTATGCTTGAGCACCCCGCCCTTGACGGTCTTCGCCACCATGAGCGCTGAGCTCGCATCCCTTCATCGTGCCCATGTCGACACCCTGATGCAGCGCACCGCCGCAGCCCTGGCGCGCGTCGGTCGTGAGCATCTGCTGATCGCTGCCGGCAGCACCCGCTACGAGTTCCTCGATGATCGCCCTTACCCGTTCCGGGTGAACCCGCACTTCAAGGCCTGGCTGCCTCTCGACGAGCACCCGGACTGCTGGCTGTTGATCACTCCCGGGCGCAAGCCGCATCTGTTCTATTTCCAACCGGACGATTTCTGGCACAAGCCGCCGGCGGACCCGGCAGGTTATTGGACTGAGCAGTGCACTATATCGATCCTGCGTGACACCGGCGAACTTCCGGCGCTGCTGCCGCCGCCAGCGCGCTGCGCCATCGTCGGTGAGCCCGAGGCCGCGGTGGGTGACTACCTGCCCGACAACCCGCCGGCCCTGATCGACTACCTGCATTTCCATCGCGCCTACAAGACTCCCTACGAACTTGAACTGATGCGCATCGCCAGCCGGCGCGCGGTGCGCGGCCACCGCGCGGCCGAGGCGGCGTTCCGCGCCGGCGCCTCCGAGCACGGCGTGCACCAGGCCTACTTGGCGGCCACGGCGCACAGCGACCTCGACCTGCCCTACGGCAACATCGTCTGCCTCAACGAGAACGCCGCGATCCTGCACTACCAGCACCGCGAGACCGCCGCGCCGGCCGAGCACCGCTCCCTGCTGATCGACGCCGGCGCCAGCTGCAGCGGCTACGCCGCCGACATCACCCGCACCTATAGCGCAAAAGAGGGCGACTTCGCGGCACTGCTGGCGGGCGTGGATCGCGTCCAACGCGTGCTGGTGGACGGTGTGCGTCCGGGCCGCGACTACCGCGACCTGCATCGGGACTGCCATCGTCAGCTCGGCGCCCTGCTGATCGAGGCCGGCGTGATCCGCTGCAGCCTCGACGAGGCGCTGGCGCTGGGGCTGACCTCGACCTTTTTCCCGCACGGCCTGGGCCATCTGATCGGACTGCAGGTGCACGACGTCGCCGGCTTCGCCGCCAGCGAAGACGGCGGTCGCATCGAGCGCCCCGAAGGCCACCCCTTCCTGCGCCTGACCCGCGTGCTGGGCCCGGGCATGGCGGTCACCATCGAGCCTGGCCTGTACTTCATCGAGAGCCTGCTGGCCAGGCTGCGCGCGGCTGACACAGCGCGTCACATTGATTGGACGCGGGTGGACGCGCTGGCGCCCTACGGCGGCATCCGCATCGAAGACGATGTGGTCTGCACGGCCGCCGCGCCCGAGAACCTGAGCCGCGACGCGTTCGCCGCCTGAGCCGCAGAGCGGCCGGCTCGGCGGCTTCGATAGCGCGCGATCTGGGCTGGAGCGTCGGGCCTTGGGCATGCGCCTGTGCAAGCAAGTCACAGGCCAGCCACAAGTGTGATGAGATCGCCACGGTATGGAGCCCGCCCCAGACCGTGTTGCGGCGCCGCGCCGGCAGTCTTCCCACGGCCCAGGTTTTGCACCACGATGGAGCAAACCGCGCTTCGGACCGCCTATGCCCGCTCGCTTCGCCCCCTTCCAGCGGTTGGCTACCCCTCTGCTGCTGATCGATGCAGCGCAGCAGATTCGCGAACTCAACCCCGCCTGCTCGGCCTGGCTGGGTCTCTCGCGCCGGCGCCTGCTCGACCAGCCCCTGGCCCTCATCGACGGCGGCGAAGGCGAACTGGTGGCCGCAGCCGCCGAGGTGCTGCACCAGCAGACCTCGCTGCGCGGTCGTCACCTGCGTCTGAAGCGTGAAGGCGATGAGCGCTTCGCCGAGGTCTACCTGACCCCCTTCGAGCCCTCGCCCGAGCTGTCTGCGGGCGGCCTGCTGATCGAGTTCCACCCGGCCGACGCCTTCCCGGGTGCCGACCCCAGCGTGCTGCCGGCCGCCCTGCACGCGGCCCTGAAGGGCCTGGCGCACGAGGTGCGCAATCCGCTGGCGGGCTTGAAGGGCGCAGCCCAGCTGCTGGGGCGGCGAATCGAGGACGCCGACAGCCGCCGCTACGTGGAGGTCATCCTGACCGAGACGGCACGTCTCACCGACCTGGTCGAACGCCTGCTGACGCCGACCGCGCCGCGTGAGCTGGTCGCCACCAACGTCCACTCGGTGTTGGAGCGCGTGCGCCTGCTCGCCGAGGCCGAGGCGGGCTGGTCGGTGCAGCTGCTGCGCGATTACGACCCCAGCCTGCCCGAGCTGCCGGCCGACGCCGACCGGCTGGCGCAGGCGCTGTGGAACCTCGTCCGCAACGCCCTGCAGAGCGGCGCCTCGATCGTGCGCCTGCGCTCGCGCGCCGAGCACGGCGTGCTGATCGGCGAGTCGCGCTACCGGCTCGCGCTGAAGCTCGAAGTCGAGGACAACGGTCGCGGTGTGCCGGAGTCTTTGGCCGAACGCATCTTCCTGCCCCTGGTGTCGGGCCGGCCGGAAGGCTCGGGGCTCGGCCTCGCGCTGGCCCAGCAGGTCGCGCGCGAGCACGGCGGCGCGCTCAGCTTCCGCTCGCGTCCGGGGCACACGGTCTTCTCCCTGCTGCTGCCGGTGCGCGATGAGCACCGCGAGGATCTGCACCATGGCAACTAGGCCTTCGACTCTCTGGGTCATCGACGATGACCGCTCGGTGCGCTTCGTGCTCGCCGAAGGCCTGCGCGACGCCGGCTTCGAGGTGCGCGAATTCGACGGCCCGGGCCCCGCCCTGGCTGCGCTCTCGAAGTCGACGCCGGCGGCCGTGTTCACCGACGTGCGCATGCCCGAGATGGACGGGCTCAAGCTGCTCAACGTGCTGAAAGCCGACCACCCGGACCTGCCGATCGTGGTGATGAGCGCCTACACCGATGTGGCGTCGACGGCCGGCGCCTTCCGCGGCGGCGCCCACGATTTTCTGTCCAAGCCCTTCGATCTCGATACCGCCGTGGCCATGGCCCGACGCGCCCTGCAGCAGGACGAGGCCGAACCCGCGCCGCCGCCGCCCGCGGCGCGCGACACGCCCGATCTGGTCGGCGAGGCGCCGGCCATGCGCGAGCTGTTCCGCGCGATCGGCAAGCTGGCGCAGGCGCCGCTGTCGGTGCTGATCATCGGCGAGACCGGCACCGGCAAGGAGCTGGTCGCGCGTGCCTTGCATCGGCACTCGCCGCGCGCGCAGGCGCCCTTCGTTGCCCTGAACACCGCGGCAATTCCGTCCGAGCTGCTGGAAAGCGAGCTGTTCGGCCACGAGCCCGGCGCATTCACGGGTGCTGCGCGTCGCCACCACGGGCGCTTTGAGCAGGCCGACGGTGGCACCCTGTTTCTCGATGAAATCGGCGACATGCCGGCGGCGCTGCAGACCCGGCTTCTGCGCGTGCTGGCAGAAGGCGAGTTCTTCCGCATCGGCGGCCGCGAATTGATCCGCGTCGACGTGCGGGTGATCGCGGCCACCCATCAACCGCTGGATGCGCTGGTCGAGCAAGGGCGCTTCCGCGCCGATCTGCTGCACCGGCTGGATGTGGTGCGGCTGAACATTCCGGCCCTGCGCCAGCGCCGCGAGGATGTGCCCGCGCTGGCCCAGCGCTTTCTGGCCGATGCCGTCGCCAAGCTCGGCACCGGCAGCAAGCGCTTCGACCGCGCCACGCTCGATGCCCTGATCGCCCACGACTGGCCAGGCAATGTGCGCGAGCTGGAGAACCTGTGCTGGCGGTTGGCCGCACTCGCCCCCGGCGACGTGGTGCGGGTCGCTGATCTGCCCGACGGCCTGCGCGGACGCAGCAAGGCGCCGGCCAGCGGCAGTTGGGAGGAAGGCCTGCGGCAATGGGCCGAAGGCGCACTGCGCTCGGGCCAGGCCGAGCTCTACCCGCAGGCGCTGGAGCGCTTCGAGCAGGTCATGTTGAATGCCGCGTTGGCGGTGACCGGCGGCCACCGCCAGCAGGCGGCCGAACGTCTGGGCCTGGGTCGCAATACGCTGACCCGCAAGCTGGGTTCGAGTCGGCGGCGCGGGGCCTGAGCGCGCCGACTGCAGCGGCCGTACGTCTTCAGCGCGCGGGCTTCGCCACCGACGCCTTGAGCGCAGCGGCCAGCGAAAACACCCACGGTCGCATGGCCACGGCCACGCCCATGCTGCGCTTGCGCGACTCCGGCAGCCCGGCATCCAGCTCGGCGAGTTCGGCGACCTCCAGCGCGAGGCGCTCCAGCTTGCGGCGGAGGACCTGGATCGAGGCCTCGCTGAGTTCGCGTGCCTCGAAGCGCAGCAGCGAACGTTCGCCGCCGAAGCGGTCGAGCATGAACTCCTGCAGCACCTGGGCGCCGTAGCGGCGGCGCACGGGGCCGTGGCTGCGCCAGCGGAAGTCGCGCGGCACGCGCAGGCGCACGCGGTCGCGCGGCTGCAGCTCGATCAGGCCGAGGCGGTCGAGCCGCGCCAGCAGCAGGGTCCGTTCACTGCCGTCGATGCCGAACTCGCGTCCCAGGGCCGTCGCCGTCCAGCCTGCGCACAGCAGATGGAACAGCAGCAGCAGGCGCGGCTCTTCGGCCAGCGCGCGCTCCTGCGCCAGGCTCAGCTCACGCGCCTCTTCGGCGCGCATCTGGCTGCCGCGCGCCAACTCGGACAGCTCGACGCCGAGCACGTCGCAGATCTGCAGCACCTGCTGCAGTGAGAAGCGTCCCTGCGAGAACAGTCGCTTGATGCTGGCCTCGGTCAGACCGAGCCGCGGGGCGAGCCGGGCGTAGGTGATGCCCTCACGGCGCAGGGCGCGCTTGAGCGCGTCGATCAGCGGGCGCGGATTGCAGGGCGCAGTTTCGGCACGCGTGGAAGTCATGTCAGCAAACACCTTGGGTCGCGTCAGACGCTACTTTGCCAACAGGACTTGCCTGGAGCTACCGCTGCGCAGGAGCGTCGCCAACGGACCCTTCGCCGAGCCGATCCCATGCAACCCGCCCTGCACGCCGCCGCCCGCCTGCAACGCAACGACGTCCACAGTCGGCTGAACCCCACGCGCCACCGCTTCCTGATCGAACCGCGCACGGCCGACGAGGTGGCCGAAGCCGTGCAGCGCGCCGTGCGTCGCGGCCAGACGCTGGCGGTCTGCGGCGCCCAGCACGCCATGGGCGGCCAGCAGTTCGCCGAAAACAGCGGACTGCTGGATACGCGCGCCCTGCAGGGCGTGCTCGACTTCGATGGGGCCGGCGGTCGCGTGCGAGTCGCCGCCGGCACCCGCTGGCCCGCGCTGCAGCGCTTTCTGGCCGCGCAGCGCGATCGCAACGGATGCGGCTGGGCGATCCGCCAGAAGCAGACCGGCGCCGATGACTTCAGCCTCGGCGGTTCGCTGGCCGCCAACATCCACGGGCGTGGCCTGCGGATGGCGCCGCTGATCGCTGACATCGAGGCCGTGCAGCTGGTCTTGCCCACGGGCGAGCTCGTGCAGGTGGATCGACAGCGTCGACCCGAGCTGTTCGCGCATGCGGTGGGCGGCTATGGCCTGTTCGGGGTGGCGACCGAGATCGAGCTGCGGCTGTCGCCGCGGCAGCGTCTGCAGCGCCGCGTGTGCCTGCGGCGGCGCGAAGCCCTGCCGAGCGCCTTCCTCGATGCCATTGCAGCGGGCGCAGAGTACGGCGACTTCCAGTTCGCCATTGATCCGCACAGCCCCGATTTTCTCGATCTCGGCGTGTTCGCCTGCTACTACCCAAGCGCGCAGCCGCTGGATGCGCCGATGGCGCAGCGCAGCCTGTCGCCTGAGCACTGGCGCGAGCTGCTGTGGCTTGCGCACGTCGACAAGAGCGAGGCCTTCCGCCGCTACAGCGCCTTCTATCTGGCGACCGATGGACAGCACTACGCCAGCGACGACCACCAGTTCGGTGTCTATGTCGACGGCTATCACGAGGCCATCGACGCGCGCCTTGGCCACGTCGGCAGCGAGGTCATCACCGAGCTGTATGTGCCCCTGTCGCGACTGCCGGCGTTCCTCGCGAGCGCAGCCGAAGCAGCGCGCAGCGCGGCGATGGACCTGATCTACGGCACGGTGCGGTTGATCCGGCGTGACGCCGAAACCGCGCTGGCCTGGGCGCGCGAGGACTTCGCCTGCGTCGTCTTCAACCTGCATGTCCGCCACAGCGCGGAGGCGCGACTGCGTCTGCAGCAGCATCTGCGCACCCTGATCGATCTGGCGCTGGCAGAGCAGGGCAGCTTCTACCTCACCTACGCGCTGGCGGCGCGCGCGGACCAGCTGCGCGCGGCCTATCCGCAGATCGATCGCTGGCGCGAGGCCAAACGTGCGCTCGATCCGGCGGGCGTGCTGCAGAGCGACTTCTATCGGCGGCTGTCGGCGCGGCTGGACCCCACATGATTGCCGGACGAGCCAGCGCGACCGCGCTGCTGGTGGCGCTCTCGGTGTGGCGGATGGGCGCCGAGCACGGGCTGCCGGAGACATCGATCCGACTCGCTGGCGAAGCCCTGCACGCGGCCGGTGGCGGCTGGCGCGCGCTGCGTTGGCTGGCGCGGTTCGCCGCCGGACGCTGGCTGCTGGATCGCGTTGAGGCCCTGCTGCTGCCGGGGCTGGCCCGGCACCACGTGCGCCGCAAGCGCTGGCTGTGGCGCCGGCTCAGGTGCGCACCGCCGGCTGCGCGCCTGCTCTGGCTCGGCGTGGGATTCGATGGTCTGGCGCGCGCGCATCGCGCCCGTTCGCCGGGCACGCCGGTCATCGAGTTCGATCATCCGGACAGCCTGGCCTTGCGCCAGCGACTGCCCTTGATCGCGGGTGCGACAGCGAACACGCCCCCGGCGCTGCCGCTGGCCCTGCCCGAGGACTCGGCGACGCTGATTGAACTGTGCCAGCAGGCGCCTTCGACCCTGATCGCCGAAGGCCTGCTCATGTACCTGTCGCCGCGCAGCCTGCTGCGACTGCTGCGCGCGCTGTCGCGGCTGCCGCTGCCGCCGGCGCTGTGGTTCAGCGCGCTGGAGCCGACCGTCGGCGGCGGCCATGGCTTCGCGCGCGTGCATGCGCCCACGCGACGCTGGCTGCGCAGGCAGGGCGAACCCTTCCGCTGGCGGCTCGGCCGCGAGCGCCTGCAGGCCCTGCTTCGAAGGCATGGGTACCGGGTCGAGGCGGTCTGGGACGGCGCAGGCTTCGGCGAATACGTGCTGTGCGCGGGGGCCGGCGCTGCGGCGAACGCTACAGCAGCGGCGACAGCAGCCGCGCGCCGGCTTCCGCGAGCTTCTGCAGACGGGTGATCCGGCGCGGTCGGCGCACTTCGACGGCCTGCGCGAAGTCCTCCTGCAGCACCGATTCGAGCGCGCGCCCCGGGGCGGCGCCGTACAGGTTCAGGCACAGCTCGAAATTGAGGCGGAAGCTGCGCGCGTCGAAGTTGGCGCTGCCCAGCGTGCTCAGGGCCTCGTCGACCAGCAGGGCCTTGGTGTGCAGCATGCGCGGGGGGTACTCGAACACGCGCACGCCGGCGCGCAGCAGTTCGTCGAAATAGCTGCGGCTGGCGTAGGTGACGGTGCGGGTGTCGGCCCGCTTGGGTACCAGCACGCGGACGTCGACGCCGCGCTGGGCGGCGCGGGTCAGCGCGTACAGGGCGGGCTCGGGCGGCACGAAGTAGGGCGTTACCAGCCAGATCCGCCGCTCGGCGTCGCCCATGGCCTGCAGCATCGCGCGATGGATCGGCTCCTGCGGGGTGTCGGGTCCCGAGGGCAGCCACTGCAGAGGAATCTCGCCGGGCGGCAGCAGCGGGAACAGGCCGTGCTGCTGCAGCGGGCGCCGGCTGGCGTACAGCCAGTCTTCGACGAACACCTGCTGCAGGCCGTTGACCGCGGCGCCCTCGATGCGCAGGTGCAGGTCGCGGTAGGCGTCGGCGCGCACGCGCTCGTCCTGGGTGTCGCTCAGATTGATGCCGCCGGTGAAGCCGATGCGGCCGTCGATGATCGCGATCTTGCGATGGGTGCGCAGGTTGAGCAGCGGCTTCAGCGTGGCCAGCCGGAACGGATGGAAGAACACCACCTCGGCGCCGGCCTCGCGCAGCGGGCGCAGAAAGCCGCGCGACAGGTTCGCGCTGCCGACCGCATCGACCAGGAAGCGCACCGCCACGCCGCGCCCACGCGCCGCGACCAGCGCATCGCGGATGGCCTGCCCGGTGCGGTCGGGCTCGACGATGTAGTACTCGAGGTGGATGTGCTCGCGCGCCGCCTGCAGCGCAGCGAGCAGGGCCTCGAAGGTGGCGGCGCCATCGCTCAGCAGCTCGATCCGCTGCGCGGTGGTCGGTGCCAGCCGGGTCAGGCGCTCGACGAGCCGTGCCTGGCGCTGCTCCAGCGGGCTGGCCAGTGCGGCCAGCACATCGCATTCGGACAGCGGCTCGCGCTCCAGCCGGCGGCGACTGCGGCGGCGCTTGAGCTGCTGGCGGCGGATCCGCACCGGCCCCAGCCAGTGGTAGATGACGAAGCCCAGCACCGGCAGCGCGGCGAGGGTCAGGATCCAGGCGAGCGTACTGACCGGCGGCCGCTTCTGCAGCACGATCCACACGGACAGCGCGCTGAGGTACAGCGCCCAGCCGATGCCCAGCCAATAGCTCGCCTGCAGGTCCATGCGGGGCCTGCGCGCGAGCGCTCAGCGCAGCCGGGGGTTCAGGGTGTAGCTGCCGTAGTGCACGGCCTCGGCCAGCACATGGCCCTGCATGGCGCGATGCAGGTCGGCCATCGTGAATTTCGCCGGCAGCGGGAGGTGTTCGACGTCCAGCGCGAACAGCCGGAAGAAATAGCGGTGCAGCAGGGCGTCGTTGAAGGGCGGGCAGGGGCCGTCGTAGCCGAGGTAGTCACCGCCCATGTCGGCATCACCGGCGAACCAGCCGGTGTAGTCGTTCTTGCCCTGCACGCTGCCGCTGGGGCCGGACGGAGTCTGCTTGCCGCGCGCGCTGACGCCCTCGCTGCAGCTGCCGGCGGCGATCTCGCGCGCCTCGGCCGGGATGTTCGCCAGCAGCCAGTGAACGAAGTCGACGCGCGGCAGGTCGGCCGGCACCTCGCGCCCGGCCTGGTTGACGTCGTCGGGCCTGGACGGCACGTCGGGGTCGACGCAGATCAGGGCGAAGCTGCGCGTGCCTTGGGGCACCTCGCTCCAGGCGAGGTGCGGGTTGCGGTTCGACGAGAGGATGCAGGGGCTGTCCGGGCCGGGCTGGCCGAAAGCGAATTCGGCGGGAATCGGCTGGCCCGGTTCGAAGCTGTCGCTGCGCAGTTTCATGCGGGGTCGTCCTCTCGTGATGGGGCGTTGGCATCAAGCCGGTGGATTGAGGTACTTGTCCTTCAGCCGCACGTAGTGGCCGGCGGAATACATCAGGTTCTCGATTTCGCGGTCGGACAGCCGGCGCACCAGGCGGCCGGGGTTGCCCAGCCACAGCTCACCCTCGCCGACCACCTTGCCCGGCGCGATCAGCGCACCGGCGCCGACGAAGCCGTGGGTTTTCACCACCGCGCCGTCCATCACGCTGGCGTGCATGCCGATCAGGCTGCGATCCTCGATGGTGCAGCCGTGCAGCACCACCGCATGGCCGACGGTGACGTCGCTGCCGATCAGCGTCGGCCAGCCGTTCTCGCGGGTGTAGGGGCCATCGTGGGTGACGTGCACCACGGTGCCGTCCTGGATCGAGGTGCGCGCGCCGATACGGATGTAGTTGACGTCGGCGCGGATCACCACGCCCGGCCAGATCGAGCTGTCATCGCCGATTTCGACGTCGCCGATCACCGCCGACATCGGGTCGACCCAGACGCGCTGGCCGAGCTTGGGGCTGCGGCCCTGGAAGGCGCGCAAGGGGGAGTAGGGGGCTGTGCTCATGGGCGCGGAGTGTAGCAAGCGCCTTGCCGGCGCCCCGCGCTGCTCTACACTCGGCCGTATGGACCTGCCCAGCACCCCGCTCGAAGAACTGCCGAAGCGCCTCGCCGTGCTGCGCGCCCAGGCCGAACGCGCGCCGCGCACCTACGCCGAACGCCGCGAGGATCTCTACGACCTGCGCGCCGCGGTAAAGCTCAACCTGCCGGAACTCGTGCGCGCCATGGACGCCGATTTCGGCTGCCGCAGCCGGCACGAGAGCCTGGTCTCCGACGGCATGACGGTGCTGTCCGAGATCGACCATCTCATCGCGCATCTGAAGAAATGGATGCGGCCGCGGCGGCGCTGGATCAGCCCGCTGTTCTGGCCGGCTACGGCCGAGGTGCGCTACCAGGCCCTGGGCGTGGTGGGCGTGATTTCGCCCTGGAACTATCCGGTCAACCTGGCCCTGGTGCCGCTGGCGACCGCGCTCGCTGCCGGCAATGCGGTGTATTTGAAGCCCAGCGAGCACACCCCGCGCACCAGCCAGGCCCTGTTCGACCTGCTGCGCTCGATCTATCCGCGCAATCGCGTGGAGGTGGCGCTGGGCGGCGCCGAGGTGGCTGCGGCGTTTGCCGGCCTGCCCTTCGACCATCTGTTCTTCACCGGCTCGACCGCGGTCGGCCGCAAGGTGATGGCCGCCGCCGCGCCGAACCTCACCCCGGTGACGCTGGAGCTCGGCGGCAAGTCGCCGGTGATCCTGGCGCCGGGCTACCCGATCGAACGTGCCGCCGCGCGCATCGCCTCGGGCAAGTTCATCAATGCCGGCCAGACCTGCATCGCCCCCGACTACCTGCTGGTGCCGCAGGACCAGGTCGAGCCGCTGGTGGCGGCGCTGAAGGCCGAGGCGCGCGCGCGCTATCCGGACATCAGCATGGGCCCGGACTACACCCGCATCATCAACCGCGCGCAGTACCAGCGCCTGGTCGACTGGCGCGAAGAGGCCCGCGCCCGCGGCGCTCGCGTCGAGCCCTTGATCGAGGTCGAGCCGGAGCTGGCCGACAGCCAGCGCCTGATCGCGCCCACTCTGGTGCTGGACGCGCCCGAGGACTGCCGGCTGATGCAGGAGGAGATTTTCGGCCCGCTGCTGCCGATCGTGCCCTACCGCGAGTTCAGCGAAGCCATCGACTACGTCAAGCGCCGCGACCGCCCGCTGGCCCTGTATTTGTTCGACCACGAATCGCGGCGCATCGAGCACCTGCTGGAGCACACCATCGCCGGCTCGGTGGCGATCAACGACACCGTGCTGCAGTTCGCCCAGAACAACCTGCCCTTTGGCGGCATCGGCCCCAGTGGCATGGGCAGCTATCACGGTGAGGCCGGCTTCCGCACCTTCAGCAAGGAGAAGCCGGTGTTCCGGCAGGCGCGCTGGTCGGGCATGGCCCTGTTCAAGCCGCCCTATCGCGGTCTGGCCAACCGGCTGGTGCGGTTCCTCACGCGTTAGGAGAGCCCTGATGTGTCGGAGCTTCCGCCGCGCCCGTGGCGTCCGCTGGCGCTAAGGCAACGCTGAAGAATTCAGCGTTGCCTTAGCGCCATGGAGGGCGCGACCACGGATCAAGGCCAGGAGGGACTTGATCTGTGTTGCCCTAGGTTCTTCGCCGTTGCCTTCGGCCGCAGGACGTCGGTCGGTGGGTTGGCTGGGCGCTGGGAGCGGCGCTGTCACCTTGCGGATTCTTCGCCTCCGGTTCGCCCGCTGAACGAAGGCGGGCCCACCCCGGGCTGGGTTGAATTGGGAATATTCCCGCTGCGCCTGCTCTGATTCAGAGCTTTTCAGGCCTAGGCTGCTTGTCCGTGGCCGCGGGGCCATGCATGTTCAGCCGCTCAGTGATCTCCGGGGGCCTGCTTGGACGACTGCAGCCATACGTTTGCCAGCGCGCCCAGCCTTGGTGACTCGCTGGTGCAGGCCATTGCGGCCGGCAGCAGCGCGGCCGAGCGCAGCTTCATCGAGCGCTACGGTCGCGGCGTGCGGGCACTGGTCGTGCGAGCCTGCCGTCCGGGTGACCCGGTGGTCGACGACATCGTTCAGGACGTCCTTCTCACCGTGCTGGGACGCCTGCGCCAGGGCGCCCTGAAGGATCCGAACGCCTTGCCCGCCTACCTCCAGGCCACCATCGCCCATGCCACCCGCGGCGAGTACCGGCGTCGCCACCTGCGCGGCGAGCCGGTCGACAGCGAGTGGCTGGAAGCCCTGCCGGCCCCGGGCCCGGGGCCGGCCGAGTGCCTGCATCAGCAGCATCTGCAGCGCGCCCTGTCGGCGCTCATGGAAACCCTTCCGGTCGCGCGCGATCGTGCGGTCCTGCGCGGCTTCTACATCGAAGAGCGCGATCGCGACGAGCTGTGCGCCGAGCTTGGCATTGACGAGCCGCACTTCCGCCGCGTGTTGCATCGCGCCCGCGAGCGGCTGCGTGCTCTGATCGAATCCTCCGGCCTGGCGCCGGACGATTGAGAGCGGTTGAGAACCCTCCGTCGACTTCCACCCTCGGCGGCGGATCGGAATGCGTTTCGTCCGCCGACCCGGCGACGGTGCCTCTGAGGCCTTCGCTTCGTGCGCGCCAACCGCGTCACAAATCCGCCATCCCGCGTGCGCCGGGCTGGGACAGCCGGGTGAGCATGGGCTCTTGCGAGCAGCAGCCCGATCTCTTCCCGCGTGCCTCTCCATGAGCCTCCCCGACCCTTCGACGCCGCTGCGCCCCTGGCTGGAACAGGCCTGGCTGCAGCGCTATCTCGACCGCGAACTCTCTGCTGACGAGCAGGCCTGGTTCGAAACCTACCTGCTGTCGCGTCCGCAGCTGCTGGAAGCGCTGGAGGTGGACAACGCCCTGCGCGCAGTCCTGGTCGCGCAGACGTCCGGCCCGATCCGAGCCGAGCCATCGCCGCCGCCGCCCGCCGCGGCTGCAGCGCCCGAAGCCAGAACCGAGCGGCCCTCGCCGCCGTCCGGGCAGCGCTTCGGAGGGCTGCTGGCGCTGGCCGCCAGCTTCGTCGGCGGACTGGGACTCGCCTGGCTGCTGCTGCAGGCGCCGCAGCCACACAGTGACCCGCAAGCGGCGATCGAGGCGCCCTCGCGGGTGGTGTTCGATCTGATGCGCGGGGGGCCGGTGGAGCTGCGCGAGGATGTCGGCGACCCCCTCGCGCGGCTGATGGTGGTGGACATCGCGCTGCCGCTCGGCAGCCGCATCGCTTCGGCTCGCGCCGAGCTCGGCCCGCGCCGGGTCGAGCTGCCGGCCGCGCCCATCTCGGGCGAGGGCTTCGCCACCTACACCCTGCCGCGCAGCTGGCGGGGTCGTGCGCAGCTGCACTTCCGGCTGCAGACCGAGAGCGGCGCGGCGCTGCCCGCCGTGGACATCGCCCTGTGAGTCCAGCCGTCAGTGCGGGCCGCGGCTTCGACCTGCTGGCGGCGCGACGCTCGCTGGCGCGGCGCGATGCGCGACTGGCTGCGGCGATGCGTCGGATCGGTCCGATCGACGTCGGCGCGCGCTGGGACGAGCCCTTCGACACGGTGGACGTACTGGCCCGCTCGATCCTGCACCAGCAGCTGTCCGGGAAGGCGGCCGCGACCATCATCGCTCGCGTCGAGGCCGCGGTGGCGGCGGATCACCTGAGCGCGGAGGGGCTGCGACGCGTGGACGACCATGCGCTGCGCGCCTGCGGCGTCTCGGCGGCCAAGGCGCGCGCCCTGCGCGACCTGTGCGCGCGTCGAGAGGCCGGCCACGTGCCCGATGCGGATCGGCTGGCGCACATGGACAGCGACTCCATCGTCGAGCAGCTCAGCGCCGTGCGTGGCATCGGCCGCTGGACGGTTGAGATGCTGCTGATTTTCCGGCTCGGCCGGCCCGACGTGCTGCCGCTGGACGATCTCGGCATCCGTCGCGGCGCGCAGTGGCTGGACGGCCTGGACGCGGCGCCCAGCCGCCGCGCACTGGCCGAACGCGGCAGCGCCTGGGCGCCCTGGCGGAGCCTGGCGGCGCTCTACCTGTGGCGGATCGCTGACGGCGGCTGAGTGACGCCGAGAGCCCTCGGGCCTGCGGCGAACTGGGCGCGACGAAGGGGTAGGCCCGTGCCCACGGGTCGCGCCGACTTCGCGACGGCCTGGGCGGCTGCCGGACCAGACCGCGCTCGCTGGCGGCTCGGTAAGATGCGCGCTCTTTCTTTCGCGCCTGAACTGACCATGCAGCTTGGCATCGATCTCGGCACCACCCACAGCCTCGCTGCGCTCTATCGGGATGGCGGCGTTGAACTGGTTCGCAACAGCCTTGGCCATGTCCTCACCCCCTCGGCGGTGAGCGTGGACGAAGCCGGTCACACCCTCGTCGGTCTGGCCGCGCGCGAGCGCCTGGCGACGGCGCCGCAGGACACCGCGGTCGCGTTCAAACGCTGGATGGGCACCGAGCAGCGTCTGCGTCTGCGCGGTCGCGAGTTCCGCCCGGAAGAACTGTCCGCGCTGGTGCTGCGCGCGCTCAAGCAGGATGCCGAAGCGCACGCCGGCCGGAGCTTCGAGAGCGCGGTGATCACCGTGCCGGCCTACTTCAACCAGGCCCAGCGACGCGCGACCCAGACCGCCGCCGAGCTGGCGGGCCTCAAGGCCACGCGCCTGCTCAACGAACCCACCGCCGCCGGTCTCGCCTATGGTCTGCAGGAGCGACCCGAGCACAGCACCTTCCTGGTGTTCGATCTCGGCGGCGGCACCTTTGATGTCTCGGTGCTCGAATACTTCGAGGGCGTGGTGCAGGTGCGCGCCAGCGCCGGCGATACCCGGCTCGGCGGTGAGGACTTCGGCCGCGCCCTGCAGCAGCTGCTGCTGTCGAAAGCACCGCCGCCGCAGCGCGCCGCCGTCGAGGCGATGCTGCGCTCGGGTGCGCTATGGCAGGCGGCCGAGCAGGCCAAGCGCGAGCTCACCGACCAGCCGCGCTGCGAGGTGCGTCTGGTCTGCGCCGGTGCCGCGATCTGCATCGAAGTGAGCCGCGACGAGTTCGAGCAGGCCAGCGCCGAGCTGCTGGCGCGCCTGCGCAGGCCGATCGAGCGTGCGCTCGGCGACGCGCGCCTGCGCCCGGACCAGCTCGACGAAGTGGTGCTGGTGGGCGGCGCCAGCCGCATGCCCCTGGTTCGCCAGGCGGTGGCGCGATTGTTCCAGCGCCTGCCTTTGCGCAGCATCAATCCCGACGAGATCATCGCCCGCGGCGCCGCCGTGCAGGCGGGCCTCTTGGCGCGCGATGCGGCGCTGGAAGAGATCGTGCTGACCGATGTCATGCCGTTCTCGCTGGGCGTGATCATCGACGGCGACCGCTTCTCACCGATCATCGAGCGCAACACGCCGGTGCCGGTCTCGCGGGTCGGCCGCTACGCCACGGTGCAGAACCGGCAGGCGGTAGTGAACTTCGACATCTGCCAGGGCGAATCGCCGATCGGCAGCGAGAACCTGAAGCTCGGCCACGTGAGTCTGGACGTGCCGCCGCTGCCGGCCGGGCAGGCGCAGATCGACGTGCGCTTCTCCTACGACGCCAGTGGCCTGCTGGTGGTCGATGCCCACGAGCTAGAGGGCGGCCGCCAACGCCAGGTGGTGCTGCAGCAGCAGGCCGGTGCCATCGATCCCCCCGAGCAGGCGCGCATCCTGAAGGCCTTGGACGCACTCAAGGTGCACCCGCGCGAGCAGCAGGAGAATCGCTACCTGATCGAGCGCGCCAAGCGTCTGTACGAAGACCACCTCGGCGCCGAGCGCGCCCAGCTGCAGGAATGGCTGTACCAATTCCAGCACATCCTCGACCGCCAGGACCCTGAGGAAATCGCTGCCGCACGGCTGCGCTTTGCCGAGCTGCTGGACGGCGTCGACCGCGGCTTCCGCCTGTGAGCCTGCGGCTGTGAACCCCTGGCAGGTGCTCGGCATCGAGCCGATCGAAGACCCCCGCGCCATCAAGCAGGCCTACGCCCGCGCCGTGAAGCAGCACCGCCCGGACAGCGACCCCGAGGGCTACCAGCGCGTGCGCGAGTGCTACGAGTGGGCCTTGGGATGGGTGGAGTGGCGGCAGTCACAGGCGTTCGATCCGGGCGCGCCGGCGCCGCGCGCTTCCGAGCCTGCCCACGCGCACACGCCCGAGGTCGGCGTCGAGGCCGATACCGTCCGCGGCGATGCTGCGCCGACCGAGGCGGCGCCCGTCCCTGCGGCCACCATCGAGCCGGCGCCTCAGCCCCAGCCCGCGCCCGCGCCCGAGCCTCACGCTGCTGCGCCCGCCGCCCAGGCCAGCGACGGACTGGGCGAGAAGCGCAGCGATGCCGCGCCTGTCCCGATTCCCGACAGCGAGCCGGCACAGGAGCCCGCGCCGATCGAGATCGTCGAGCCCGCGCCTCTGCTGGCCTCTCTGCACCACTACTGGACGCAGCAAGGCGACGCCGCGCTGATCGATGCTCTGCCGCGTCTGCTGTTCGCCCTCAACGAGGTGCCGCTGGCCTACCAGGCGGAAGCCTCCCACCGCTTCGCCGCCTGGCTGGTCGAGAACCCGGTGCCGGAGGAAGTGGCGGCGGTGCTGCAGCGCCACTTCGGCTGGCGCAGCGACTACCGGGTGGATGCACAGCTCGGCCCCGAGCTTGGCGAAGCGCTGCGCGCGAAGCTGTCCGAACTTGGCCTCGACGGCACGCCGGGCACCCGGGCGGCGGCCGAGCGGGTGCTGTTCGGCGACCTGCGGCGCCTGGTCGAACAGCGCCGGCATTGGCGAGCACGCTGGCGCCTGCTTCGCGAGCCCGGACGCGCGGTGCTGAGGCTGAACCAGGAGCTCGAGCAGCTGACTCTGGGCCGGCCGCGGGTCAACCCGACCCACACCCTGATGAAGTACGCGGTCTCCAATGCCCACGCCCTGCTCTTCGGGCTTGCCGCCGTGGTCTTGGGTGGGCTCGCGGTCCTGTTCTCCGACTCCACGGAAGCGGGTTTTGGGCTGGGCCTGCTGTTTCTGTTCGCCGCCTATCCCCTGGGCATGCTGCTGCAAGGCTTCGCGCAGGGCATGGACCTGCTGTACGCCCGCCTGGGGCGCCTCGCTCCCGCAGGCCCCCGATTGCCCTACTGGCGACTGCTGGCGGCGCTCGCGCTGTGCGCCGCGGCGGTCTACTGGGGTGGCCTGCTGCCCCAGCCCTGGCTGCTGCTGCCGCTGAGCCTGCCGGTGCTGCAGCTGCTGTGGTGGATCGGAGGCCGCTGGAACCTGCTGCTGCTGCCGCTGACGCTGCAGTTCGCGCTGCTGCTGGGGCCGATGCTGCCGGAGCACTGGCCGGCCGCGGCGAGCTGGTGGATCGCGCTCGCCTGGGTCGGGGTTTCGCACTTCGGGCTGCTCCGGTCCGGCACCTATCCCCAGTTCTATCGCGACTCACGCGCGCTGCTGCCCAAGCGACCGCTCGAAGTCCTCTGGTATCTCATCGCCTTCAAGGCGGTGCTGTTCATGCTTGCGCTGGGCTATCTGCTGCTGCTGCCCACTACTCACCTGGTGCAAAGCCTGCGCGAATCGCCGCAGCGGCTTGCGGTCTGGTCGCTGCTCACCAGCGCGCTGCTGCTGCTGACCCGCGCCGAACCCGCGCTGGTGCTGCTGGTGGCGATCGCCTCGCCGCTGGTCTTTCTGCTGCTGGTGCGCTCGGTGGCGGCCTTGGCTGCGCGTCTGCCGGCGAGCCTGCCGCGCTCTGGCTGAGCACGCGAGAAAGCCGGCTCCGCCTGCGGCGGCCACCCGCTCGACGCTGGCGATCTGGCCCACGTGCTCCGCTGCCGCATTGCGCCGCACGCGCCCTGCGCGCCGGCGGTGTTTCGGGTGGCGCCGTGGTGTTGCGACGGTGGCGCTTGAGCTGCGCGCCTGCCGCCCTCACTCTCCGCACCCATGAACGCCAATACCTCTGCCAACCCCCTGCTCGCCGACCACGGCCTGCCCGATTTTCCGACCATCACCGCAGACCACGTTCTGCCCGCCGTCGAGGCGCGCATCGCCAGCTACGAGGCCTGCGTCGAGCAGGTGCTTGCCCAGCCCGGCGAGCCCAGCTTCGACCGCCTGATGGCGCCGCTGGAACGCGCCCAGGCCGCGCTCGACCACAGCTTTGCACCGGTGGGCCATCTGCACGGCGTGGCCGATTCCGCCGAGCTGCGCGAGGTGTACGCCGAGGCCGAAGCGCGCATCACCGATTTCTCGGCGACGCTCGGCCAGCACCGCGGCCTGTTCGAGGCGGTGCGGCGGCTGCGTCAGTCTTCCGAGTTCGACACCCTGCCACGGCCCGAACGCGCGCTCATCGAGGACAGCCTGCGCGGCTTCGAGCTGTCCGGTGTCGCGCTCGAAGAGCCTGCACGCTCGCGCTTCAAGGCGATCCAGAGCGAGCTGTCGCGCCTGTCCACCGCGTTCGAAGAGGCCGTGCTCGACAGCACCGACGCCTGGTTCAAGCCGCTCACTGACGCCGAACTCTCCGGCATTCCCGAGTCCGCGCAATCGATGCTGCGGGCGATGGGTGCAGAACATGAGGTCGAGGGCGCCGTCGCCACGCTGAAAGGCCCGGCCGTGCAGGCGGTGCTGAACTTCGCCGACGACCGCGCCCTGCGCGAGGCTGTCTACACGGCGTACCAGACCCGCGCCTCCGACCAGGGCCCGCATGATCGCGAGCACGACAACAGCGCGCGCATCGGCGAGATCCTGGCCCTGCGCCATGAGGCCGCGCGGCTCTTGGGCTTCGCTTCCAGCGCGCATGTCTCGCTGGCCGACAAGATGGCCGGCGAGCCCGAGCGCGTGCTGCGCTTCCTGCGCGAGCTGGCGGCCAAGGCCAAGCCAGTGGCCGAACGTGAGCTGGCGGAACTGTCGGAATTCGCACGCACCGAGCTGGGCATCGAGGCCCTGCAGGTCTGGGATGTCGGCTACGCCGCCGAGAAGCTGCGCCAGAAGCGCTTCGACTACAGCGACGAAGATCTGAAGCCCTACTTCCCGGTCGACCGCGTGATCGACGGCCTGTTCGCGCTGGCCGGTCAGCTGTATGGGCTGCGCTTCGCACCGCGCGATGACGTGCCGCTGTGGCATGCGGATGCACGCTACTTCGACGTGCTGGATGCCGACGGCCGCCTGCGCGCCGGTTTCTATGTCGACCTCTACGCGCGCAGCGGCAAGCGCGGCGGCGCCTGGATGGACGTCTGCCGCGCCCGCATCGATGCGCTGGAGCACCCGCAGATCCCGGTCGCCTTCCTGGTCTGCAACGTGCCGCCGCCGACGCCCGAGCTGCCGGCGCTCTTGACCCACGACGACGTCATCACCCTGCTGCACGAGTTCGGCCACGGCCTGCACCACATGCTGACCGAGGTCGCTTGGCCGGGCGTGGGCGGCATCAGCGGCGTCGAATGGGATGCGGTCGAACTGCCGAGCCAGTTCATGGAGAACTTCGGCTGGACGCGCGTCGGCATCGATCTGCTCGGCGGCCACTACCAGACCGACGAGAAGCTGCCGCAGGCTCTGTTCGACAAGCTGCTGTCGGCGCGTCACTACCACGCCGGCCTGTTTCTGGTGCGCCAGCTCGAATACGCCCTGTTCGATTTCCGCCTGCATCTGGAGTTCGACCCGGCGCGCGGGGCGCAGGCGATGGCCCTGCTCGATGCCGTGCGCGACGAAGTCGCGGTGATCCGCCCGCCGGCCTGGCAGCGCATGCCGAACACCTTCACCCACATCTTCGCCGGCGGCTATGCGGCCGGTTACTACAGCTACCTGTGGGCCGAGGTGCTCTCCGCCGATGCCTTCGGTGCCTTCGCCGCCGCCGGCGTGCTGGATGCAGCAGCGGGTGAACGTTTCCGCCGCGAGATCCTCGCCGTCGGCGGCTCGCGCCCCGCGCTGGAGAGCTTCATCGCCTTCCGCGGCCGCGAACCCGAGCCCGAGGCCCTGCTGCGGAGCTATGGCCTGGCGGCGTGAGGAGCGGGGATTCGGGATTGGGGATTGGGGATTCGAAGCCAACCCCATGAAGCGCGACGCGGTGCTCTCCTCTCCCCTCGTGGGAGAGGGGCCGGGGGAGAGGGGGCAGCCCTGCGGCAGCGCCTGTTCCCCTGAACGTGTTGCGGACGGCCGCGCTTCGCACGGATGCCCTCAATGCAAGCTGCCAGCGAGCACTCCGAGCCACCGCGGCGGATGACTTCAGTCACCCGCTGAACTCATGGACGGTTTAGCGGAAGCGCTGCATGCTCCGCGCTCACCCACCGGAGCGCCCGCATGTCCCTGTCGCCGCGTCTGTTTGCCCGTTCGGCCCTGTTCCTTGCTCTCGCCCTCGGAGCGCACGCCGCGCAAGCGCAGACGCCGCCGCTGCCGCCCGCCGCCATCGAGGTGCGCGATGTCATGAGCGGCGGCGACCTCGATCGCGCCATCGAACTCGCCGAAGCCTGGGCCGAACGCGAGCCGCAGAACGCCCAGGCGTTTGTTTGGCTGGGCCGCGTCTATGGCCGCCAGGCCCTGGAGGCCAGCGTGTTCACCAAGCTGAGCTGGGCCGGCAAGTGTCGCGAGGCCTGGGAAACCGCGGTCAAGCTCGACCCGGCCAACATCGATGCCCGCTTCGATCTGCTCGGCTACTACCTGCAGGCGCCGGGCGTGGCCGGCGGCGGCCGCGACAAAGCCGAAGCGACGCTGCCCGAGATCGATGCCATCCATCCGTCCTACGGCCAGCTCGCCCGCGGCCAGATGGCGGCGTCCGAGCAGGACTTCGCGGCCGCACGCAGCCATTTCGAAGCGGCTGTCGAGGCCGACCCCGCCTCGATCCGCGCCCGCACGGCGCTGGCGAACCTGCATCTTCGCGAACAGCGCAATGCGGAGGCACGCGGGGTCTGGCAGCAGGCCCTGCAGCGGAAGGCGGATGACATCTATGCGATCTACCAGCTGGGCCGCCTCGCCGCGGTCACCGGCGAGGAGCTCGAAGCCGGCCTGCAGCACTTCGACCAGTTCCTGGCCGTCGAGGACAAGCCCAGCGATCTCAGCGTCGAGGGCGCGCATTGGCGTCGCGGTCAGATCCTGGCCAAGCTCGGTCGCACCGACGAGGCCCGCGCCGCCCTGCAGCTGGCCAGCGCCGGCGACAAGCAGATCGCCGAGCTGGCGCAGGCGGATCTGAAGAAGCTCTAGCGCGGACTCGTAGGTTGGGCCAAGCGCAGCGCGGCCCAACATCGCTTCACCACGCTTGCCACGGGGTTTCGTTTCCGAGCGTTGGGCCGCGCTGCGCTTGGCCCAACCTACCAAGGCGCGCCGCGGGCTCTTGCAGGTTGGGCGGAGCCGCAGGCGATGCCCAAGGTCGCGGCCTCCATGCAGGTGGCGCCAGTCGATAAGGCTGTGGACGTACGGGTGAGGCTCAGCTGCCGAAAACGTGCTGCAGATCGGTCTCGTCAAGCCGCCGCCATTGCCCCGCGCTCAAGCCCTCAAGCGTCAACCCACCTACCGCACTGCGGTGCAGTTCGACCACACGGTTGCCGAGTGCGCCGAACATGCGGCGCACCTGGTGATAGCGGCCTTCGTGCAGGGTCAGGCGCGCTTCGTTGTTGCCCAGGCGCTCGAAGCCGGCGGGTTTCAGCGGGGTGTCCTCGCCGTCCAGCATCAGCGTTCCGCTGCCGAACACCTCGGACTCGTCGCCGCGCAGCGGATCCGCCAGCACGGCCTCGTAGACCTTGGGCACGTGCTGCTTGGGCGAGATGATCCGATGCAGCAGGCTGCCGTCGTCGGTGAACAGCAAGAGACCCGAGGTCTCGCGATCGAGTCGGCCAACCGTCGACAGCACCGGGTCGCGAAAGCGGAAGCGCTCGGGCAGCAGCTCGTAGACGAGGCGGCCAGTGTCCTTGGTCGAGCAGGTGTAGCCGGCCGGCTTGTGCAGCATCAGGGTCAGCGGCGTGACCGGGTCGAGCTCCTCGCCGTCGAACAGCACGTTCGCGGGCTCGACGTTGGCGTCATGGCGCAGCGGCGTGCCGGCGCGATCGGTGATGTAGCCCTCGCGGCACCAGGCCTGCACTTCGCGGCGGCTGCCGTAGCCGAGGTTGGCGATCAGGCGGTCAAGGCGCATGGGACATCCACAGTCGATGGGGGCGCGATGATCCGGTCTGCATGGCGGTGGTGCAAATCCACATGAGGGCTGCGGTGTGCGGCGGCGAGCGCCACAGGTCGAGGGGCGGTGGGTCGAGACCCACCCTATGCCCGCCGGAGGATCGGGGGGATCATCGATCGCCCACAGGCCCTAGGGTGGGTCTCGACCCACCGCAGGCGCGCGATCAACCCGCCTGCACCCTTCCCTTCCACGCCGCCAGCACTTCCGCCTCGCGCTCGGGCTTGATGCCGGCGCGCAGCGTCGCGCGGCGCTCCTCGGGCTGGGCATCGAACCAGGCGAGCGTGGCCGCCACGGTCTCGGCCAGCGGCCGGAAGCTCAGGCCCTTGGCGAGCGCCCGATCATTGCGATGGCGCGAGAAGCCCGCGCTCTCGCCCTGGCCGGGCACCCACACCGGCATGTCGCCCCAGGGGCTGACCTGCTGTTCGGCCAGGAACTCGGCCGACGCCCAGTGGAAGTTCGCTGCCGTGCCGGTCACCGCCTGGATGCCGTAGAGCAGCTGGTCCATGCCCATGGTGTAGGCCGGGCCCATGGCGTTGAAGGCGCCGAACGCGCGCTGCTCGGCCATGCGGACGGTCCACTCGGCGAGATCGCGTGCATCGATGAACTGCACCGGGTCGCGGCCATCGCCCGGGGCGAGGATGTCGCCGCCGCGGCGCACGCGCAGCGGCCAGTAGCTGAAGCGGTCGGTCTCATCGCCAGGACCGACGATCAGGCCGGGCCGGATCAGGGTGGTGATGTCGGGGAACCACTTCAGCGCCTCGTCCTCGCAGGCCGCCTTCATCGGCCCGTACAGGGCCATGTTGGCGATCAGGCTGGCGCGCGTCTCGGCCAGGATGTCGGGGCCGGTGTAGACCGCGCGCGCGGCGTCTTCGTCCTGGCCCGGGGTGGCGCTGTCGCTGTACACCGACAGCGTCGAGATGAACAGGTAGTGGTCGACCTGGCCCTGTAGCACCTGGCCGACATCGCGCACCCAGTGCGGCACGCTGGTCGGATTGTCGATGCAGACGTCCCAGCGTCGACCCTTGAGCGCCTCGACGTCGCCGGTCTCGCGGTCGCCGACCAGCTCTTCGACCTCGGCCGGCCAATCCTGCGGACGCCGGCCGCGATTGAACAGGGTGATGCGGTGGCCGCGCGCCAGCGCATAGCGCACCTGGTGCGGGCCGGTGAAGCCGGTGCCGCCGAGGATCAGGATGTTCAGCGGTTTGGCGGCCCGGGTGACCGCAGGTGCAGCGGCGCTGCTGAAGGCGGGGGCGAGGCCGGTGGCGCCGGCCAGCGCCCCCAGCTTCAGCACATCGCGACGGCGGATCGGCATGGCGGCACTCCTCGACAGCGGCGGAGAGTGCAGCCTGCGCCGGCTCGACGCGCGATGCGCTGGCGGGAAGTCATGCCTGTGCCGGCTGCCACTGCAGGCGGCTGCGGCGCGGGCCGTCCGCGCTGACCACCAGCTCCAGCACCCGGCCCTCGCGCGCGAAGCGCAGGCGTTCGGCGGCCACGCTGGACTCCAGGGCCTCGACCTGCCAGCCGTCTTCGCCCAGCTCGCGGCGGTAGAAGTCGACGACTTCGCGCAGCGGCGCCGGGCCGGCGTAGGCGACGCGGGCTTCGCCTTCGCCCTGCTCGAAGGCGACGCGAACGAAGCCAGGCAGGCGCGGGACGTCGGCGGGGTCGCTGCCGCCGACGTCGCTGCTCGGCAGCTGCAGGGCTGCCAGCGCCGCAGTGGCTGCCGCCAGCGCCGCACCTCCTTGTTGCAAGGGCGCGCGCAGGGCCTCGCTGGCCTCCGCTGCGAGCCCGTCCAAGGGCTGGGTCAGGTTCGGCAGGTTCGCCTTCAAGGCCTCGGCCTGGGCCTGCAGCTCGGCAGCGCGCGCCGCGGCCTCGGGGGCCAGGGCTTCGACGACCTGCCCCGGATCGACCGCCAGCGCCGCCTGGCCTTCGGCGAGGCGTGCCTTGGCCTCTTCGGTCAGCGCGCGTGCTTTCTGCGTGGCCTCATCGAGCGAGGCCGCGCCCAGCGATTCCAGCGGCGCGGCCAGCGCGGGCACGCGCTCGGCCAGTTCGGTGCGGCCGCTCTCCACCGCCGCCGAGCCCCACTGCCATAGCCCAAACAGGGCGGCGGCGCCCAGCGCCAGCGCCAGCAGCGGCAGACCGATCAGGGCAAGGCCGCCGACCACCCAGACCCAGCGCGGCAAGCGCCGCAGCGACAGGTTCGCATTCATGGGTGACTGCCCTCGCTGGGCCACCGACTGAAGCGCGCGGGCAGCTCGGTGCGGGTGCGGCGCATCAGCTGGCGCAGCCGGCCGCTGCGTCGCCCCAGCGCGCGTGCGGCGCGTTCGACGGCGGCGGCAATCGCCGCGTAAAGATCGCTGCGGGTGTCCTCGACCACCACGTCGGGCCGGCCCGGCAGCTGCAGCTGCAGGCGGCAGCGCTTGTCGACGCCGCCGCGGTCGGCGTTGATGTCGGACAGGCGCACCACCACGCGCTGCACGCCGGCGCCGATGCGGCCGAGTGCGAAGCGCAGTCGTCGACGCAGGTGCTCGTTCAGGCCCTGGGTCAGTTCAAAGCCGTGGGTGTGGGTATCGATTTGCATGGTGGCCTCCTGGGGGGCGGATGGGGGCTGTCTGCCCCGGCTCAGGAATACGGCCGCCAACACCTCGAAAAAAGCAGGTATTGTCTTTGCCATTGTCAGGAATGAGCAGAAGCCCATGGAGCGCCTCAATTACCGTCAGCTGCAGCAGTTCTGGACCGTCGCCCGTGCTGGCAGCGTGCGCGCTGCGGCCGAGCAGCTCGATCTCGCCCCGCAGACCCTGAGCGGTCAGATCGCCGCGCTGGAACTGAGCCTCGGCACCGCGCTGTTCCAGCGCGTTGGCCGACGGCTTGAGCTCACCGAGACCGGGCGCATGGTGCGCGCCTACGCCGATGAGATCTTCGAGCTTGGCGATGCGCTGCAGGAGGCCGTGTCCGAGGCGCGCAAGGCGCGCGTGCGGCCGCTGCGCGTGGGCGTGGCCGAGGTGGTGCCGAAGTCGCTGGCCTACGAGCTGCTGTCGCCTGCACTGGCGCTGGATCCGGCGCCGCGCCTGCACTGTCGCGAGGACAGCCTGCCGCGGCTGCTCGCCGAACTGGCATTGCATCGACTGGATCTGGTGCTGAGCGATCGTCCGCCCACCGGCGAGGCCGAGGTCAAGGTGCATTCGAGCCTGCTGGGCGAATGCGGTACCGCCTTCCTGGCTGCGCCTGCGCTGGCCAAGCGCCTGGCCCAGGAGTTCCCGCGCAGCCTGCAGGGGGCGCCGTTCCTGCTGCCCGGCGCCGACAGCCGCGTGCGTGCAGCGCTGCAGCGCTGGCTGGACCAGCACAAACTGCGCCCGCGCATCGTCGCCGAGTTCGAGGACAGCGCGCTGATGAAAGCCTTCGGGGCGGGCGGTGCAGGCGTGTTCGTGGTGCCCGCGGTGGTGGCCTCTGAACTGTGCGCGCGCCAGAACCTGGTCGAGCTGGGCCGCGCCGAAGACGTTCGCGAGCGCTTCTACGCGCTGGCGGGCTCGCGCCGCGACGGCCACCCCGGCGTGCAGGCCGTGCTGGAGTCCGCGCGCAGCCGACTGTTCGCGGAGGCATGACGCTCAGGGCACGCGTGAACTTCCCGTCATGCCCGGCGGTCGCAGCGCCGCCAGCTTGGCGATCGGGAGAGATCTCATGAAGCACAGTCGTTGCCACATCCGCGGGGTTCTCGCCCTGATCGCGCTGGTCTGCTGCGGTCCGGTGGCCGCTGCCGAAGTCGAAGCCGACGCAAGCTTGCGCGCCACCGCTGAAGCCACGCTTGCCCGCATCGCGCCGAATCTGGCCATTGATGCGGTACGGCCGGCGCCGATGCCGGGCCTGATCGAAGTCGAAGCCGCCGGCCAGCTGCTCTATCTGAGCGCCGACGGACGCCATCTGCTGCAAGGCAACCTGATCGACACGATCGAGCGTGTCGACTTGAGCGAGCGTCGACGTCAGCACAACCGCAGTGAGGTTCTGCAGACGCTGGACCCGACGCAGGCCATCGCCTTTCCGGCCGTCGAGGAGCGCCACCGGGTGACCGTATTCACTGCGCTCGAGTGTGGCTACTGCAAGCGCTTCCACGCCGACATCGAGGCCTATCGCGCGGCGGGCATCAGCATCGACTACGTGCTCATTCCGATGCGCGGCGAGGGCTCGGAGGGCGATCTCGCCGGCGCGCGCGTGCACTGCGCGGCGGACCGCCAGGATGCCTTCACCCGCGCCACGGCCGGCGAGCGCATCGAAGGGCCCATGTGCGACTCCGGCTACGACGCCGGCAAGGCGCTGGCGGCGCGCCTTGGCATCCGAAACACACCCACGATCGTACGTGTGGATGGCAGCACCAGCGGCTACCAGAGCCCGGCGGAACTGAGCGCATCATTGGCGGCGCTGACGCGCTGACAGTGGAAGGGTTCGCAGTCGAACTCGAACACAGCTTCGGGCTTGAGCGGGTCGGACGCTGGTCCCACTCAAGGCGTTGCGCCGGCCCGGCATCCGGGCTCGGCTTTCCCGCGCGTGCTGTGGCCTGCGAGGACTTGGACTGCTGGGTGGCCTCTTGCAGCGGGTCGCTCACCTGCATCAAGGTGTCGGCGCCGCGCGTGCTGCGCCCACGACCTCTGTATCACCATGACCGCCGCCGCCTGCCCGCGTCCCCTGCCAGCCCTGCTGTTGGGACTTGCGCTTCCACCACTTGGCCTGCAGTACGTGGGAGCCAACGTGCTCGGCTATCTCTGCCTGCCCCTGCTCCTGGTGGTCGGGCTGCTGGCGTTGCTGTGGCCGAACGTGGGGCTGCCCGCGCTGATCGCTCTGTCGATCGCCGGCGGCCTCGGCTCGGCTCTGCTCGCAAGCCGAGCCCGGTTGGCGGGCGACTGACCGCGCAACCGGGCCGGCAACCTGCTGGTGACCGCTCTGGTGTTCGCGGTGGTGGCCTGGGCCGGTGTCCGCGTGCTGGTGCTCGATGTGCTTCGCGTGCCCTCGGTGGCGATGGCTCCTGCCGTCCAGTCCGGCAGCCTGCTGTTCGCGGATGTTCGTCCGCGGACGCGTGCATGGCTGGCCGAGCTCTGGCCGGCACTGAAGAAACCGGCACTGGCGCCGAAGCCGGGTGAGCTGTGGCTGTTCGACTCCGGGCGCGACGGCATGTGGCTGAAGCGGGTCATCGGCGTTCCCGGTGACCGCCTCGAAGTCGCTCGGGGCCGGGTGCGCTTGAACGGTGTGCAGCTGGACAGTGCCGACGACAAGACCTCTGAGCACTTCGAGCGCCTGGGCGGAGAGCGCTACCGGATTCTGCTCACCGATGGCCCGCTCGACCATCAGACCATTGAGCGCCAGCTGACTGACGACGAGTTCTGGATGATGGGCGACAACCGCGCCAACTCCATGGACAGCCGCCAGCTGGGGCCGATCCGCCGGGACGCGCTGGTCGGTCGTGTGGTGGGTGTGCTGAACTTCTAGCCCAGCCGCCAGGACAGTTCGCCGGAATCGGGATCGACACGCTCCGATCGAAAGCCCCGTAGCGCGCTTCAGCCCTGCGCCAGGCCGCTGCGCTGCGCGCGCGTGAGCCTTGACACCGCGGAGTTGTAGGAGCCGCGCAGCAGACCTTTCAGCTCGCCCATAGCGAGCGCCTCGGGTTGCGTGCGCTGCACCCAGTGCGCCCGCGCCAGATAGGGCGCCGGCCGCAGTCCGGGGCGATCGGTGAACTCGAGGAAGCGCTCGGGGCCGACCCGGAAACTGAGATGGCCGGCCTGCGCGCCGCGCAGGCAGAACACGGCGAACATCTTGCCGCCGACCGAGAACACCAGCTGGTCCTGCCACTTCACTTCGGCGACGACGCCCGGCCAATCGGCGCAGAACCTGCGGAGCGCGGTTTCGTTCATGGCCCGAATATCCATGGTCGTGCGGGTTTGCTGCGCAGCGGATCCGCTCGGATGCCCAGCGGGATGCCGAACACGAAGGAGCCGACCAGCAGGAAGGCCAGCGAGCAGGGCACCATCATCGGCAGCATCTCGCCGAGGCTGAGCTCAGGTCGGTCGCGGCGCATGAAGGCGAGGATGATGCCGGCATACATCATCATTGGCGACACCACAAAGCCCGCCGACGTGCGCGCACCGGCCGCGCTGTCCTGCTCAGCCGTCTGATCGCAGGCGCCTGATTCTCAGGGGCGCGGGCGTGGGCCGCGGGCACGCAGCAGCTTGAAGCCACGCGCGCTGGCGATGCCGTCGATGCGGACGAAACGCTGCGCCAGCACCGCCTCGTAGGGCAGGTGGGCGTTGGCGACGACCCAGGCCTCGCCGTCCGCGTTGAGCGCATCGGCGGCGGCGTGCAGGAAGGCCTGGCCGATCGCCGGCAGGCCGCGACCGCCTTCGTGGAAGGGTGGGTTGCAGAGGATTGCGTCGTAGCGCCCTTCGATGCCGCGGGTGACGTCGCAGCCGTGCACCTGCACCGGCACGCGCGCTGCGCGCAGGTTGTAGCGCGACAGCGCGACCGCGCGCGCGCTGGCCTCGAACAGGTCCAGCGAGGTGATGCCGGGACAGCGTTCGAGCGCTGCCGCCGACAGCACGCCCAGCCCGCTGCCGAGATCGGCCACCGCGCCCGCCAGCGTCGTCGGCAGGTGCTCGATCAGCAGCGCGCTGCCGGCGTCGATGCGATCGACCGCGAACAGTCCGGGTGCGCCCAACAGGGCGGTCGAAACGAGGCCTTCGCTGCGCAGCGGCCGCGCCGCGTCGAGATCGCGCCAAGCGGCCATCTGCGCGCAGTCGCGACCCGCGGCGCGGGCGATCAGCACGCGGCATTTGTGCTTGCTGTGCACCTCAAGCGTCGGGCAGAGCAGGCGCAGATCGGCTTCGAAGGCCTTGGCCCCGGCGTCGTTGGCAACGCTCGCCAGCAGCAGACCGTCCTCGGCCAGCGCCGCCAGTGCGCGGGCGGCTTCGGCGCGCGCCGCTTCGCGCTGGCGCGCCGGGCTCAGCAGCACGAGATTCTGGCGGTCGACAGGCACAGAAGCCTGCAGGCCGTCGCCTGCGGCCGGCGAAAGACAGCGGTAGCCCGCGCGCGAAAGCGCGTCGCTCCAGGGTGTGAAGTCCTGCAGGGCCAGAATCTGCAGGTCTGGCGGCAGATTCAGGCCCGGCCGCGCGCCGATCCACAGCGCGTGCAGCGGTGTCACCGTCGAAGCGACCGGCAGCGTGCGCAGGGCCCAGCCCAGTGCGGCCAGGTCGGCGTCCAACTCGGCCATGCGCCGCTCAGCCGCTGTGCGCGTAGGCGCGCAGAGCGTCCAGTGGCACCACGCCGAGGGCGTTCAGATGGGTCGACTGCAGCACCACATCCGGGGCCAGCCCGTGCTCGTAGGCTTCCATCCAGCGCATCGCGCACAGGCACCAGCGGTCGCCGGGCTTCAGGCCCGGAAAATCGTAGTCCGGCCGCGGCGTTGACAGGTCGTTGCCGCGCGACTTCGAGAACGCCAGGAAGCGCTCGGTCATCACCGCGCAGACGACGTGCAGGCCGCGGTCATCGGGGTCGCTGCGGCAGCAGCCGTCGCGGAACCAGCCGGTCATAGGGTCGGTGCTGCACGGCTGCAGCGGCTGGCCGAGAACATTGAGTGCGGTCATCGCGGTGTCCTGGATCACGGTGCGGCGGGGCGACGCACACCCCGAGGGTAGCCGAGCCCGCGTGATCGCCTCACGCTGCTGCGCGCCATCGAGCCGCCGCCAACCCTCACTCCGCCGGCGGCTGCCAGCGGAATCCCGAGCGCTGCGCAAGCGTGTCGGTGTCCAGCACCTCGCTGTAGCGCTGGCCGCGGATGATCCAGGTCGGATAGTTGGTGACGTTCTCGGAGACGCAGGCGAAAGCCACCGGTCCGCTGCGGCCGTTGGGGCTGCACTCGACGTAGGGCAGGTACTTCTGCGCGGCGCCGAAGCGCGCCTTCTGCTGCTGGCAGACCGGACACCAGAAGGCGCCGTAGAACTTCGCCCCGGTCGACTCCAGATGCTGGGCCAGCGCCACCAGGCGCGGATCCTCACGCGGGCCGATCCAGCCCATCGCGCTGGCGTGCATCAGGCCCAGCACGGCCGCCAGCACGATCGCGTGCTGGCCGATCCACGCGCCCCAGGCCGGCTTCACCGCACTGCGCTCGCGCTCAGCTAGCACCAGCACGAAGATCGCGAGGATCACCGCTTGTGAGGCCAGGCACCAGACGCAGACCGCCTGCAGGCCGATCAGGCCCGCCAGGGTGAGGTAGAGGCTGATGACGAGGCCGATCAGGGCGACGCTGAACAAGCGCTTCCAGCGCGCCGCGGGCTTGCCGCGCGAGAGCGCAAGGAACAGCAGCACGAGATAGGTCACGAAGCCCCACACCGAGACCGGCACGCCCAGGAAGCGCGACCAGACGCTGCCCTGTACCACCGCGCAGCTGGAGCCCTCCGCGCAGCCCGCGGGCAGGCTGCCGAACAGCGCACCCCAACTCAGGTAGGCGGTGATCAGCAGGCCCAGCGCGGACAGCGCGATCAGCGCCAGCTCGCGCGGGCGACGCGGCGCCGGTGCGCTGCGCACGGGTGCAGTCTGGGCGGGACGGGGCGCGGGCTTGCTGCGGGTCTTGCGGCTCATGGACGGTCGGTTCCCTGCGTGGGCGGCGGTGATGCGGTCCGCCATTTGAGGCAAGTCGGGGGCAAGGTGCAAGCCTGTGGGTTGCGGCTGCCGCCTGCGTCGAGCATGACTGCGGGCACTTGTCCGCACTTGTTCAGTGCGGCTACTTTCGACCGGACCTGCGCGGGGGCGCAGGCGGCACGCCTACGCGCGCCACTCATGATCGAGCGCCGCACGGGCCGGGAGCGCCTGTACGGCCACCATTTCGGGGATTCCACAATGCGCACCACACTGATCGCGGCCGCTATCGGCGGCGCGCTGCTCGCCGGCATCGCCGCGCTCTGGCAGCCTGAGCCAAGCCCTGCACCCAACCTCAAGCCCTTCGGCGGTGACTTCTGGGCGCACCGGGTGGCCTATCCCACCATGCACTTCAGCCCGAGCTGGTACATCGAGGCCGAAGCCGAAGACGCAAAGATCGCCTCGGGCGTGCCCGCCGGCGAGCAGCTCGCCTATCTGCAGAAGCGCAGCGCCTCGCCGATCCCGCTGGACACCGGCGCCTGGACCTTCTTGGGCCCGCAGCCCAAGGTGTTCAACAACTACGGCCGCGTGACCGGCCGCATCAACGTGATCGCGGTCGATCCGCGCGGACCCGACGTGCAGGGCCGCCACACGGTGTACGCGGCGGCCGATGGCGGTGGCGTCTGGAAAAGCGAGAACTGCTGCGGCGCCGAGACCACCTGGCGCAATGTCACCGACCAGCCCGACATCAACAGCATCGCGATCGGTGATCTGCACATCGATCCGCGCAATCCCGACGTGGTCTACGCCGGTACCGGCGACCTGCGCTACGGCTCGTTTTCGTTCGGCACGGCCGGACTGCTGAAGAGCACCGACCGCGGCGAGACCTGGAGCGTGCTGGGTGCGGACATCTTCACGCCCTTCTATCCGCCGTCCGCGGGCCTGGGCTTTCCGCAGTACCAGGCGATCGGCAAGGTGGTCACCAGCCCGGCCGACTCGAACACCGTCGTCGTCGGCACCAAGACCGGCCTGTACTTCAGCTACGACGGCGGTCAGCAGTGGAGCGGGCCCTGCTTTACCAACCCGCACGCCAGCCAGCGCCAGGACATCACCGCGCTGGAGGCCGTGCCGCGCGCCGGCGGCGGTACGTGGCTCTATGCCGCAGTAGGCACGCGCGGCAACCCGACCCCGGTGCAGCCGGATCTGGGCAACCTGGGCGCCAACGGCGTCTATCGCACCGAGCTGCCGAGCAGCGGCTGCCCGGGCCCGACCAACTGGACGCTGCTGAACACCGGCTGGCCCGCGGGCACCGGCAACGGTGATCCCGCCGGCAAGGTGCTCGGACGCATCGAACTGGCGATCGCGCCGTCCAACCGGCAGGTGCTCTACGCCATGGCAGCGCACGCCACCGCCAGCAATGTGCTTGGCGTCTGGCGCAGCAACGACGGCGGCGATACCTGGACCCAGACCGCCACCACCGCGACCGTCGAGGCCAACGGCTGCGGCAGCGCCGCGGGCGGCGGTTCGCAGATGTGGTACGACGCCAACCTGACGGTCGACCCGAACGACACCGAGCGCGTGCTGCTGAGCGGCGTGGATCTGTATCGCTCGCTCAACGGCGGCGCCAGCTTCCAGAACATCACCTGCGGCTACGGCAACGGCAATGTGCACGTCGACCATCACGCATCGGCCTTCCTGCCCACCGCCACCGGCATCAGCAGCGACCAGGTGCTGCTGGGCACCGATGGTGGCGTCTATGTCACCAGCAACGTGATGTTCGGCACCGGCGGCACTACGGCCGCCAACCGGCCGACCTACCTCTCGCTCAACCAGAGCATGGGCGCCATCGAGTTCTACTCTGGCGACATCAGCGGCAACTTCGCGACCAGCCCGACCCCGGGCGCCAACGGCGGCGCCCAGGACAACGGCAGCTCGTTCGCGCGCTGGAACGGCGCGGCACAGGGCCCGGCGGAATGGACCGTGCGCCTGGGCGGCGACGGCATCTACACGCGCATCGAGCCGGTGCTGGAACAGCGCTGGTACTGGTCCAGCCAGAACGGCAACATCGCGGTGTCGCCCAGCGGGCCGACCTCGGCGCCCCAGACCGCCACGCCTTCGATCGCCGGCTACAGCACCGACACCAAGAGCTTCGTGATGCCTTTCGAGCTGTACCGCCACGGCGCGCTCGATGCGCCCGGCAGCGGCTGCACCGCCGCGGGCGGCTGCAGCTACATGATCCTCGGCACCAACCGCGTCTGGGAAACCCTGCAGGGCGGCATTCCGCGCACCAGCTGGTATCCGAACAGCCCGGTGCTGACCAAGAACACGCTGGGCAACCGCAGCTTCATCAACCAGCTCGCGCATGCCGTGAAGACGCCCAGCGCGGCGATCGCCGGCACCAACGACGGCAACGTCTGGTACGGCTACAACCTCAACCAGGGCACGGCCGACAGCGCCAGCTGGGTCAACGTCACCGCCGCCAATGCGGTGCTGCCGAATCGCCCGGTGATGGACGTGGCGCTGGATGTGCCGAATGCCGCCAACCCCGGCAGCAGTGCGATCGGCTACGCCGCGCTCGGTGGCTTCGACCAGAACACGCCGAACCAGCCCGGCCACATCTACCAGCTGGTCTGCGAGAACCACTGCGCCACCTTCGCCTGGCGCAACATCAGCGGCAACCTGCCCAACATCCCGGCCAACTCGGTGGCCTTCAACCCGAAGAACCCCCAGCAGGTCTTCGCTGGCACCGACTGGGGCCTGTACTACACCGACAACGCCTTCGCCACCGAGGTGGTCTGGCAGCGCTTCGACAAGGGCCTGCCCAAGGTGATGATCTGGGACATGGCGATCGACCGCGGCTTCACCACGCTGGCGGTGTTCACCCGTGGGCGTGGCGCCTGGGCCTGGCCGCTGCCGGCGGCACCGGCCGGTGACGTCTTCGCCGACGGCTTCGAAGCCGCCGCCGCGCCGCGCTGACATATGCGGGGTGCCCTGGCAGGCGGGCTGAGCGGCCTGCCGGGGCGCTCTGCGCGCATGCATTCCGCAGCCGCGCCGGGGTTCCGCCCCGGCGACGGCTTGCCGTCGGTCCGGGCCTTGCATACGGTGGCCACCCCGGCTTCGGCGTTCCGGCCATGGCGATCTTGCAGCCGCGTCCCGCGCGGCCCTCTTCCGAATCTTCACCGCCTGCCAGCGACCCGGCGTCCCGGCACAGCGCGCTGCGCTCGTCGGCCTTGACGCTGCTGCTCGCGTTCGGAGCGGGCCTGCTCGGTGCGGCAACCGGCTCGGGCTGGCTGGCGCTTGGGCTGATTCAGGGGCTGGCCCTGCTGCTGGCGGGCGCCCTGCTGGGCGGCTGTCTGGCTCGCCTCCGGTGGCCTCCGTCGCCCGCCGCGCCTGCGAACGACGCCGCGCCAGCCGTGGATCCGCTCACGGGCGCGCACGGCTTCGAGCAGCTGCAGCGCGACCTTGAACGCCCGTTGGGCTCGGGCGCGCGGGGCCTCGTGGCGGTGCTCGACATCGATGGCTTCCGACCGCTGTGCGCGGAACTGGGCGTCCACGCCGGTCAGCGCGTACTGCTGGGCCTCGCGGAACTGCTGGATCAGCGGCTGCGCCGGATCGATGGCTTCTATCGGATCGGCGATGACGTGTTCGCACTGCGCCTGCCGGGCCTGAAGCTGGAGGAAGCCACGCCCCGCCTGTACGCGCTGCACGCCGAATTGAATGCCGGGCTGTCGCGCCTGCCCGGGCGCGCCACCCTGTCGATCGGCGCTGCTCACGCTGACCCGGACGAAGACGGCGGAAGCTGGCTGGCGCGCGCCCAGGCCGCGCTTCGCGAGGCCCGCAGCGAAGGCCCGAGCCGCGTTTGCGTGGACGGCGGCGTGCGTGCCCAGCGCGTCGAAACCAAGCACGTTCGGCGCGCGCATCCGCAGTTTCTGCCGCCGCCGCGCTGACGGCAGGCGCCGAAGGCGTCCGCCGGTGGTGGCCGCCGCTGCCGGCAGCGCGTTACGCGAACCCGGCGGTCATCGGGTTCCCCCGGGAAAGTCTGAACACCTGCATCCTGCAGTCGTTCAGAGGGCGCGAGTCCGGTGCGGGTCCGCCCTCACTCAGGCTCGATCCAGCGCGCGCTCGATCCGCGAGCGCGCTGGACTGGCGCGCGGAAAGCTCCGATAGCTCAGAGCTTCCCAAACGCCCTTGAGCTCGCGTAAGGCGCTTTGCCAGATGCGCTTTGCCAGGAGCGCCCAGAGACGCCCTCGCTACGGCGTCTGGATGTCTCCGACTCTCCGAGGCCTGCGCCGGCAGTGAACCGGCCTCAGCTGCCCAGCAGGCGCCAGCGCACGTTCTCGCCCGCGCGCATCGGCACCACGGTGTCGCTGCCGAAGGGGTAGGTCTCGGGCACCTGCCAGTCTTCGCGCGCCAGCCGGATGCGGTCGGTATTGCGCGGCAGGCCGTAGAAGTCGGGGCCGAAGTGGCTGGCGAAGCCTTCCAGTCGATCCAGTGCACCGGCGTCTTCAAAGGCTTCGGCATACAGCTCGATCGCGGCATGCGCCGTGTACAGCCCCGCGCAGCCACAGCTGGCTTCCTTGGTGTGGCGCGCGTGCGGGGCCGAGTCGGTGCCGAGGAAGAAGCGCGGATTGCCGGAGATCGCCGCCTCCATCAGCACGCGACGGTGCTCCTCGCGCTTCAGCACCGGCAGGCAGTAGGCGTGCGGTCGGATGCCGCCGGTGAACATCGCGTTGCGGTTGAGCAGCAGGTGGTGCGCGGTCAGGGTCGCCGCCACGCCCTCGCGCGCGGAGCGCACGAACTCGATGCCCTGACGGGTGGTGACGTGCTCCAGCACGACCTTGAGGCGCGGATAGGTCTCGACCACGCGCTGCAGGTGGCGCTCGATGAACACCGCCTCGCGGTCGAAGACATCGACCGTGTGGTCGGTGACCTCGCCGTGCATCAACAGCAGCAGGCCGGTGCGCTCCAGCGCTTCGAACACCGCTTCGCAGCGGGCGAGGTCGGTGACGCCGGAGTCGCTGTTGGTGGTGGCGCCGGCCGGGTAGTACTTCACCGCCTTGACGAAGCCGCTGGCAGCCGCCGCCTCGATTTCCGAGGCCGGCGTGTTGTCGGTCAGGTACAGGGTCATCAGCGGTTCGAAGCGCAGGCCCGCGGGCAGGGCGTCGAGAATCCGCTGGCGATACGCCGCCGCCTCGGCGACCGTGCGCACCGGCGGGCGCAGGTTCGGCATCACGATCGCGCGGGCGAACTGCGCGGCGGTATGCGGAAGCACCGCCGCCAAGCCTGCGCCGTCACGCAGGTGCAGGTGCCAGTCGTCGGGGCGCAGGATCTCGAGCATGGTCAGGGGCCTGGAGGGAGGGCGCGCGGATGTTAGCAGCCGCTCCCGATGACAGGGCCGCTGCGGCGTGGGACTTGCATCGACCAGGCTGGGCGTGCGCCCGAACCGCCGGGATGGGTGCCGTCCCCTCACGCAGGCAGGACGGCCTGCGTGCCGACCGCCAAGCTGGCTGCCCCGCAGGAGTGCTTTGTGCCAAGCCCGCTGCACCGAAACCTGGGTGTCCTGCTGGCTGCGTTAGCGCTCTACCTGCTGGCCGCGTGGCTCAGCGTGGGCTTCATGCGCAGCGCCGACGACATCGCGCTGATCTGGCTGCCGGCCGGCGTCGGGCTCGCGCTGATCATCCTGTTCGGCTATCGCGCTGCGCTGGCGCTGCTGCTGGCGGTGCCCTTGATGCATGCGCTGGTCGCACCTGTGCCCTGGAGCTTTCTGCCGTTCTCGATGCTCGCCAACACGCTCGGCGCAGTGGCCGGCGCGTGGGCCTTCAGCGCCCTGGGCGGCAGTGCAGCGAGCCGGCTCACCGTGGAGACCGGCTTCCATATCCTGATCGGCGCCTTCGCCCTGGCCGCGGTCAGTGCAGTGCTCGGCACCCTCGGACTCACGCTGTCGGGTCTGAGCCCGGCCCATGCCTGGCCGACCACGGCCTTGGCCTGGGCGCTGGGCGACGTCTTCGGAGTGATCGCGCTGTGCGCCACGCTGCTGCTGGCGATGGCGGCAGTACGCCGTCGCCAGCAGGGCGGACGTCAGGACGGGCCGCTGGAGCCTCGCCGCAGCCGCTTCGAGTACGCGCTGTGGTCGATCCTCAGCCTGGCCGTCATCGCCCTGGTCTTCGCCGTGGGCGGGCACAGCGGCAGCCAGGCGCTCGGCCTCGCCGGATTGCCGATGACCCTGCTGCTGTGGAGCGCGATCCGCTTTCCGCCCCTGCTCACCTTCATCCTCACCACCGTGTTCGCGCTGGTGGTGGCGGCCTTCACCGGGCTCGGCATCGCCGGCTTCACGGTGCCCAGCGGCGCGATCGAAAGTGCGGTGCTGGTGGGGTTTCTGTGCATCACCATGGTGGTGCCGCAGATCCTTGCCGGCGCCATCCACGAGAACCGCGTGGCTGCGCTGCGCCTGCTGCGGCGCGCGCTGCGCGATCCGCTCACGGGCCTGCCCAATCGCGCGGCCTTCGAGGAGGATCTGCGCACGGCGCTCGCCTCGCCCAGCGCGCGTCCCCTGCTGGTGGCCTACCTCGATCTCGACCAGTTCAAGATCATCAACGACACCCTGAGCCATGCGGCGGGCGATGCCCTGCTGCGCGAGCTGGCCGGGCTGATCCGCGCTGCTCTGCCCGAGCATGCCTACCTGTTCCGCATCGGTGGCGACGAGTTCGCCGTGCTCCAGCCCGGCTCCGAGGACGAGGATGCCCAGCAGACGCTTGAGCAGCTCTGCGAGCGCATCGCCGACTTCCGCTTCGCCTGGCAGTCCGGGCTGGTCTCGACCCGGGCCAGCATCGGCTGGGTGCTGGCCCGCGAGGGTGAGATCGACGCCGGCGATCTGCTGGCCCAGGTCGATGCCGCCTGCTTCACCGCCAAGGAGCTGGGCGGCAACCGCGTGCAGCGCGCCGACGCCGCCGACGCCGCCGTGCGCGAGCGCACCTCGGCCATGCACTGGGTGATGCGCATCAACGAGGCCCTGGAGCAGGACCGCTTCGAGCTGTTCTGCCAGGACATCTCGCCCCTCCAGGCCGACAGCCAGGGCCGCCACTTCGAAGTGCTGCTGCGCAAGCGCGAACCCGGCACCGGCGCCCTGCTGGCGCCCACCGAGTTCATTTCCGCCGCCGAGCGCTTCGGCCTGTCGGCGCGGCTCGACACCTGGGTGGTCAACCGCTGCCTCGACTGGCTCGAAGAGCATCCGCAGCAGGCGGCCAGCGTGCGCCTGTGCTCGATCAACCTGTCCGCGGCCTCGCTGGTCGACCCGGGCTTCGGTCGCTTCCTGCGCCAGCGTCTCGCCCGCTCCCGCTTCCCGCCGACGCGGCTGTGTTTCGAAATCACCGAGACCGGTGCGGTCAGCGACCTTGGCCGCGCGGTCGACTTCATCCGCAGCCTGCGTGCGCTCGGCTGCCGCTTCGCGCTGGATGACTTCGGCACCGGCTTCTGCTCGTTCTCCTACCTGCCCAAGCTGGAGGTGGATCTGCTGAAGATCGACGGCAGCTTCGTCCGCGAGGCCGCCGACTCGCCGCTGGCGCTGGCGATTGTGCAGTCGATCGTGCAGATCGCCCGCGTCACCGGCCGCCAGAGCGTCGCCGAGTGGGTCGAGAGCCCGGCCCTGGTCGAGCAGATGCGCAGCCTCGGCCTTGACTACGCGCAGGGCTACGCCTTCGGCCGGCCGCGACCGATGGCGGAGTATTTCAGTGAGGCCGGGAGTGGGGATTCGGGAGTGGGGATTCGACCGCAGGTCACGCCGGCAGCGCAGAGCTGAGCCTGCGCTCAGCGCGGCCACCGCGCAGAGCATTCAGCGCGCTATCAAGCCCGCCTGCAGACGCCGCAGCGCCGGCGTCTGCTCACCCCCGCGCGCGTCCATCACGCCCGGCCGCTGGGGTGGGCGCTCGGGTAGGGCGAGAGGTAGGCGGCCTCCTGCCGGCTCAGCTCGGCGCGCAGCGTCTCCGCCACGCTTGCCACCTGATCGCGGGTGAGCGCGCCCGGCAGCGCCGGCGGCGCGATCGGCGTCGGGAAGGGCGCGTCGTAGACCAGCAGGTTGATGGCTTCGACAGGATCCAGGGCGAGGTTGTAGAGCTCCCACTCGTCCGCCGCCGGCTGCGCGCTCCAGGGGTCGCAGTAGCGCACCAGCTTCCACTCGGCGGAGCGCAGCGCGCGCACATGCGCCGGCTGCGGCACCGGGCCGGGCCTGAGACCCGGCCTGAACCGATGCGGCGAAGCGCCTTCTGCAGGTGGCGTGCGCAGCCGGTCGACCGTGGCCAGGAACACCGCGTACTGCTGCTGTGACTGGACATTGTGGGGATCGTCGTCGAGCGGCAGCGGCTCGGTGATCATGTCGTCTGTCGCAAACAGCACGCCCTTGCGCGGCACACCGTCCGGGCCCAGCACCGGGCCGCCGCCCGAGTCGATCAGCGGCAGCAGATCGGCGCCCGGCAAAGGAGCGGCCGTGTGCGTCTTCGACAGCGATCGGCGGGCGCGCTCGATGGCGGCGCGGTCGGCGCCCGCGATCGCCAGCAGCGTGGGCAGAACATCGATGTGGCTGGTCTGCGCGTCGATGCGCTTGGGCGCGTTCCGCTCCGGGTTGTAGCGCGGGTGACTGATCAGCAGCGGTACGTGCAGCGCTTCCTGATAGGCCGCATGCCACTTCTCGATCATCATGCCGTGGGCTGCGCCGTACTCGCCGTGGTCGGAGCAGAACACCACCACGGTGTTCTCGCGCAGCCCGACCTCCTCCAGCGTTTGCAGCACCCGCAGGATGTGCCGGTCGACCATCGCGATCATGTAGGCGTAGTACTGCAGAAACCCCGTCGCCGCGCCCTCCGAATCGAGCTGCAGCTGGAACGGAATCGGAATCGAAAGAGTGGCTTCCACCGCGTTGTTGAGCACGGTCTGCGGGTCACCGCCCATCTGCTGTGCGATGGTCAGCCCCGTCTTCGCCGCCAGGCCCAAGGCCACCTTGTACGAGTAGTCGTACTGCGCGCGTGGCTTGTTGTTGCCGAGCAGATCTTCGTCCTGGGTTGCGGTGGCGCTGGCGCAGGCCTGCGGCAGGCCCAGGGGATTCATCGGAATCTGGAAGCTGCCGTTGCTGGGCGCAGCACTGAGCGTTCCGGGCAGGGGCACGGGCACCGAGCCGCCCGGGCCGAACTGCGGCTGCTGGAGCTTTTCGCCGTCAGGAAAACTCGGCTTGAGCGCCCGCGGCAGCGTGGGATAGGTGGCGATGTCATGCGGGTTGGTGAACGAACACACCGCAAAGAACGGCTTCGGCACTGGCACCTCAGACACTTCCGGCGCAGCGGCCGAAACGCGTCCGCTGCTGCGCGCGAACGGCACACCCAACGCCCGGCCGCGCAGGAAGCTGCAGGCGAGATCGGCGAACTGGTAGTCGCGGTAGGCGCCCAGGTTGTTGATCAGCGAGCCGTGCGGCTCCGGCCAGGACAGCTCCCAGTCGCCAAAGCCGAACCCTTCGAGGCTGTGTTCAGGCGGATCGCTGACGTGCCACTTGCCGAAGTAGTGCGTGCTGTAGCCGAGCTCGCGGAAGTAGTCGCCCGCAGTGGGCGCGCCGCCGGGCTGCAGCCACGGAAAATTGTGTGCGTCGCCGCTCTTGAACAGGCCGTCGGTCTGGGTGACGCCGGTGCGCGGGCCATACTGGCCGGTCATCAGGCTGGCGCGGCTGGGAATGCAGGCCGATTCCGCAATGGTGTGATCGGTGAACACCGCCGCGAACTCGCGCAGCTTGCAGAAGCCCGGAAAGTAGCGAGCCCAGGGATTGCGCTCAGGATCGGCTTCGCCGAGAAAGCTGAGCACCTCCTTGATGCCCTCGGCAAAGCCGCCGCTGTCGCGGCCGGGCTGCGGATAGAGCAGCTGATCGACCAGGATCAGCAGGATGTTGTCGCGCGAGCGCAGCGCGCCCACCGCGTCCTGCAGTGTCTCCTTCCGCGTCTGGGTGTCGTCGCCCTGTGCTGCATCGGCAGTGCTGTTCTGGCCCTGCATGACTATCGCTCCGTGTGCGCATGGTGGAAATCCGCGAGGCCTCGTGGCTGTCGCGACTCAGGTCCTATGCTGAGCGACAGCGCTGTCAGCACAAGCTGCTGAATCTGACAGGGGCGTGCGCGGGCCGTCGGCCGCCCTTCGCACGCCGCGGGCAAAGGCAAACGCTGGCGAGGGCGAGGGCGAGCGCAAGCGCAGCGCCTGTCAGGTGGCGCTGACAAGCGACGTACGTGTCGGCACCCACGCTTCCCGAAAGGTGCCCCAGATGTCCCACGCACTTCGCGCGTTCGCCGCACTCGCCCTGCTGTTCGTCAGCGCCGGTGTCCCTGCGCAGTCGCTCAGCGGTTTCGTCGATCCCAGCTTCAACGGCTACGGCTTCGCCCAGGGCCCGTTCCTTGGCGAGAACGAACGCTTCAGCAGCAGCGCCGAGAATGCGCAGGGCGTGCTGGTCGCGGTCGGCAGCCAGGGCAGCACCAGCTCGCGCTGTGTGCTGGTGCGCTATCGCGATGGCGCGCCGCAAGGCTCGGGCGGGCTGTCGCTGCCGGGCTTGAGCTCGCTGTTCTGCAGCAAGGTGCTGGCCCTGCCGGACGGCCGCTTCCGCGTGCTCGGCTTCGGCCTGCAGGGCAACGGCCGCTACTCCGGTCTGGTCATCGGGCTGACGGCAGAGGGCGTGCTCGACACCGGCTTCCAGCAGCAGGGCGTGCGCGTGCTCGAAGCCGACTTCAGCTGGCGCGAGAGCACCGCGCAGACCCTGCTGACTTCGGCGACGCTGGATGCGCAGGGGCGGGTGCTCGCCGTGGGCCGGGTGATCAACGCCGGGGACAACAGCCAGCGCGGCCTGATCCTGCGTCTGCTGGAAGACGGCAGCCCGGACCCGACGTTCGCGGTGGACGGCTCCCGACCGCTGGCCGACTACAACCCGCCGCGAGTGCTGGGCGTGAGCACCGCGCTCGACAGCAGCGGCCGCGTCTATGTGCTGGGCATCACCAGCAACCCGGGCATTCCCGACGCCGGCGTGATCTTTCGCCTGCTCGACGATGGCGCCGTCGACACCGGCTTCGGCAGCGGCATGGATGCGCCGCTGCGGACCGGCGACGGAGGCCGTGGCTTCGTGCGTCAGTGCTATCGCGTCAGCAGCCTGCTGCTGGACGCGCAGGACCGAATGCTGCTGGGCTGCCAGCCGGATACGAGCGGCACCACACCGGGCCCGATCCTGGAGCCCGGCGTGCTGCGCCTGCGCGCCGATGGCCAGCCCGACGGCAGCTTCAGCGGCGACGGCTACGTCGAACTGTTGCCCTCCGCGCTCTTGGCGGGCGTGCTTCTGCACGCCCCGCGGGTGGCCTTGAGCGACAGCGGTGAACTGGTGGTGGGCAGCACCCTGTGGCGCGGTTCGGGCAACGCCGATCCGCAGGACATCTACATCACGCGGCTGCGCGAAGACGGCAACCTGGTCGCCCGCTTCGGCGAGGGCGGCAGCCATCAGTCGCACTACACGCGCGAGCTCTGGCGCAGCAGCGATGGCCGCAACGACGAACTGGGCGAGCTGCGCCTGGACGCCCGCGGTCGCGTCGTCATCACCGGCAGCCAGGCCGATCCGCTCGCGGGCGTGGCCGGCACCGCGAGCCTGATCGCCCGCCTCGGCATGGCCGACCCCGAACGCCATGCGGGCTTTCTCGACCCCGACCACCGCACCCGCGTGATGCGTATCGATGAAGTCAGCGGGCCGCGCCGCTCGACCATCACCGAGGATCTGCGCATCGACGCCCAGGGCCGCGCGCTGATCGCGGGCACGCTGTATCTCGAAACCTCACCGGTGAGCGCGGTCTGCGGCGTCAGCCGCCTGCTGCCCGACGGCCAGCCCGACGCCAGCTTCGCCGGCAACGGCGAGCGCGGCCTGAGCCTCGTCGCGGGCGGCGAAACCTACTGCAACGCGGTCGAGCCCCTGAGCGCGGGCGGTCTGCTGCTGGCAGGCTCGCGCGGTGGTGCCGCGGCCGGCGGCGTGGTGATCAAGCTGCGCGAGGACGGCAGCATCGACACCGGCTTCTGGGGCGATGGCGTGCTCGACAGCGGCAGCGAACTCGGCCTCAACGCGCGGCAGATCCGGGTGCGCTTCAGCGCGGTCCGGCAGGACCCGCAGGGGCGGATCGTGCTGCTCGGCAACGGTGTCGCCACGGGCCCGCAGGATCCGCAGCTGCGCTGCGGCTTCGACCAGCCGAATGACGAGTGCGCCGTGCTGGTGCGGCTGCGGGCCGACGGCAGTCTCGACACCGGCTTCGGCAACGGCGGCCTGCAGGTGCTGGTCTCACCGACCAACCCTTCGCGCCTGCGCGCGAACGGGCTGGCCTTCGATCAGGCCGGGCGGCTGCTGGTGGCGGGCAGCGACGGCTCAACCACGTTCGACGAGTCGGCCGTGCTGTTCGACATCGCCGAAGACGGCCAGGGCCCGCGCAACGCGATCCGCCTGCGCAGCAGCACCGGCTGCCGCTTTGCCGGCAACGCGCTGGCGGTCGACGCTGGCAATGCGCGCCTGCTCGGCTGCAGCCTGGGCACGGGCGGCGCGGTGCTGCGCCTGCTGCCGAACAACGCGCCCGATCTCGACTTCGGTCTCGCCGGTGTGGTCGCCATCGACTTCGATCCCTCAAGCGGCGGCGACAGCGCCTCGATTGCCGCGGTCCTACCGCAGTGGGACGCGAGCGTGATCGTGGTCGGCACGCAGACGCAGGGCGCGCCCTGGGCGGCAGCGTTCGGCGGCGCCGACCTCGCGGTGACCAAGCTCGATCCCGCCGGCAACCGCGTGGGCTACCCCGACTTCGGCGCGGACACGGGCACGCGCCTGCGTTTTCCGGATCGGCCGGGCGCGTACGACGAGTACCCGGCCGCCGCGGTGCAGCAGGCCGATGGCCGCTTTCTGATTGCCGGAACGCTCGCCGACGCCCGCCCTGGGGTACCGCAGCAGGACAACACGCGGATGTTCCTCACGCGTCTCGGCAACCCGCAGCCGGTGCCGCTGTTGCCGGAGATCTTCCGCGACGGTTTCGAGTAGGCGAGGCGGCCGTCGACAACTACGTCTGGATGACGAGGACCCGCAGCCGCAGCTTCGCGCACTGCGGGTCCTCGCTCGGGCTCAGGCTCAGAGCGACTCGAAGCCGTCAGCGAACACCGGGCTCAGGGCATAGCGACCGACCTCGCTGGTATTGCCCTCGGCGTCGGTGGCCAGCAGCTGCACCGCGCCGTCGGCCAATGCTGAGAGCGGCAGCTCGATCGACACCACGGTCTGCGCCTCGGCCAAGGTGATCGTGCGCTGGGCCAGGTGTTCGAGCAGATCCGCGCCGCGCCCGCGGAAGGCATCGACGCGCAGCGGATAGGTCGCATTGCCCGGCGCGCTGTCGACGCGCAGATCGAGGCGGAAGCGATCGGCGCCGACCGGTACGGCGTCCACGACGTCGGGTGAGTTCTGCAGGCGGTTGCCGCCGCTGTCGGCATCGCCCGCGTCGTTGGCGGTGGGGCCGTCGGCGAAACTCGTGGCGGAGGTGTCGATCGCCATGCCGCGATGGCCGATGTGCAGGTTGCCGGCGGCCGCCACCCGCGTGCAGGTGCCGACCAGGATGCCCTGCGCGCCGCCGTGGGCGATGAGGTTGGATTCGCCGGCGCCGAAGCCACCGATCTGCACGCTGCAGGCGCCGCCGGCGAACAGCAGGATCGAAGGCTGCGGCTGGCTGGGGCTGGCCGCATTGCGGCCGTTCGGAATCGGCAGGCTGCCGCTCCAGTCGGTGCCGATGTGGTTGCCCAGCACGCGCAGGTTCGGAAACGTCGCCGGCGCCGTGCCGGCACCGAGCTGGATCGCGGTGAACTCGTTGCCCGAGATGACATTGCGCGCCGCCGGCGTGGTGCCACCGATGACGACACCACGGAAGCTGGTGAGGTCGATCCCGTAGCTGCGGTTCGCAATGGCCGCAGTGCCGGCGGCATTGGTGCCGATCAGATTGCCGCGGATGCGCAGACCGTTCGGCACCGAGAACGACACGATGCCGCTCAACAGGCCCGACAGCACGTTGCGCGCGGCCGGCGTCTCGCCGCCGATCACATACGGCCCCTCGCCCTGCACGCGCACGCCGATACCGAGGCCCGAATTGCCGGTCTGCGACGGCGCGGTGCCGCGGATGTCGGTGCCGAGAAAACAGCCCTCGACGCGATGCGCCGCACCGCCGCTCAGCACCACCTGCGAGGCGAAGCGGCTGATCGCCAGCCCGCGCAGCACGAGTTGCGCATTGAAGTTGGCACTGCTGCTGTCGATACCGGTGTTGGACGACTGCCCGGCATTGCGCAGCTCGACCTTCAGCACGGCGTTGCTGCCGCCGGCCTCGGGCGACTGCGTGTTGGCGAGCGCGCCGGGCTGGGTGTAGCCGTCGATCTCCAGATCACCCGCGTTGTTGGGCATCGCGCTCTGCGCCTCGATGCGCCAGTGCGCGCTGGCCGGCTGGTAGCCGGGGTCGCTCTCCAGCAGCGCGAACTCGATGCGGTCGGCGCCGGGCAGGCCGTTGGCGGCGAGGATCGCGCCGCGCAGCGAGCAGTCGGCCGGCGCCGGCGTGCAGGCGCTCAGCGCGGCATCGCTGCTGGTGTCGACGGTGAGCACGGCGGCCTGGCTGGGGCCGGCGATGAGCAGGGCGGCGGTCGCCCCGGAAGCTAGACGATTCATGGGCAGTCCTCGGGTCGAAGTGCGGGGTCGGCGTCACTCGCTGCAGCGCAGGTAGCCGTCCTCGATGCGCAGCGCGCTGCCAGCGCTGCTCATCAGCTGGCCGGTGAAGCGCGCTTCGACGCGGACGGGGTCGGCCGAGACCGCGAGCAGCTCGACGGTGATGTCGAAGCCCATCGCGCCGCCGTTGAGAATGCGCGCGGCATCCAGATTGGCCAGCTGGATCGTGTGCACCCAGGAGGCGCTGCTCTGCAGGTGCACGCGCCCCGGACCGTCGACGCCGGTGAGGTTCAAGTTGAAGGTCTGCTCGTTCGCATCCTTCGGGCCCAGCGAGGCGCTGACCAGCACGGCGCGGTCCATCCCCGGCGGATGCACGGCGCAGAAGAACTCGCGGTCGGCCTGCCAGTCGACGCCGTCGACGCGCATGCGCACGACGTTGCCGGTTTCAGCAGGGGGCGCCGCCGCAGCGGCAGCGGTGTTGGGCGCCGAAGCGGTCGCGGCGGGCGCCGCGTCGCGTTCAGCGGCATCGCAGGCGCCGAGCAGCAGCAGGCAGGGCAGGGTGAGGGGCAGCAGACGGCGCATGGGCGGAACTCCAGGTGGGCTGCCCGCACGTACGCCCTTGTGTGCCGGCGCCTGACAACGTGCAGGCAGCCCTTTGCGGAGCAGGTGTTCTTGGAGAAACCCGAGGTAGACCGCTCGCGCTTTTTGCAGCCTGTTTGCAGGCGACCGCGGCCTGCGCCCTGCACACCCCCAGCCGGTCGCGAGCAAGCTCGCTCCTACAAACAGCCGGGCTTCGCGGGGGCGAAGATCAATCGGCTCGCAAGCACTCCGCTTCTTCAGAGGGCGCCGCACGCGTAGCCCGCGCACGCGCCCCTGTCAGGTGCCCGCTCCGCAGGACGTACGTGCCCGCATGCACCCGATCCCGTCCGCCCGTCGCTCTCGCCCGCTCGCCCGCAGGCGAAGTCCGCCGCAAGCCCCGCGCCCGGCTCGGCTATCCTGCGCCGTGGCAAGGCGCGGGAAGCCAGGCATGACGACGTTGGGCGAGGCGGACATCACCGGCTGGCTGGCGCGCTGGGGCGAGGGCGATCTCGACGCGCTCGATCGCGTGCTGCCGCAGGTCTACGACGAGCTGCGACGCCTCGCCGCCCACACCCTGCGCGGCCACCGCGACCACGACACCCTGCAGCCGACCGCCCTGGTGCACGACGTGTTCGTGCGCCTGCTCGGCGCGCGTTCGGTCGACATCCGCGACCGCAAGCACCTGTTCACGACCGCGGCCAAGCTGATGCGTCAGGTGCTGATCGATCGCGCGCGCGCCGCCCAGCGCGACAAGCGCGGCGGCGGCCAGTGGCAGCAGGTCGAATGGGTGGAGCTCTTGCATCTGCCCATCGAAGCCGACATGGATCTCGCCGAACTGGATGAGGCCTTGAAGGCCCTGGCCAAGCACGACGAACGCATGGCGCAGATCGTCGAGTGGCGCTGCTTTGGTGGGCTCGAAGTGCTGGAGGTCGCGAACCTGCTGGAGGTCGACGAACGCACGGTGTATCGCGACTGGGCGATGGCCAAGGCCTGGCTGCGTCAGGCGCTGGATGCCACGTGAGCCACGCGCCGGACGCGGACTTCCAGCGCCTGCGCGCGGCTTTCCACGACGTCTGCGAGCTGTCTGACGAAGAGCGTGCGCAGGCCCTGCGCGACTGGCAGCAGCGCGATGCCGCCTTCGCCGCGCAGCTGCAGGGCTTGCTGAGCTATCTGCATGCCGACGACCTGCAGCCACCGGCGCTGGACCTGCCGCGTTTCGGCGCCTTCCAGGCGCGTGAGTGCATTGGCTCGGGCGGCATGGCGGACGTGTTCCGCGCGGAGCGCATCGGCGCCGAGTTCGTACAAACAGTGGCCCTCAAGCGTCTGCGTGCCTCGCGTCTGGATGGCCTGCAGCAGGCGCGCTTCGCGCAGGAGCGGCAGCTGCTGGCGCGGCTCGATCATCCGAATATCGCGAGGCTGATCGACGGCGGCATCAGCGCGCAGGGGCAGGCCTGGTTGGCGATGGAGCTCGTCGACGGCGCCTCCTGGGCGGAGTGGGCCGCGCGCACGCCGGGCTATGCCGAACGGCTGGCGGTGTTCCGGCAGGTGGCCGAGGCGGTGGACTACGCGCATCGGCATCTGGTGGTGCATCGGGACATCAAGCCCTCGAACCTCCGCCTGACCCGTGACGGCCTGCCCAAGCTGCTCGACTTCGGGATCGCCAAGGGTCTGGACGAAGACGCTGACGAGCTCACCCAGAGCGGGCTGCGTCTGTTGACCTGGCGATACGCCGCGCCAGAGCAGATCCTGGGGCAGGCCGCGACCACGGCCACCGACATCCACGCGCTCGGCGTGCTGCTGTTCGAGCTGCTGAGCGGCGAGTCGCCGCACGGTGAGACGACGGGCAAGCCTCTGCCCTGGGCCGAACGCATTCTGCAAGGCCCGGTGCGACGCCTGCCTGCGCGTCTGCCCGTGCACAACGCGCCGACGGGCTGGCGTCGACGCGCGCTGGAGGCCCTGCTGGCGCGCTGTCTGGAGAAGCCACCCGAGCGCCGCTATGCCTCGGCCTCTGCGCTGCTGGACGACCTGCACGATCTGCAGCATGACCGTGCCCTGCGCAGCGGCACCGGCGGGTTCGCGCGCCAGTGGCGCTGGCGGATCTGGCGCCATCGCCGCAGCCTGGCCGTGTTTGCGGGCCTGCTCCTGGTCGCGGTGCTGGGCGTCGTCAGCACCCTGCGTCAGGCGCAGCGCGCCGAGCAGCAGGCCGCGCGTGCGGAAGCGCGCTTGAGCGCGCTGCTGGACGTGATCGGCGGCGCCGTGCCCGCGGAATACAGCGGCCATGAGCCGCGCAGCGTCGACCTGCTGGTGGCGGCCGCCACTCGACTGCAGCAGCGTCACGCCGACGACCCGCTGCTGCTGCGCCAGTCGCTGGGCGATATCGGGCACGCCCTGCTGAATCAGGGCCAGCCGCAGGCCGCCGTGCCGGTGCTGCGCGCGGCCCTGCAGGCGCAAGCCGAGGAGACCCAGCCCTCCGCCTCCGTTCGACTCAGTCTGCTCAAGCTGCTGGCGTTCTCGCTTGAACTGCCAAGCCAGCGCAGCGACCTGCGCGCGATCGCCAGCGAGGTGGAGTCCCTGTGCAGCCATCCGCGGGTGAGCGACTCGCAGCGCATCGACGTGCTGGGCAGCGTCGCGGGCGCACTGTCCAAGCAGGGCGATTTCGATCGTGCCTTCGAGGTGCTGGACACGGCCAGCGCATCGCTGAGTGCCGCTGAGATTGCGCCCTCCGCACGCGAGAACTTTCTGCGTCAGCAGGCCTGGGTCTACCTGCGCGCCGAGCAGTTCAATGATGCGGTTCGAGTCTTCAGGCAAGCCGTGGCCCTGATCGAATCGCAGCCGGACGCCTTCGTCGCCATGCGCCGCGCCGAGGCCTACGCGCTGCTCGCGCAGGCCGCGCTGGGCGCGGGCGACAACGACGCAGCGCTGTCAGCATGGAAGCAGGCCTGGCCCGACTACCAGCGCGCCTTCCCGGAAGGACATCCAGAGCGTGAACGCATCAGGGCCTTCGGCAAGCAGGCAGAGCAGGGCGTCCTTCGCAGGTCGCCCTGAGCGCTTCGAAGCCTCGCGTGGCAACTGAGTGCTCAGCTCCCCTCTCCGCGCGTCGACTGGGGACTTTGCATCCCTCTCCGCGCGTCGACTGAGTGCTGTGCTCCCCTCTCCCCTTGTGGGAGAGGGGCCGGGGGAGAGGGGGCGATCTTGCCGCGAGCGTTCCCCCCTCTCCCCAACCCCTCTCCCTCCAGGGGAGAGGGGCTCAACAGCAGCCTGTGCTCTGCACGCAGCTTGCGGCCTGCACCCAGCTTGCGGGTCGCGAGCACGCTCGCTCCAGCGAACAGCCGTACTGCGCGGCAGGGCCAGCGGGCCGCAAGCATTCCGCTTCGTACGCCTGCTGTCAGGTCCACCCCCCATCCAGCGTGTGTCGCAGCAAAGGCGCCTTCCCGCGCCGACCGCTGAGAACCGCAGATGACACACCCGATCGCCCGGCTCATCGCACTCGCTCTGCTGGCCACGCTGGCGCTGGCGGCACAGGCCAACGGTCAGCTGGATACCGGCTTCGGCCCCGTCGCCAGCGGCAAGGCCACCACCTTCTTCCCCATCGACGGCAGCCTGCAGCGCGGCGCCACCCGAGTCATCAAGGTACTGGTGCAGGCGGACAACAAGACGCTGCTGATCAGCAACACGCCGACGCCCTTCGGCTCGCAGTTCGCCGGCAACAGCCAGATCGGCATCACCCGCTTGAACGCGGACGGCTCGCCCGATACCAGCTACGGTCCGCGCGGTCAGCAGCTGTTCGATGCTGGCGTCGATTTCGAAGTGAGTGCGGTCGACGCCGCGCTTCGTGCCGATGGCGCGGTTCTCGTGCTCGGCACCTTGTTCGGCCCGTTCAACCAGAGCGACATGGCGGTGTGGGCGGTGCTGCCCAACGGCAGCCTCGACTCGAACTTCGCCAGCGGCGGCCTGCTGCGCATCCGCCGCGGCGGAACGCCGTCTGACATCGCCGGCGCGATCGAACCCTACGAGTTGAACCTCAACCGCTTCATGATCGCCGGCGCGATCCGCGACGGTGACAGCGGCCCGCGCGACCTGATGCATGTGGTGCTGTTCGCCAACACCGGCCAACTCTGCGGCGCCGCCGAATGCGGCAACGTCATCGGTGGCAACGTCGGCCAGCCCAACCCGTGGTACGCGCTGCGCATCGGCGCCAACTTCGATGTGCAGGTCGCCGACCTCGCCGCCGAGTACGTGCCCGGGGCCAGCGTGCCGCTGCGCTTCCGAACCCTGTTTCGCCGCGGCATCGTCAACTCGCAGGGCCAGTTCGACACGGCGGTGGTCGGCACCTCCTTTCCTTCGGCAACGCCGGGCTATGGCATCGACCCCCAGTTCGGCAGCAACGGGTTCCGTAGTCTCTTCTTCAGTGCCGCCCCGGAGTTTCGACACAACACCGGCAATCGACTGGCCCTCCAGCGGCGGGGCGGCAGTTCGCGGCTGATCGTGGTCGGCTACGCCGCCAACGCCAGCGACACCGACCCCTCGATCGGCGTCAGCGTGATCGACACTGTGACGGGCGCGAACGATCCGGGCTTCCTCGGCGGCGCAGCTTTGAGCTTCGACTACACCGCCAGCGGCATCCACGGTGACGCCTATGCCGCCGACGTGCTCGCGACGCCCGACGGCAAGATCCTCATCGGCGGCGGCTACGAGTACGCGGGCTTCAGCTTCGGCGATGCCGCCCTCGTCCGCCTCAATGCCGACGGCAGCTTCGACAGCAGCTTCGGCAACCTCAACCTCGGCCTGCCGGGCCGGATGGGCTACGGCCACAGCCTGTTCGGCAGCGACCGCGACAACCGCCTGGACGGCATGGCCCTGTCCGCCGACGGCGAACGCGTAGTGTTCGGCGGCTATGCCTATGCCAGCAACGACGGCAGCTTCTACGGCAGCGCCATGCGGGTGCGACTGTATGCGCAGGATCTGCTCAGGGATGGGTTCGAGTGAGCGGCTGCGAACGGGAGGTGGCAGGGCGGTTCGACTGCGCGCTGACTTCCAGCGCCGACTGCTCCGAAGAAGGCGCTCAGGGTGCTGTCTGAGGCCGGCATCTCGTCCGGCTCTGGCGATGAACGGCTGCAAGCGGGGGAGCGAGAGGTCAACCGCTGGCCCAGAGCGGCGCTAGGCTGGCGACCCCTTGGAGAGGTCTGCGCGGAAGCCCTCGCGATGCGTGTCGCGAGTCGTGGTGCAGCACTTCGACAAACCCTTCCAGGGCGCGCACTCGCCCCACTCCCATCCCGTCATCCCAGGAGGAGCCGACATGCTCCGCAGTCTCGCCCTGATGCTTGCCGTCCTGCCGTTCCCGGGCATTGCCAAGGAACCCGCTCCCAGCGCATCGGCGCCCGCCGCCGAGCAGGCCACCGCGTCAACGCATCGCATGGCGGGCTGGAGCCCAGGCCTTTCCAACACGAAGATCTCTGGCGCCAGCCACCTGCGCCCCCTCGGCTTCGTCCCCGACCTGTTGTTCGATGGGGAACGGGATCCCGTGGGTGCGACAGCGCTGAATCGAAATGAGACCACCGTGCAGAACTATCGCGTTGCGGAGGGCACCAAGGCCTATCAGCTCACGATCGCCCGGGGCGTCGACTGGTCGTGGGGCGGTGAAATCACCTGGCCGCGAACACTGGTCAAAGGCGAGACCGTGCATTTTCAAGGGTCCTTTTACTTCCCGTCGGCCACCTTCGACTGGACATCCAATGCCGAGGGCGCACACCTGAAGTTCCTGCGCTTTCGTACCGAAAGCGCCTCAGGCGCGAACGAGGGCTATCAGGACATCTACATCGACAACGCCTGGGCTTCAGGCCCAGCCAGGGATGGGCACCTCAAGCACATATTCGAAGGCTCTGCCGCGTGGACCGATTCCGGCGTGAATTTGGTCAAGGATCGCTGGGAAACCGTCGAGTTCCAGGTGACCTTTGACGACGTCCCGGTGGACGCGGGCGGTCAAGGGCGGGTGAGGTTGTGGCGCTACAACGGCAACCAGATGCAGCTGATTCTGGACATCACCGACCGGAAAACGCTGGTCTCTCCCACCTCGGTCGCCGTGTTCATGTACGTCTTTTCGTACTGGAACGGTGGCTCACCGCAGGACAACGTCATGCAGGCCGATCGACTGGTGCTGCAGTTCGACCAGTCCAGGCTGGTGGAGACAGATGCACACGGCAACAAGATCATCGGCGGAGTCAGTGCGGTCGGCGCGCTGTTCCGCGACGGTTTTGAATGAGGGCACAACCCGGATCATTGGCGCGGATCAAAGTGCAAGTTCCGCGGACAGCTGCTGCGCGGGCGTGTGAGGCCCGCTGATCGTTTCCTCCCCGCTCGGCGCTGCAGTGTCTCCTCGATCACCTGTCGGAAGCGATCCGCAGCGAAGGCGTGCCGGCACTGCGGGCGCTGTCTGACGCCGTCGACATCCTCCGGCGTGCTGGCGGATGTGACCCCGGCGCGGTAGACATGCTGGCGTACCCTGTCCACGGCATGCGGCTGGAGTGCCCCCGGCCCGAAGCGCCGACATCAGGTGCATGCACACCCAGTCGTATCCGACCAAGTCGAGTCAGTGGGGAAGGCGATGGAGATGAAGGCTGAGGTGCCGCGTCTGGGTTTCGTCGGTCTCGGCGCTATGGGCGAGCCCATGGCCATGAACCTTCTGAACGCTGTTGGTGCGCTCTGCGTCTGGAATCGCAGTCCGGAACGCTGCGTGCCTCTGGCCGAGGCTGGCGCGAAAGTCGCGGCATCGCTGGACGAGCTGTTCGAACACAGTGAGGTCGTGTTCCTGATGTTGACCGATGGGGCGGCACTGGACGAGGTGCTGGGCCGGGGTGGCGAACGCTTCGGCTGGCGTGTGGCCAGTCGCATCCTGGTCAACATGGCGACCGTCTCACCCGCCTACTCAAGACAGCTGGAAGCCGACATCGGCGCGCACGGTGGCGCCTACGTCGAAGCGCCGGTGTCGGGCTCCCGCGCGCCAGCGCAGAAGGGTCAGCTGGTCTGCATGCTCGCGGGGGCAGATGCTGCGGTGGGGCAGGTGATTCCACTGCTGCGGCCGCTGTGCCGCGACGCCCTGGCGTGCGGGCCCGTGCCATCGGCCCTGGTGATGAAGTTCGCCGTCAATGTCTTTCTCATCGCGACAGTCACAGGCTTGGCGGAAGCCGCGAACTTCGCCCAAGGCCACGGACTCGATCTCGGCCGCTGGGCCACGATCGTCAACGCGAGCCAGATGGCGAGCGACATCTCGCGCATCAAGGTCGACAAGCTGCTTCGCGACGACTTCAGCCCGCAGGCAGCGATCTCGAATGTTCTCGAGACGACGCGACTGATCGCTGCCGCCGCCGAAGCGCAGGGCATCCATGCACCGCTGATCGCTTCTAGCCTGCAGTTGTACCGGCACGCCCAGTCGATGGGACTGGGCAGCGAAGACATGATCGGCGTCGTGCAGGCCTTCCAGCGGATCGCCGCAGACTCGGCCTAGCCAGAACGGAGTCAACCGCACCTGTCTTCGGCATGCAGCGCCAGCTGCTGCGGGTGCGGGCTGACCAGCGGGTCGGTCGCGCCCTGCGCGTTTGCTGCGTAGCTCGACCAGGCCTAGTCGCTGGCTTGGCTGACCCCGCGCGCATGGACCGGATTGAGTTCGATGTCGCGGCAGCAGCGCGGCGAGTGATACTCGCAGTGCACTGGGCAGGGCTTGAAGCGGCTTTCCCAACGGGTGCCGGTGCGGCGGTCGCGATCATGGATGTAGCGGACGTCGCGACGGCCCAGCGAAGCCTGATGGCGCTGACGCAGCCGATTGCCGCGGGCGTCAGCAGCAGCGGCACGTGGTGAGTCAGCAGCACATCGGCATGTACGGTGCAGCCGTGTCGGGAGGCGGCCTCGCGCAGTTCGTCGAGGTAGCGCGTGCGGTCGATGGGCGCGAAGAAGCAGGGGCGGCGATCGTTGCTGCGCTGCACGAGCTGCTGCGGCACGCCGGGCAGGTCGATGCGTGGCTGTCTTGGCGGGACGTCGAGGAGGTCTTGATCAAAGGCCCATGCTCGATGCCGACGCGCGCGTGGAGTCAGGTTCTCGATGCCCTTGGGGTAGGAGAACCTCTCAGCCTTCGACATCAGTCACGCCGCAGCAATCGCGACATGGAAGAATCGCTCTCACTTCGCGCTGCTTGGAAAGTGCGCTCTGCCCGCGGACTTTCGCGACGGTCTTGAATGAGGGCACAACCCGCTTCCAAAGCGCGAATCACAGTGCAAGTTCCGCGGACAAGTGCTGCGCGGGCGCGTGAGGCCCACGGATCGCTTCCTCCCCGCTCGGCGCTGCAGTGTCTCCTCGATGACCTGTCGGAAGCGATCCGCAGCGAAGGCGTGCCTGCACTGCGGGCGCGGCCTGACTCCGTCGACATCCTCCCGCGTGGTGGCGGATTTGACCCCGGCGCGGCAGACATGCTGGCGTACCCTGTCCACGACTGCGGAAGCAGTGCACTCAGGCCTTCCGGTGAGTGCCGCTGCAACGCGTCAACTGCTCTCCATGGTGCAGAAGACGCGGGAGAAGTCGTGCGCCGCCAGGTCGCGCTTGTGCGCGACAAAAAAGAGTTCGCCCGCATCACCCCACTGCATGTCGAGGATCGACTTCACCTGCAGCAGGATCACCCAGTCCTCGGGATTGCCCTTGCGAACGAGTGCGGCCTGGTGCTCCGGGTCCTCGTGTTGGGTGAAGCCATAGCCACCTACGGCCACGTCGAAGGGGAACCGTGCCTCAAGGGGCGCGGTGAAGTGGTCGTGCGCCATGGCCTCCAGGAAGTGTTCATCCGCGGCCAGCGTGGCGGCCGGGCCTCGCAGCAGATGCGGGTTCGACCGCACGGCATACCAGTGCGGGGCGCTCACCAGCGGCCCGGCCACCGCCCGCCGCGCCTCGTAGGCGTCGCCTGACATTTCGAAATACTCACTGGCATCGATGCGCAGCGCCCGCCCCGACGCCAGCGCTTCGCGAGGACCATCAAACCAGAGCACCCGAGGTGCGCGCGCATCGTTGCCGTAAAGGTCGTGCAGGGTGGACAGGAAGAAGTACAGAAATCCCGACCGTGGGAGATAGTCCTGGAACCTGGCGAGGTCGGCGCAGTCGAGCTGGCACAGGAATTCGTACGGCTTGCTCGCGCCATCGCAGTCGAAACGCGGATAGGGCATCGAGGGCGGAAGGTCAGGCATGCCGCCCACCCGGTGGTTGCCGAGCTGGGCGTAGTCCTCGGCGTCGCCGAGCCTGATCGCCACGCCGCGCTTGGCCAGGAACCGCAGCGCATCGGCATGCGCAGTCGCCTGCGGGCTGGCCGCGAGCACCTCGTCCACCACCGCCGCGAGTGCTGCACTGGAGCGTGCGTGGTAGGAGTCCTCGTTCCAGATCACGTCCGTCGCGCCGTCGCGCCCGCGATAGGTGAAGTCCAGCAGTCGTCGCTTGGAGGCGATGTCGAGCGCGATCGCGAAGCGGTCGGCGTTCGCGGCCTCGGGCAGGGCCTCCCACGGATTCCCATCGAGGTCCAGGCTCTCAAGATTCGGGAGCGCGAACAGGCTGTCTGGCAGCAGACGCAGCGCGTTGTTGGAGAGATTGATGGACGTCAGCGCCGGCAGCGCGATCTGCGGCGGCAATCGTTCTATCCGGTTGCCATCGAGCAGCAACCAGCGCAGCGACGGCAGTGTCCAAAGTGCGTCCGGGGTTTCCGTGAGGTCGCAACGGGTGAGCGCAAGCCGCACCAACGAGGTCGAACGACCGAGGGCGTCCGGCACGCGCGGCAGCGCGATCGAGTGAATGGTCAATTCGGTGAGGTTGGCCATGCCGAAGATCGACTCCGGCACGCGGACCGCCTGTGGCGTGCCCCAAGCGCGATGGCGCAGAAACAATGTGCGCAGCTCGGTACACCGTTCGAGCAGGCTCAGATCATCGCCCTCCTCGAGGCTTGTGAGCTGGACATGGCGCACCTGCTCCGGTGGCGCGCTGGCAATCTCTTCGATGCTCGTGAACTCGTACTCGGCCCATTCAATGGCGGCTGCATCGAGAGGCACGCAGACATCGACATCGAATCGCGTCTGCCTGTCGTAGCTCCTGTAGATGGCACCGCGCAGCGACATCCAGCCGTCGATGAATTCCAGCAGCCCGTTGAACTCGCACCCGTATGCGAGATCGGTGACGCGAACCGAGCTGTTGTAGGCCGGCCCCTTGCCATCGCGAATGGCGAAGCGTCCACGTGGCATGCCACTGCCGTGATAGACCCCCAGCACCGACACGGCCATCTCGACCCTTCCAGCGTTGGCGTACTCCGACAGCACCCCGCTTTCCAGGGCCGACACCGGGTCCGGAAACCGCATCGAAACTCTCACGCTCAGCGCCCGCGAAGACTCGGGCACGACGCAGCGCGCGACCACCTGATCGAGGCGCATCCCTGCGACGCGCGCATGTTCGCCGCCATCGTGCGGGACGGTGAACCCAGCCAGCGCCGTGAACTCAGCGTCTTCGTCGGTACTCGCCTCGCTGTTGCCCAATGCCCCCAAACGCGACAGCAGGTCATCGATCGCGGCCATCTGCTCCGCGTGTGCGGCCTCCTGCGCATTGATCGCCTCGCGCGCACCGCCGGTGTAGACATACGACTCGATGGCCGCCCAGAACAGCGGCTCATAGGTGTCGCGATCGGCCAGCGCGCAGTCTGCCGAGAATTCCTGCACGAACTCGGCGTCGAGCGGAATGTTGACGAACAGTGCGAAGTTCTCCACCGGCGTATCCGCACCGACATCGCGCAGGTAGCTCAGTGTCCGGAACAGTGCGGGCCTGCCCGCAAGTACACGCTGTCCGTCGACGAAGTCGGCCACGTCGGGACGCTTGCTGTCGAAGTAGCTGCGCACGCGCCCCTCGTAGTCGTCGTTGAAGCCAGCCTTGGGCTCGAAGGACGACACGAAGTCGATGCGCTCGCTGAGCGCGAAGTTGAAGATCGGCGGCTGCACGCCGCGCTGGATCGGCTGCACCCAGACGCTGCCGGACTCGAAGGACGTACGGACGCCATCGAAGCGATCATCGATGTCGAAGGCACAGGTCGAAAGCGTGATCCGCATGGGTCGGCGTATCCCATTCGTGAGTCGGGGGGGGCGCCATGGTGGCGCGAGGCCGCCACCCTATCGGTACACGAGGTCCGACACCACAGGCTCGACCACGTGCTGACCGCCGGGTCAGTGGCGGATGCATTGTGATGTGCGCGACGCCGGCGCGATCGGGCTTGTCTGCGACTGCGCGCCCGGCAGGGACGCTCAGGCAGGCATCCACGCTCAGCCGAAAACGGGGTCAGGTTCACTTCCGACAGCCCCGCGCGCCGAAGTCCTACAGCCTCGCCAGCGTTGTGCCCACGCATGGTCGCCACCGCTGCAGCGATGCTGTGCACATGGCCCGCCAACCTCGACTCGACCTGCCCGGCATTCCGCAGCACATCGTGCAGCGTGGAAACAATCGCCTTCCCTGCTTCCTCGACGACACCGATCGCGCCTGCTATCGCCATCTGTTGCGGGAGGCGCTGCTCGCCACGGGCTGCACGCTGCACGCCTATGTACTGATGGACAACCACGTCCACCTGTTGGCAACGCCGCCCGAAGTGGGTGCCACAGCTTGCCTGATGCAACAGCTCGGCCGGCGCTATGTCGGGCAGTTCAACGCGCGCCATGCGCGCACCGGAACGCTCTGGGAAGGTCGGTACAAGGCCTGCCTGGTCGATAGCGAACACTATCTTCTGCGCTGCAGCCGCTACATCGACCTGAACCCCGTCCGCGCCCGCATGACGGACGACCCTGCCGCATTTCCGTGGTCGAGCTGCGCGGGCCTGTGCGGGCTCCGCGAGGATCCGCTGCTGACCCCGCACCCCTTCCAGCAAGCGATCGGTGCAGACCACTATCGCGCCCTGCTCGCCGAGGCGATCAGCGACGAAGACCTGGCCGCGATCCGGCTCTACCTGCAGCAGCAACGCGCCTACGGCCGCGACGACTTTCGAGCGATGGTCGAAGCCAAAACCCAGCGCTTCGCCAGCGCGCGGCCGGCACATCGGCCGGCCAGATCAAAGAACGCGACCGGGTAAGTGAACCTGACCCCCTTTTCGGACGTATCGGCGCGCCAGCGAAGCATCAGGCCGCTGACCCAGCCGGTGACAGCGGGCGTCAGCAGCAGATGCACGTGCTGGGTCGTCAACACATAGGCGGGCGAACTCAATTCCAAGGCGCAACGGTTTTGCGACGCGGCGTCTCGCAGTTCGTGGAGCTAGCGCGTGCGGTCGATTGGCACGAAGAAGCAGGGGCGGCGGTCGTTGCCGCGCTGCACGAGGTGCTGCGGCACGCTGGGCAGGTCGATGCGTGGCTGTCTTGGCATGGCGTCGCGAGGGACTTGACCCAAGGCCCATGCTCGACGCCGACGCACGCGTGCCAAATCGGGCTGTCGATGCCCTTGGGGTAGGAGAACCACCTCGTCTTCGACTTCACTCACGCGACAGCAATCGCCCCAAGGAGGCGTCGCACTTCCAGCGCGCTGCCTGAAAAGTGGACTCTGACAGCTCCTTTTGTCAGCTGGATCGTCACCGAATGCGCCGCAGATCAAACTGCGCTGTCAACGCCCAATGCTCGCCGTCCGCCTGCAGTTGGTAGCCCTGCCAAGTGAAACGGTCGTCGCTGATATCGATGAATTGCCAGCGATGCAGCACGCCGTCGATCTTGCCGAGCAGTACGATCCGATCGTTCTTTCGGCGACCTTCCAGCTGATTCTCGGCACCGCTGACGGGATTGGTCCAGCGGATGCGCCAGCTGCCACGAGCGTGCTCGAACGTTCGCAAGGTCGTGCCGTAGCGGTTGCTGGATGCGCTGAGTGCGGCAGTCGCGCCCTGGGACGTGTCGCCGCGCGCGGCGCGCGGAGGAGAGATCCATACATCCTGCATGGCGCGGCCCTCGAGCACCCAGGAGAACCACCACTCGCCGACGCCGATACGGGTGCTGCCGTCGGCGTCGAAATCGCGAACTTCGGCCTGCCACCCCCCAACCAGCCAGGAAAAGTCATCGCTGACCTGACCGAGCGATTCATGCGGTGCGGTCGCGATCAATGCGTCGGAAAACCCTTGCCCAGCGAGCTCGATCGGACCGTCGTGACGACCGATCAATCGCCAAATGCCGGCGTAGTGACGCGGCAGCGACCAGTCATCGATTTCAAGCTCCGCACTGAAGCCACTTGCCACATTCAGGTATCGCCACTGTGTGTCATCTAGCTGCCGATAGGCTTGCAAGGCAGGCTCCACACGCAGGCCCGGAAAGCGGACCCATGCGGCACGAATCTCGGCCTCACGGGTGTGGTCGCGTCGCAGACGCGCCAGTGGCAGAGCATTGGTGCTTGGGCTCAGGCCCAAATCGATATCGAGGCATCCCGCAAGTTCGAGCGCGGGTTCACCGTCGCGCCACCAGTTGCCCTGGCCGTCATGCCACAGGCTGAGCCGACGCTCGCCTTCAGCATCGGCCAGTCGAAGCTGCAGGGACTGGCTGATGCCGTCGGCGTTGGTCTGCAGGGTGTAGTGCACCTCGATGGGAGTACCGGCATCGACTGCAAGAATGCGGCCTTCGATGCGCAGCCGTTGGCCCTCGCTGAAGACCACGGCATGCTCGTGACTGCCGGCATCCATCTCGCGATGCCAGACGTAGGTGCGTGCGCTGCGGGTCGGTGCGGACATGGCGCTTTCCTTGTCGTGGGCGGGAACTTGGGCTGCGGCATGCAGGAGTCCAAGGGTGAGCAGCGCGATCAGAAGGTTCATGGGTGCTTGGGCGCCGCTCGGGAATGTGAGCCGCTAGAATCCGCAGTCGCCGCCCGCGGCGTCTTGGGGAAAATTGCCATCGCTGACTCGCCCGCCGTCGACACCTTGATGGACGCGCGACCGGTCGCCGCCGGCGATCGCTGGCGAGTGCGCGAGTTGATTTGCCGCGCCGGGCCCGATTCGCCCAGGTTCGAGGAGCAGCACGCCTGGACCGGCGTTGCCGTGGTGATGTCGGGCAGCTTCCACTACCGATCGCAGCACGGGCGCGAGACGTTGGTGCCGGGTGCGCTGCTGCTCACCAACCGCAATGCCTGTTTCGAGTGCGGACACGAGCACAGCAGCGGTGACCGCTGTATGGCCTTCCACTTCGCGCCCGAGCTTGCGGAAAGCGCCTTCGGCGGCGATGCCCGATTCCATCGCCACCGCATCCCGCCGGTCAACGCCACCCTGCGTCTGACGACCAGTGCGGGCATGGCGTCCACCGACACAGGCGTCTGGGAAGACCTCGCCCTCAACCTGTTGGACGCTGCCATCGATCTGTCGGGCAAGTCGCTGCCGCACCGCAGGCTTGATCCACGCGCGCACTCAGCGGTGGAGCGCCTGAGCCGCGAAGTGGATGCCCAACCGCAACAGCCCTGGACGCTGCAGAGGATGTCCGACGACAGCGGCCTGGAAACGATCCGACTGATCCGACAGTTCCGCCGTTGTGTCGGCTGCACGCCCTACCAGTACGTGCTGCGCCAGCGTCTGACTCGCGCCGCGCAGTTACTACTGAAGAGCTCGGAAACGGTGCAGCAAATCGCCCTGGACTGCGGCTTCAACGACCTCTCGGAGTTCACGCGACGCTTTGCGCGTCTGTTCGGCCTACCGCCCAATAGCTTCCGGAATCGGCACCGACTTGCGATGCGCCGGCCTGGAGGTTGACCGGGAAACGGCGGAAAACGGAAAACGGGGTCAGGTTCACTTCCGACAGCCCCGCGCGCCGAAGTCCTACAGCATCGCCAGCGTTGTGCCCACGTAGGGTGGCCACCGCTGCAGCGATGCTGTGCACATGGCCCGCCAATCTCGACTCGACCTGCCAGGCATTCCGCAGCACATCGTGCAGCGTGGAAACAATCGCCTTCCCTGCTTCCTCGACGACACTGATCGCGCCTGCTATCGCCAACTGTTGCGGGAGGCGCTGCTCGCCACGGGCTGCACGCTGCACGCCTATGTACTGATGGACAACCGCGTCCACCTGTTGGCAACGCCGCCCGAAGTGGGTTCCACAGGTTGCCTGATGCAACAGCTCGGCCGGCGCTATGTCGGGCAGTTCAACGCGCGCCACGCGCGCACCGGAACGCTCTGGGAAGGTCGGTACAAGGCCTGCCTGGTCGATAGCGAACACTATCTTCTGCGCTGCAGCCGCTACATCGACCTGAACCCCGTCCGCGCCCGCATGACGGACGACCCTGCCGCATTCCCGTGGTCGAGCTGCGCGGGCCTGTGCGGGCTCCGCGAGGATCCGCTGCTGACCCCGCACCCCGTCCAGCAAGCGATCGGTGCAGACCACTATCGCGCCCTGCTCTCCGAGGCGATCAGCGACGAAGACCTCGCCTCGATCCGGCTCTACCTGCAGCAGCAACGCGCCTACGGCCGCGACGACTTTCGTGCGATGGTCGAAGCCAAGACCCAGCGCTTCGCCAACGTGCGGCCGGCACATCGGCCGGCCAGATCAAAGAACGCGACCGGGTAAGTGAACCTGACCCCGTTCTTGGACCCCGTTCTTGGCGGCGCAATGGTGACCCCGCTCCTCGCCTCAGACACGCCGTGGCGGCGAGACCTCCCGCACCGCGCTATACCCTCCCCAGCCAGAGGCACAGAGAGTTGCAGCACCATATAGGCCGAGCAAGATGCCGCTAAAGCCGCCCGCTGCGTAGCCCATAAATAAGTAAAATGCAAACCAAAAGAGGCCCGCGAGAACAACCACTACTAACGCGGTCCATGCGGCTGTTCGCACATGAAGCCAAGCCGTCCAATACTTCTCGGCATATTCGCAAGTAATTCCGATTCCGGCGTAGTAGACAAACCAGCCAAGAATAATAGGAATTAAGTCAATTGCGTGGAGGCTTTCACCATCCCAAGCGTATCGCCCGCCACTTCCGCTGCCGAACAACAATCTGAAGAGCGGATCGATGTAGTTGTTCCATAGAAGCAGGCCCAACGCATGCAGGCCTACAAGAAGAAGAGCGACTAAAAGCCCGAAAAGGACGGCTGAGATGTACTTCATCTTAACGGCTCGGCTGGATGGACATAAGCTGGCCACTACGCTCGCGGCCATTCTCCGTTTCCTACTCAATGGAGCTCAGGAGCACCAAATGTGGGGAAGGAAGTGAACCTGACCCCTTTTCCTACTCTGCTTTCTCGACCGGGTAAGTGAACCTGACCCCCTTTCCGCACCCTTTCCGCAGCACGATTGCGTGCGCGCGGCAACGCTTTGCTGCTTTGCTAGCTCTGACCCAGAGCTCTCGAGATCAGGCCACGCTCTCCGTGGCATGTGGCAAAACAAGACCTGAAGACTCATCGCGCCGCCCCCGACTGCTGACAGGACAGTCCAAGGTGCGGAACCTAGCTGGCTCATGTCCAGCAGCAGTAGGAGGCGGCGATGACACTGTACGCAGCGATTGATCTTCATTCCAACAACGGGGTGCTGTCCGTCATCGACGAGCAGGACGAAGTGGTGTTCGAGCGACGTTTGCCGAACAGCTTGGAGCACGTGCTGCAGGCGCTTGGGCCCTTCCTCAATGCGCTGAAGGCGCTGGCGGTGGAGTCGACCTACAACTGGTACTGGCTGGTCGATGGCCTGATGGATGCCGGCGTTGATGTTCGTCTGGTGAACACGGCCGCGATTCCGCAGTACGCAGGCCTGAAGCATGGCAATGACCACACGGATGCGCGGCATCTTGCCCATCTGCTGCGCCTGAACCTGCTGCCCGAGGGCTACATCTACCCGCGTGAGCGACGCGGCGTGCGCGATCTGCTGCGACGACGCTTTCTGCTGGTTCGCCAGAGCGTGACGCTGACCAATTCGCTGCAGAGTGCGTGGTCGCGGCGTATGGGCCACGGCATCCGCACCAACGACCTGCGGCAGCTGACCGGCGAGGCGATCGAGAGCACGTTCATGGACGTTCATGAGCGCCTGGCGGTGCTGTCAGAACTCAAGCTGTTGCAGTGTTTGCACAGCCAGGTCGACCAGATGGAACGCTGGGTGCTGGAGTCGATCCGTTGCACGCCCGAACTGCAAGCGCTGCGCAGCGTGCCGGGTATCGGTGTTGTGCTCGGTAGCACCATCCTCCTGGAGACGGGCGAGATCTCACGCTTCGAAAGCGTCGGCGACTACGCCTCGTACTGCCGCATGGTCGAGAGCACGCGGCTCTCCAACGGCAAGAAGAAGGGCAGCGGCAACGCCAAGTGCGGCAACCGCTACCTGAGCTGGGCGTGGATCGAAGCCGCGAACTTCGCGATCCGCTTCAGCCCCGAGATCCGCCGCTGGTTCGATCGCAAGGCGAGCAAGAAGCCGCGCCCGGTGGCGATCAAATCCGTGGCCCACAAGCTGGCACGCGCCGGCTACCACCTGATCAAAGACGGAGGCCACTTCGATGTGAAGCGGGCGTTCGGCTAAGCACACCGGCGGCGCCTGAGGTCGGAACATGGGGTTGGTTTGCAACCACCAGATCTGAATGATCCAGGCGTCGTCGGACCCGATTCAAAGGCAGGGGCCGCCTGCCCGGCGAGCCAACGAAGGGTTGGACGCGCACCGCGCGAACCACGTTACCTGTGCAGCCAAAACCGGCCACATGGACGCCAGGGCAGAACCGATGAGTGTTTGGGGCAGCGATGCCTGGGGCTCCCGAAGGAGCCTAGATCCAAAATGGTGACTGGTGCGGCCAAGAGCCGCAGCCACACGTGAACACAGGCGGGGACGGTCAAGCCAAGAGCGGGTCAGCAGGAATAGAGAGAAGCCCGGGAAGCGGGAGGAGTTTTGTCAGCCCTGTTGACACGGGCGGCGCAATGGTGACCCTCGGCTTCTCATTTTCGCCACCTCCTTCCGTATCCTCCCGATGCTACAAGACTAGACCTGACCCTGTCGTCTTGCTGTCGTCTTGGCCCAACTTAACTTGAGGTCGAACAGCTCGGCTAGTTGCTCGTAGCGTTCGCGGACTTCTGAGTCATGAAGCCCCGAAGTCTCTGCAGCGCGAGCCACCTGTGCTTCCGAGATAACATTGCCAGGGTCCAGCCAAGTTGCCTTGGCGTAAGATCTTTCGGCAAGAAGTGCCCGGTCGATTAGCTCTTCGCGGGTTTGTGCGAGTGCTCCTAGGGCTGCCCGCCTCACCTCTTCGCTACTGTGTCCAAGGTAGGAAGCAATCGCCACAAACTCATTTTTGCCTCCGACCTCTCCAACAGTGCTGAGTATTCGGGATTGCGTGCGCGGTGGAGCGTAAGGTAGCTGCCGAAGCAGAGCCGGGACGGCCTCTGTTGTTCTGTGCGAGGCAACTATCCAACTGAGAAAGTACAATGCCTCACTGTCGCAATCTGTACGTTCAATCGCCTCGACCACACGAGCCAACTCGACAGTCCCGAGGTCAACTGATTGCGACTTGTTCGGCTTGTCCGTTATCCAGGCCAGCGCCCATGCGGCCGCATGGCTAACCGCCGCGCCGCCAGATAGCCAACGTGTCAGCCCCTCTGCCAGGTCATTGAACTTGTATTCAGTTCCTTCATAGGCCATTTCCATTGCCATTAGAGCGACGCTAGCCGCTTCGCGTTCAGTGGCTTGCTTTAGAAGAATTGTGGCCTGCGCAAGCCGACTTGTATCTTGATCATTTCGTTTCCGCTGCAGTATGGCGTAAAGAGACCCACTGCTGCTCCGCCTGAAGGGTTCAGATTCCCTGAAGAACTGGTCCAGAAGTGCCTCAGCCGTTGGGCTGGCCCAGCGCGACCCGGCAAGTTGAACAATAGCTGCGTCTAGGCTGCTATTCACATATCCCTCGCCATCACAGGGTCGAATTGCGGCAATGAGGGATTGGATAACGTCACCAGCCACTTCTGGGCTAACATTGGGCTCGTCAGCAAGGCATAAGGCTGCTTGTACAGCCCGCGGCCTGGCTGTTTCCAGCTCTCCAGGAAGCGGGCGCAAGACGCCACGTAGTGCTCCATCGATTTGCTCGTCAGGGCACAGCGCCAAACATAGGCGAATTGCCTCTCGCCAGTTTTCAACCACTGCCATGTCAGCCTCTGCGTCAACTACGCCAAACTCTGAATCCCCAACTTGGCCCGCGAGCGGTGCGATAACCTCAGCCAGGCTCTGACCAGCTTCTCTACCCCTATAGTGCCCCTGCACCAAGGCAAGTCCGGCCAGGAACTCCTGCAGAGTCAGATGGCGGAACTCGTAGACCGGCCTGCTGCGGCCCTGATGACGAGAGTAACCGCTCTGTATCAAGAGGCCCGTCCGACGCTCTAGAAGGGCAAGAAAATCTTCCGGACTATGCTGAGTCAATGGGTGTATGTTCGGGTAGTCCGTGCGGCACTGTCGAAGCAAGTCCAACGCTTGGTCTTCGCGCAGTTGTTGAATTCCCTCAGCACACATCGCGTGAGCTATATACTCCAGTTGTGGTAATGCTTCGCGATCGTCCAATGCCGTATCTACAGCACTGCGCCAATTAAGTAAGACTTCTACTGCCTTCTCGTACAAGTCGACTCGACGCTGTGGCAAACGTCCAATCTTTCTTTTAATCAACGCCATTGTCGTAAGCAGCATCGGGTTGCCGGTAAGTCGCTCAATCCGGTCGCTAGAATGAATGTCGTTAATCAATTCTGCTGCTGCGGCCTGTTGCCGATCAGGTTGCTCGGTGAGGGCGCACCACCGGCGAGCAAAATCGTCCTTATCTTCGTGCGACAAGTCAGCGACGGTGAGATGTTCAAATCCAGCTCGGATTCGGTGGCCCATTTCCCTATAGCCTACTATGCGTGAGGTGGCAACCACTGGCGCTAAAGGGTGTGCGCGATGGATCAGCTCTATCTGTTCAGCCAAGCGAATTCGTGCACTGGGGTCGGTTACCTCGTCGAGGCCATCGATCAATAGTAGCGCCTCCCCACGTTCGAGCTTTCCGCGCAACAACTGCTTCAAAGCGTCGCATTGATCTTCCGTCAACTCGCTTTTGCGCAGCGTGTGTTGGAGCATGCTGTCTAATGTCACCGTCTCGGGTGGCAGGTCGCGGCAACGAATCAGAATAGGAAGCCAATCGTTTGCTGGCAAACTGGCAATGTCCGGCAGCGCCTGCCAGTCTCCGTCTGCTTGTAGGCGCAACAAATATGCTGTAGCGATCCAACGCAATAGGGTGCTCTTCCCTGCCCCTGGGTCACCCAGAACTACAAGGCGTTTAGCCGCAGCAAGTCGCTCTCCAACAGAAACAAGTTTTGTTTCTGCCTCTTGCCTTTCGCGTGGTGCCCCCCACCCTGCGCGCCTCTGCGCTTCGAGGGCCAGTAGAGTCTGCTCCCCCACTTCGTCATCAATCCGTCCTTCAAGGCGCAGGCGAAGGGCAACATAAAGGCGGCGTAGTTCGAGTTCGCGCGAGGCTAGGTGGCGATCGTCTTCCGGAAGGTTGGCGAGATCGACGATGTCACAGGCGCAGAGGGTGAGGGCCCTGTAACGCGACTCGAGATCGAAAGCTCGCTGCATCTCGCGTGTATCTGCGTCAAGTGGACAGCGCGCAAGCAAAGCGGTCAATAGATCGCTGACACCTTGTGCAGGATTACTATGGTACTCGGAAATCCTCGCGCCTAGCGCAAGAACCTCAAGATGCGCGTTTGCCTCCATTCGCACAGGAAAGATGAATATCTTGCTTCTTTGACTGCGTGCAGCGTTGAGAAGACGATATGGCAGCCCGGTCCCGGCAGCTTTTATTGTCCCGCAAAGAACCAAAGGTCCATTAGCGGCCAACAGATTAGAAGCTTCTTCGGTGAAGGAGTCCCCGACTAGAATTGTGCCATAGTGAATGGGTTCGTAGCCTGCTTTCCGAATCGGTTCGGCTAGCAATTCAGCCCAGCTTTCTTCACCCTCTGCGTGGACGATCAGCACCTTTACGCTCACTGCATTGCCCTCAGTAGGTCGTTGACTGCCTTATTCCAGTCTGAGACTAAGTCGGCAAACTTAATGTCCGCCACTATCGCTGATGGTTCGCCGCCGCTCAATCGGGCTGGCAATACTTTGATGGGCTGGCCAGAGAGTTGGCGGTGCAAGGCTGAGTGGAACTCTCTATCGGTCCAGTCGGAGGGTCCGGCGGCCGAATAGCACAACACCAGATAATTTGCTGCACTCAAACCCTCTTCAATTTTGGCGACTATTGAATCGCCGACGCCTATCCTCCAGATGTCTAACCAAACCTCATGTCCAGCTGCGCCAAATTGCTCTGCGAGTTGCATGGCGAGTGCCTTGTCGGCGCTGCGGTGACAAATGAAGACCATCGACATTCGAGATTCCTTTGTAGGGAGACTAGGCATTTGAAGTGCTTTCTAATGTGCCACCGCTGGAAGCTATGGCATTGTTTGAACTGGTGGATTTCTACCCGCGAAAAGGCGAATCGCTAGTTGACTCACTGAGATTTGGTTGTCAATATTCTTTTTGGGGTTGCTTCCGTAGAGCGTTCTCGAAACCGTGGTCAGGTCTTGGAATCCGGGGTCAGGCCCTTTTGTGCCACATCACCCCGCTCCGGAGCGAATTCACACGCTCCGCACTCGATTTGGCTATGCCCGCAACCGCAACAGCCAAATGCCCCCGCCCCCGCCAAAACCCACTCCCCAGCCACCGCCCCTCCATCCCATAGAACCCCGACACTGCCCCCGATACACCCGATGTATCTCCCGCAGATGCCGAGCATACCCACCGACCGCATCGGCATCGCCCAGCTCGCTAGCGCAGATCACCCCCGCAGCCCGCACCCCCGTATAGAGCGCATTCGCAATCCCCTTCGAAGAGAGCGGATCAAACGCCATCGCCGCATCACCCACAGCAAGCCAACGCTCCCCGCCTGCGTGGTCAAGCTCCGTACTCCCCGCATCCGCCCCCAGCACCTCCCCATGCGGGCGCCAGCCGTGTTCGCTGCACAGCGCATGCAGCTGCGGCGCTAAGCGCAGCGCATCCCACAGGCCCTCACCGGTGAGCAACCCACGGCGCTCCGAGGCACCGGCTTCTCCGCTGAAGTCGCTCAGATAAGCGATCAGGCGTTCGCCTGAGGGCAGCAGCACGCTGTACCACCAGCCGTTGGACACGGCTTCGACCCAGGTGCGGCCGTCGCGGTCGGTGGCGGTGCCGCCGATCAGTCGCTGATGGAAAGCGAGCAGGCGGTCGTGGGTGATGCGCTGCGCGCCCAGGGCACGTGCGAGCGAGGCGCTGCGTCCGCTGGCGTCGATCAGCCAGCGTGCCTCTAGCCGCTGTGGCGCGGCCTCGCCGATGCGCAGTTCGAGTACGTGCGGTGTGCGCGCATCGCCGCGCTCCAGCAGGCGCAGGCGTGCGCCATCAAACACCTGCGCACCGGCCGCGTGCGCTGCGGTGCGCAGGCCGGCATCGAAGCGCGCGCGATCCAGCTGCAGGCCGTCGCCGTGCAGGCCGAACAGGCTGTCTTCGGTGTGCGGGCTGTCCGAACCCCAGAAGGCGACGGTGCCCGGGCTGCGGCGGTGGCCATCGGCCAGCACCTGATCCAGCACGCCGAGTTCGCGCAGCAGCGCGCGCGCCGACGGCGGCAGGCCTTCGCCGATACGCGGCCAGCGGCCGGTGCCGGCGTCGGCCAGCAGTACGCGCTGGCCTTGCTTGGCCAAGGCGATGGCGGCAGCGGCCCCGCCCGGGCCGCCGCCGGCGATGGCGACATCGACCGTTGTCAGCAAGGCGCGAACCTCAGCGGCGCTTCGGGCCGTGGCGCACCGGCAGCGGTGCGGCGGCGGCCTCTTCGTGGGTGGCGAAGTTCGCGCCGCGCGGCAGGGCGCGCGTGCCCAGCTTGGGGTGCGCTTCGGCCGCGGCGGCCTTGAGCCTCGGTGCTGAGGCTTGCGCGGTCAGGCTGCCCGCATCCGCGGGCGCGACCTGCGGCCCGTAGCTGGCCACCATCATCGTGGACGGAAACGCTGGGTCGCCGTGCACGCCCTCGCGCACTTCCACCAGGCCCATCGAGCCGAAGATCCGCACCATCTGCGTCATCTGTTCGGCGGTGGTGCCGTGCAGGGGCGCGTTCCAGTCGGTGCGGCTGACGAAGGCCTCGATGCGGCGATCGCGCGGCTGCGAGGTGTCGATGACGACGTCATAGTCCGCTTCGGCAAGCACCTGGTTGGGCACGCGCGCGGGCCAGAAGGTGGGCGCGAAGGGGTCGTAGGCTTTGTCGTAGCCGGCGCGGCAGAACGCGGTATCGGCCTGCCAGGGCAGGCCCATCCAGCGGTTGATGTCGCCGGGCGACTGCGCGTGCAGCGGGCCGTTGGCCGACAGGGCGGTGGTTTGGTCCAGGGTCGGGCCATAGTTCGGCGGCTGAACACCCGGCGGCCGGCGGCGGATGCGGAAGGGCCGCTCGAACATCGTCAGATGCCGCATGGGCCAGGTCATTTCGCAGCCCGGGTGGAAGGCATCGGCCAGGCAGAACTCCAGCGCGGCGCGATCGAGCATGGCCGGCTGCTCGGCCAGCGGGACGTCATCGATGCTCGCAGGCGGCGCGGGCCGCGTGGCCCAGTCGTTGACGAAGTCGCCGGCCACCCAGCGCTGCAGCAGCTCGTACTGGGTCTGGCTGACGCTGGCGTTCTGGCGCGGGCTCTCGCCCGCCGGCACTTCCATCGCATCGCCGTACAGCCAGGGCCAGGGCATCTGGTTGCCGTCGGGCGGCGTCGGCGGGCGGAAGCTGTTGAAGATCTGGCGGCGGAACTCGGTGTTGGGGTCGAAGGCCTTCGGTGGCGGCAGAGCCGACAGCCGCTCGATCAGCGCGGGGTCTTCGAAGTCGAAGCGGCCGCCGTGGCCGAACAGGGTGGCGAAGCCCTGGTTCACCCACTGCAGGCCGCTGAGCCGCTGCAGGGTCGGGTACACGTCCTGCGTAAACGACACCGTGGCAGGCGCGGGCAGCCAGCCGGCCTGCAGGTAGAGATCGTGCAGCAGGTCGTACATCGTGCGCTCGGCCTTGACCTGCGGCGCGTAGTTCGGCGGCGCGGTGACCACCCAGGCCGATTCGACGGGAATCGCGCGGCCTTCGATGTTGACGGTGGCTTCGACCGTGCCGTCGCAGGTGTCGTCGTACCAGCCGTCGGCGTTGATGAAGGAGTTGCCGTCGCTGGGGATGAAGATCGGCGTGCCGGTGGGCGAGGCCGAGACGCCGTGGCCGCCGAGCACCAGCAGGCGGCCGGCTTCATCCGTGCGCAGCTCGCCGAGCTTGACGGCCACGCCGGTGAACGTGCCGCTGCAGTCCACCGCGGCGGCATTGCGCCCGGAAACATGCTGCGGGCCGGCATCGATCACCAGGGTGTCGCGCTCGGTCACCTTGGCGTTGCGCAGCGGCAGGGTGGTGGTCGCGGCCTCGGGGATGTCCATCGCGATCTGCCACTGGTACCAGGCGGCCTTGCTGTTGGCGAGGTGCACGGTCCAGGCGATGTCGGCCCAGTCAGCGGTGAGCTCGCGCACCACCTCACCCGCGGCGTTGTAGCCGTAGATGCGGAACTGCGCGGCTTCGCGCTTCAAGGCGCCCGTGGCGTCGCGATAGAAGCCCGGCGCCTGCGGCGGCGGCTCGGCGACCTGCGGGGCGAGGTAGAAGTCCTGTTCGCTGTTGCCGACGCGGGCGACGCCGATTGCCGGATGGATGGCCGCGCGCACGATGCGGGTGTCGACCGCGGCCGGATACGGCACGCCGGGCGCGTACTGAGCGGGCCTGGGCACGGTGGGCTCGGCCAGGGGCACGCCGTTGGTGTTGCGGCGGTTCTCGGAGGACGCGCGATAGACCACGGCGCGCGCGTCGGAAATGCTGCCGATCGGGCGATGCTCGGGCAGCGCATGCCAGGGGTTGTAGGCGAGGTTCTCGCCGTAGCTCGACTGGCCGCGGGCGCCGGCGTCCTGCTGCGGCAGCTCCAGAATGCCGACCTGCACGGGCGCGCTGAGCGCTTCGCTCCAGGCCACGGTGGCGGCATCGAGCGGCATGGCGGCGTCGTCGGTGCGCAGTTGCACCAGGAAGCGGAAGCGCGCCGGGCCGCGGCGCAGGCGCGCGTGCAGATCGGCGCGCAGGTAGAAGGGGTCGTTGAAGTCGGGCGGCGCGTCGGGGGCCGCGGCGTCCAGGGGTTCGAGCTTGTACTTCACGTAGCGGCCTTCGCCGAAGGCATAGGGCAGCACGCTCCAATAGGGCGTGGTCAGCGCTGAGTCGACCACCTTTTCCATCGCATTCAGCACCTGCTGGGTGATGGGGTGGTCCTTGAGGTACTGGTCGCCCTTTCGGTGCAGCGAGGCGCAGGTGAACTCGCACATGTCGCGCGCGGTGTCGACGAAAAAGACGTCGTGGTTCTGCAGGATGAAGTCGTGGGTCAGGGCGTCCTGATCGGGCGCCAGCAGCTTCTCGCCCTCGACCCCGAACAGCTTGATGCCGATGCCGGTGGTGCCCTTGAGATCGGGCGCGCCGGGCTGGACATCGGCCGAGAAGCGCACCCACACCGGGTACTCGCGTGCCGGCTTGAATACGCCCACCTGCAGTGACTCGGGCAGATCGGCATCGACGATGAAACGCCCCTGTGCCGCGCCGTGCAGACGCAGGAACACCGGCCGCGTGGCGGGATCGCGGCCCGCAGCCATGCCGCGGCCCTGGAAGTAGTCGACGAAGAGCTGCTTGAGGCCTTGGATGGGGTCGTCGGCGCAGCAACAGGGCTCGGGCGGCAGCACCGGCGGCAGGCGGATGGGCGTGGCGCAGCCGGAGTTTGATGAGGGTGCGGAGGAGGCAGCGGAGGCATCGGACGAGCTCGACATGGAACATCCCCAAGTGACGCGCAGGCCACGCGCTGGACAGGGCCGGGCATCGCCCCGGCGGCGGTGCGACAGCTCAAGGCCGTCGCTGCGGGCAGGAGGAGATGGGCCTGCGCTCGAACCGCGTCAGATCCGCAGCGCCGATGGCATCAGCGCAGCCGCGCTGGACGAGCCGCTTGCTGCCGCCGCCGCGCCTGAAACCGCCGTTTCCGCTGCAGAACGTAGGTGCAGCGTTGCGCCGCCGCGCCCCCTGTACGCGCTCGCAGAGTGAGAGCCGCATCACAGTCGGTCAACCTGTCAGATCCAACAGGCTGGAGGCGGATCGCCTGTCCTGATTTGCGTCGTGCGGCAGCTGTCCGCCCTCTCCCCCTGTGTGTATGGACCGGAGACATCGTGGACAGTCGTTCGGACACATGGTGAACACCGCAAGCTGCGGCGTTTGGGACGCGAGGAGCGTTCGGATGCCGTGGCAGGAGGTTTCTGCGGTGGAGTTGCGAAAGGAGTTCGTGTCACTTGCTTCGCAGGAGGGCGCCAACGTGCGTGCGCTGTGCAGGCGGTTCGGGATCAGCCCGGGTACGGGCTACAAGTGGCTTGAGCGTGCGGGTCAGCCACTCGCGTCCTTACCACCCGCAGACCCAAGGCAAGGACGAACGCTTCCATCGCACGCTGAAGGCCGAAGTGCTGCAGGGTCCGCCGTTCGCGGATCTGAATCGGGCGCAGGCGGCGTTCGACCATCGGCGCCGGATCTACAACACCGAACGCCCGCACCAAGCGCTCGGTATGGCGGTGCCTGTGAGCCGCTTTCAGCCCAGTGGTCGCGTGTATACGGACATCCCTCCGCCACCGGAGTACGGCCCCGAAGACACCGTGCGCAAGGTTCAGGACCAAGGACGGATCAGCTGGAACGGACAGACCTGGCGCGTAGGCAAGGCCTTCATCGGTGAGCGCGTCGCGCTGCGTCCGGCGGCTGAGGCGGACACGTACGATGTGTACTGGAGCCGCATTCGAATCGCCCGAATCGAGCTCCAAACCCGGACGGTGATCACGGGAAAGCGGATCACCTGAATGTGTTCACCATGTCTCCGAACGGGTGTTCACTATGTCTCCGGTCCATACATGGTGGGAGAGGGGTTGGGGGAGAGGGGGCACGCTCGCGGCGAGGTCTCCCCCTCTCCCCAACCCCTCTCCCACGAGGGGAGAGGGGCTCAAGTGCGGTGCTGTGCGGGTCTGACGGATCGCCTGTCTAGATGAGCGTCGTGCGCCCGCTGAGCGCTTTGCTCCCCTCTCCCCTTGTGAAGCGAGACGGGCCGCTTTCAAGCTCCCGGTGGGAGCTTGAGGACCGGTAAGCCCAAGCGAAGCGAAGGTCAGGGGCGTGGGAGAGGTGGCACGCTCGCGGCAAGGTCTCCCCCTCTCCCCAACCCCTCTCCCACAGGGGGAGAGGGGCTCAAGTGCGGTGCTGTGCGGGTCTGGCGGATCGCCTGTCCAGATGCGCGTCGTGCGTCCGCTGAGCGCTTTGCTCCCCTCTCCCCTTGTGGGAGAGGGGTCGGGGGAGAGGGGGCCAGCGTGCCGCGAGCGCGCCCCCTCTCCCCAACGCCCACATTTGCTTTGCTCGGGCTCACCGGCTTTCAAGCTCCCTCCGGGAGCTTGAAAGCGGCCTGCCTCGCTCGACAGGGGGAGAGGGGCTCACCCGCGGTGCCCTGCAAGTCTGGCTGACGCACGCCCCTGATCAGGTCGCCTGCGGGCCTGCCCTGTGAAATCGGAACGCCGAGCCGCGTACGCGCGATCAGCGCCAAAGGGACTGCAGCGAAACCTCGCGCGTGCTGCGTGAGCGCGTCCGGCGAGGTGGCCCGGTTGCGGGGCCGCGTGCGCGGGCCGCGATCGCCGATCAGGGCGAAGATCAACGCGATCAGATCGCCCTCAGCCCGCCCGCCCCACCGCCGCATCCGACACGTACGGATTGCTCATGCGCTCGCGGCCCAGGGTCGACGTCGGGCCATGGCCGGGCACGAACTGCACGCGGTCGCCGAGGGCAAAGAGACGTTCGCGGATCGAACGGATCAGGTCGGCGTGGTTGCCGCGCGGGAAGTCGGTGCGTCCGATGCTGCCGGCAAAGATCACGTCGCCGACGAAGGCGAGCCCGACTTCTCGCAGGAAGAACACCACGTGGCCGGGCGTGTGGCCGGGGCAGTGCAGCACTTCGAGTTCGAGCGCGCCGACGCTGACGCGTTCACCGTGCGTGAGCCAGCGATCCGGGGTGAACACCTGCGCCGGCGGGAAGCCGTATTCGGCCGCGCGGGTCGGCAGCTGCTGGATCCAGAAATCGTCATCCGGATGCGGGTCTTCGACCGGCACGCCGAGGCGCTGCTGCAGCACAGCCCGCCGTGTGGCGCGCTGTGCTGCGACTGGCTGATGGAGCGGTCTGATCGAACGGTGGCGTCGGGCCGCGGATGCTGCAACGCTGGACATGCAAACCCATAGAGCGCATCTGGCAGCCTCGCGCGCCGACCTCAGCAGACTTGAGCGGTGTCCGCGGGCCAAGCGCGCCACGTCTCGGAAGTCAGGACCCAGCCGTGCTCATCGTGCTTGTCACGTCGGCCGTCCATATTGGTGTCCGCGATCGGGCGCCACTCGTAGCGATACTCGAGCTGTACGAACTCCGAGCCGTGGCCGGTGCGGATCACGCCACAGCGATGGTTGATTTGAACAGCTCCGGGATAGCCCGGCGTGGTCGGCGAATTGCCATCGTCGGGAATCGTGGTCTTGGCGATGCCCGCACGCTCGATCTGCTCCTTGAACCCTGAAGAGAGCCCAATCGACGGGGAGCCATCAGGCACTTCGAATCTGAATCTCAGCGGATCTGCGACCAGATGCCGCGGACGTTTGCCGGCCAAAGCCTCGTAAAGCGGCTCACCCGGACGGGTAAAGCCTTGCTCCATCGACGACATTTCTTCATTCGGGGGTGCGGACAGGTCGTCGCGCGCTGCAGCTGGGCTCTGCGCAACGGCACCAAAGAAGCAAAGGGAGAAAACGATGTGGTGGAGACCGAAACGCATAGGGACCTCAAGGAACCGTGGAAAATCGAATGCTGCAAGCTAAGGCCCCACTGTTTGGATCGGCAAGCTGTCATGTCTGACAGGTTCGAGAACACGGGTCAGAGCGCACCTCCGTCGGGCCATGCGCGTTTCGCCACATGGGTTTAGCCCGCGTGCCCCCAATGGGCGCGCCCCACCGCCGCATCCGACACATGCGGATTGCTCATGCGCTCGCGGCCCAGCGTCGACACCGGGCCGTGTCCGGGCACGAACTGCACGCGGTCGCCGAGGGCGAACAGACGTTCGCGGATCGAACGGATCAGGTCGGCGTGGTTGCCGCGCGGGAAGTCGGTGCGGCCGATGCTGCCGGCGAAGATCACATCGCCAACGAAGGCGAGGCCGACTTCGCGCAGGAAGAACACCACATGGCCGGGCGTGTGGCCGGGGCAGTGCAGCACTTCGAGTTCGAGCGCGCCGACGCTGACGCGTTCACCGTGGGCGAGCCAGCGATCCGGGGTGAACACCTGCGCCGGCGGGAAGCCGTATTCAGCCGCGCGGGTCGGCAGCTGCTGGATCCAGAAATCGTCGTCCGGGTGCGGGCCTTCGACCGGTACGCCGAGGCGCTGCTGCAGTTCGGCCACGCCCGAGCAGTGGTCGAGATGACCGTGGGTCACCAGCACCTTCTCCAGCGTCGCACCGTGACGCGCAACCGCGGCGAGCAGGCGATCGACTTCGCCGCCGGGGTCGACCAGGGCGGCCTTCTTGGTGCGCTGGCAGACGATCAGCGAGCAGTTCTGCTGGAAGGGCGTGACCGGCAGCACTTCGACCGCGACCGGTGGGTTCGCTTGCGCGTTCATTTCAATCCTCCGGCGCCGAGGCGTCGTCGTCGCTGTCGGCGGGCAGCTGCAGCAGGTCGGGGGCGCCTTCCAGGGTTTCCACGCTGCGCAGCTTGCGTTCGATGGCGCGCGTGCGAACGCCGGCGGCACCGATGCTTTTGCTGACGGTGTCGATCTGCTTCTGGGTGCGGTCGAGCACTTCGCCGAACTTGCCGAACTCGTTCTTGACTGCACCAAGGATCTGCCAGACCTCGCTGCTGCGTTGTTCGATCGCCAGCGTGCGGAAGCCCATCTGCAGGCTGTTCAGCAGCGCTGCCAGCGTGGTTGGGCCGGCGAGGGTGATGCGGTAGTCGCGCTGCAGGGCTTCGAACAGGCCGGGGCGGCGGATCAGCTCGGCGTACAGGCCTTCGGTGGGCAGGAACAGCAGGGCGAAGTCGGTGGTATGCGGCGGGCCGATGTACTTCTCGCGGATGCGCTTGGCCTCGTCGCGGATGCGCCGTTCAAGCGCGAGCGCAGCGACACCGGCAGCCTCGGCGTCGGCGCGGTCCTGCGCGTCGAGCAGGCGCTCGTAGTCCTCGCGCGGGAACTTGGCGTCGATCGGCAGCCACACCGGCGCGCCCGGCGTGCTGCCCGGCAGGCGGATGGCGTACTCGACGCGCTCGCTGCTGCCCGGCAGGGTGGCGACATTGCTGGCGTACTGCTCGGCGCTGAGGATCTGCTCCAGCAGGGCGCCGAGCTGCACTTCGCCGAAGGTGCCGCGGGTTTTGACATTGCCGAGCACGCGCTTCAGATCGCCCACGCCCTGCGCCAGGGTCTGCATTTCACCCAGGCCGCGGTGCACCTGTTCGAGGCGCTCGGAGACCAGCTTGAAGCTCTCGCCCAGACGCGTTTCCAGCGTGGTTTTGAGCTTCTCGTCGACGGTCTCGCGCATGCGCTCCAGCTGGGCGGCGTTGTCGGTCTGCAATTCCTTGAGCTTGGCTTCGAGCGTGCCGCGCACTTCGTTCATGCGCTCGGCGTTGTGCTGGGTGAGGGTGAGCAGGCGCGCGTCCAGCGCTTCGCCGAAGCCCTTGAGCGCGGCCACCGATTCCTCGCGGCTCTTGCGGGCGTCGTCGGACAGCGTCTGCCGCAGGGTCTCGATGCGCTGATCCGAGCGCAGGGCGGCGGCGTCGAGGCCGCGGCCGAACGCATCCAGCCGTTCGGCCTGGGCGCGGCTGCCCTCGGCCAGCGCGGCGCGCAGCTGGGCTTCGAAGCGCGCCTGCTGCTCGGCGGACTCACTGCGCGCTTCGCGCAGCTCTTCGCGCAGGGCGCGCTCGGTGCGTTCGGCGGTGGCGGCCAGCGCGGCCAAGCGTTCGAGCAGGGCAGGGTCGGTCTGCGTGCGCCCACTGCGACGCAGCAGCGTCAGCAGAAGCACGAGCGCAGCGACCAGCAGCAGCAACGCCACCGCCAGCAGTGCGAGCAGCCACGGGGCCGGCATCGGCGCCGCCAGCGGGGCGGCGGCCGCGAGCGAAAACAAGGACACGATGAGCATGCGATGCATCCATCAGCGAAGACGGCAGTCTAGCGATGCAGCGCCGCACCGCGCAGACCCGTGGCGCGGAGGCATGCAGCCAGCCGGCATACTGACGGCCCTGCCCGCTCGAATCCTGCACCATGCACGGACACGGATTTCTCGCTGACGCCCTCGTCTTCCTGATCGCCGCGGTGATCGCGGTGCCGCTGTTCCGGCGGCTCGGCCTTGGCGCGGTGCTCGGCTATCTGGCGGCGGGTGTGGTGATCGGGCCGCACGTGCTCGGCTTCATCAGCGATCCCGAGTCGGTGCTGACGGCGTCCGAATTCGGCGTGGTGATGCTGCTCTTCATCATCGGACTCGAGCTTTCGCCGGCGCGTCTGTGGGTGATGCGACGCCAGGTGTTCGGCATCGGCAGTCTGCAGGTCGGTGTGTCGGCGGCGCTGATTGGTGGTGCGATCGCGCTGTGGGGCCTGGGCTGGAAGGCTTCGCTGGTGGTCGGCCTGGGCCTGGCCCTGTCCTCGACCGCGGTCGGCCTGCAGCTGCTGGCCGAGCGCAAGGCGCTGACCGCCGACTACGGGCGCATCGCGTTCGCGGTGCTGCTGTTCCAGGACGCGGTCGCGATTCCGCTGCTGGCGCTGATCCCCCTGTTGGGCGAGGCCAAGGCCGCCGAGCAGGCGGCACCGGGGCTCGATGCCGTGCTGAAGGCGGTCGGCGTGATCCTGGCCATCGTGATCGGCGGCCGCTATCTGCTGCGCCCGCTGTTCCGCATCGTCGCCCGCGCGCAGGCGGTCGAGGTGTTCACCGCCTCGGCGCTGATGGTGGTCGCCGGCTCGGCCTTCCTGGTCCAGCAGGCCGGGCTATCGATGGCGCTGGGCGCGTTTCTCGCGGGCGTGCTGCTCGCCGAGAGTGAATTCCGGCATGAGCTGGAATCGCACATCGAGCCCTTCAAGGGCCTGCTGCTGGGGCTGTTCTTCATGGCCGTGGGCATGAGCATCGACCTCGGCGTGATCGTCGCCGAGCCGGGCCAGGTGGTGATCGGCACGTTGGCGCTTCTGGCCATCAAGTTCGCCGTGCTGTGGGTGGTCGGGCGGCAGGCGGCGAAGCTCAAGGCCGGCGCACCGCTGCAGCTGGCGGCAGTGCTGGCGATGGGCGGCGAGTTCGCCTTCGTGGTGTTTTCCGAAGCCGGCAAGGCCGGTCTGCTGGCGCCGGCAGAATCGAGCCTGCTGGTGGTGATCGTCGGCATGTCGATGGCGGCGACGCCGCTGCTGCTGATGGCGGTCGACGCGCACTGCCGGAAGCTGGCGAAAATCCGCGAGCGCGCGCCCGCGTTTGACGCCATCGACGACCACGATCCGAAGGTGATCATCGCCGGCTTCGGGCGCATGGGGCAGATGATTGGCCGCATGCTGCGCGCCCAGCACATCCCGTTCACCGCGCTGGAGAACAGCCCGCAGCAGGTCGAGCTGTCGCGCCGCTTCGGCAGCACCCTGTACTTCGGCGACCCCAGCCGCGCCGAGCTGCTGCGCGCGGCGCGTGCGGACCGCGCCGAGATCCTGGTTCTGACCACCGATGATCCCGAGGCCAACATCCGCACCGCGCGGATGATCAAGCGCCTGTATCCGCACCTGAAGGTGTTCGCGCGGGCGCGCAACCGCCAGCACGCGTTCCGGCTGATGGACCTCAACATCGAGGGCATCACCCGCGAGACCTTTCCGGCCGCCCTGGAGATGGCCCGCAGCGTGCTGCTGGCGCTGGGCCAGGACGCGGCGGTGGTGGAATCGCGCCTGCGCACCTTCCGCGAGCACGACGAGGCCCTGCTGCGCGAACAGCACCTCGTCTACGACGACGAGACGGCGCTCGTGCAGAGCGCGCGCGAGGCCTTCACTGACCTCGAACGTCTGTTCGAGGCCGACGCGGCCTCCGAGCGCGAGCGCGAGCGCGGCGGGCAGGGCTGAGCGCGGCTGACACGTCACCTGCCGACTGCGGCTGCGGCTGGACGCCGTCGCGACGTCGCTCGCGCGCTCAGTCCGCCTGCGAGCGCAGAAAGCGCGCCATCGACGGCGGTGGTTTGGGGCCTTCGAGTTCGCGGGCGATATCGACATAGCCGCGGGTGAGCGCGACTTCGGCGGCGCTGCGCGCGAGGCCGTCGCGCAGGCTGGGGTCCGCGCCGGCGCGCAGCAGCCGCTGCACCAGCGGCAGCAGACCGTGCTGGGCGCCCCAGTGCAGAGCCGAGAAGCCGCGCTGGTCCTGGGCGTCGAGTGCGGTTCCGATCTCCAGCAGGCGCTCGAGCTGCGGCAGCAGCGCTTCGCTGCGCAGCGGTGTACCGGCGGGCTCGGCCGCGCCGAGCAGCAGAAGCAGCGGCGTCTCGCCCAAGGCATTGGCCTGGCTGAGTGCAACAGCCTGCGGCGACAGCGCGGTCCACAGCGCCAGCGCGGGCGCGGCCTCGCTGCTGCGGCAGCCGCGCCGAGCGGCGTGGTGCAGCACGGTGTTGCCGTCGGCGTCGACCGCATCGCGCGCCGCGCCATGCGCCAGCAGCAGATGCACGCAGCGCACCTGGCCCAGCGCGGCCGCCAGCATCAGCGGGCGCAGCGCGCCGGGCAGGGTCTGCTCGACGTGGGCGCGACCGGCGAGCAGGAGTTCCACCACTTCGGCGTGGCCCTGGCTGATCGCCGCGGTGAGCGCGGTCATGCCGCTGTCGGCGGCCAGCGCCGGATCGAGCCCGGCCTTGAGCAGCACTGCGACCACATCGGCGTGGCCGCTGCCGGCAGCGCGCAGCAGGGCGCTGCAGCCGCGCGCATCGCGCACCCCGGGGTCCAGCCCGAGTTCGAGCAGGCAGCCCACGGCCACTGCGTCCCCGGCGACCGCGGCATGGATCAGGTCGGCGTCGCGCAGGGGCCGGCCCGGGTGCGGCCAGCGGCTCCAATCGAGCCAGCGCAGCAGGGCCGGGTCGCCGGCGTGCATGGCCTGACCCAGCGGGCACTGGCCGTCCGGGCCGCGCCGCTGTGGACTGGCGCCGGCGCGCAGCAGGCCGCGCACGCTGGCGATGTCGCCGCGCTGGGCGGCGGCCGCAAGCGGAGTCTGCCCGCCGCGTCCCGTCTGCCCCGGGTCGGCGCCGCCTATCAGCAGCGCTTCGACCACCTCGGACCAGCCGAGCTGAATGGCCAGCAGCAGCGGCGCATCGCCCTCATGGGCGCCGAAGGCATCGGCCCCGGCCGCCAGCAGCTGCAGCGCGCGCTGTTCGTCGGCGCCGGCTGGCAGCCTCGCGTCGACGCAGGCGCGCAGGTAGCGCGCCAGCCCGCCGCGGCCGGCCGGCGAGGCGCCGAGTTCGCGCAGGGCGTCCAGCGCCTGCGGTGCTACCGCAACGCGATCGAGCGCGCGCGCCAACTGCGCTTCGCGGCTGTACTCGCCGCTCGCCGGCAGCGCTGCGGCCAGCATGGCCAGCGCGCTGCGCGGCTGGCTCGCGCCGAGGCTTTCGAAGAGTTCGCAGAGCAGATCGGCCGGCGGGTTCAGTTCGCGCAGCAGCGAAGGCAGCAGGTCCGGGCGGCCGCGACGCAGCGCGCGGGTCAGGCGCTCGGCGAGTTCGACCCGTTCGACGCTGGTCTCGGACGACCCCGTGATCGCGCCCGGCGCGTCGTCGACTGCGGCCGGCAGCGGGTGGTCGGGGTCCATGCGCCCGACCAGGTCCCAGCGCTGCGCCGCGCGCGCGAGTTCCAGCGCGGTCTGGCCGCTGGCGCAGGCCTGGTCGGGCCGCGCGCCCATCTGCAGCAAGCGGGTGATGACGTCGGCATCGGCGCGCGCCGAGCCGCAGGCGATGTGCAGGGCGCTGCGGCCGGCCGTATCCAGCGCGTCGACCGCCGGCGACTTGCGGCGCAGGGCTTCGATGCTGGCCACCGAGCCCGCGCGCGCGGCCTCCATCAGCGGCGTCGCGCCGTGGTCGTCGGCGCGACCGGCATCGGCGCCGGCTTTCAGCAGGGCGGCCACGATCGCGCCGTTGCCCGCCAGGCAGGCCTCGTGCAGGGCCGTGCGGCCCAGCCGGCCGCGGGCGTCGACCTTGGCCTTGTGGCGCAGCAGCAGCTCGACGCCGGCGGCATCGTCCTCGCCGGCGGCGGCGGCCAGCAGCGCCGGTTGGCCGCCCTCGGGCTCGCTGCGGGCATGACGCTCTAGCAGAAACCGCGCCAGTCGCCAGCTGCCGGCGGCGCAGGCTTCGAACAGCGGGCTGCGGCCGCCGCGGTCGAGCGCGTTGAGCTCGGCGCCGGCGTCCAGCAGCTGGGCTGCGACCTCGGGATCGCTGCTGCGCGCCGCGTAGTGCAGCGGCGTGCGGCCCTCGCCGTCGGCCAGCCGCGGATCGGCACCGTTGGCCAGCAGCATCGCCACCGCGTCCGGGCGCCCGTGGTAGCTGTCGCGGGTGCAGGCAAGCAGCGGCGTGAGGCCAGCGCGGGATTCGTTGAGATCGACCCCGCGCAGGATCAGCGCGCGCAGCAGGCTGAGGTCGCCCAGCAGGCTGGCCAGCACGGCCAGGCTGCGCTGGTCGCGGCCCTCGGGCGGGGCGGGCGCCGCCGGTGTGGGCGCACTCTCCGCCAGCAGGGCTACGGCGCCTTCGATGTCGCCGCGTCGCGCCGCGGCGAACAGGGCGATGACCGGGTCGTCGATCGCGGTGGGGGGCTCGCTGGACTCCGCCAACGCGGGCTGGGGCTCGCGCGCCGCGCTGGGCGCCTCCGCGGCGGGCTCCGCCGCGGGCGCGGACTCGGCGGCGGCGAGACAGGCCTGCACCCGCCGCGCCAGCGCCAGCGCGCACAGCGGCGCGATCAGCAGGGCATGCGCGCTCGCCGCCAGTGCGGGTACGCCGCCGCTGCGGCCCGCCTCGCTGGCCAGCGCCAGCAGGGCCGGCCCCAGCTGCAGCACCAGGCAGGCGGCGCCCAGGGTGATGTCGCCAAAGTCGAAGTCGCCGCGTTCCAGCAGGCGCTGGCGGGTCAGGCGCGCGCGCGCCAGATGCTGGCCGAGGCGGCGGCGGGTGATGGGCTCGGGCACCAGCAGCAGCACCGGGTCGGCGAACACCCGGCTGGCCAGCAGGCCGGCGACGGCGACGCCCGCGCAGAGCAGCAGCACCGCACCGAGCGCACCGGATTTCAGCAGCCCGGCGAAGGGCCAGACCAGCAGCGGAATGCCCACCAGCAGGGCCAGCAGCAGAAGCAGGCCGCCGCCCAGAAGGCCGCGCTGCAGCGCGGCGGCGGTGCGCGGCACTGGCAGGCGCGCGCTGGCCAGCACCGCGCCTGCGGTCTGCACACCCAGGCCCGCCGCGAGCAGCGGCAGGCCCCACAGCGCGTCGAGCGCGAACAGCGCTGGCAGGGCGTGCGCTGCGATCAGCAGCGGGGCGGACAGCGCCGTGGCCAGCGGCAGCGCCGCCGGAGCGGCCCGCACCGGGCGTTCAGCCGCCATGCGCGGGCATCATGTCCGGCAGGTACTCGGCGGGCGGCGGCAGCTGGATGTGGAAGCCGCGCTCCAGCAGGTTGGCGCGCACGACGGCGGCGTCCTCGCGGGCCAGCCGGCGGCCTTCGACCAGCTCGAAGCTGAGCGCCGCCACCAGCGGTCGCAGGCTGGCGTGCAGCGCTTCGGGCAGCACCTCGAAGGCGCCTTCCTCGCGCAGATAGACGTAGGTGTCGGCGCGCTTCTCGCTGCGGTAGACGTAGCAACGCATGGGATTGGGGTCGAAGCCTGCGGGGATGGCGCGAAGGATAGCGCTCCGCAGGCCCGATCGGGCTTTGTACGGGGCCGCTGTCGCCGCGCGCAGCGCAGGACCGACAATGCGCAGCCGCGGGCCACGCCCGCATCGCCCTGTCACCTGGAACCGCCGCATGTTCGACGTGCTGCTCTACGAGCCCGAGATCCCGCCCAACACCGGCAATGTGATCCGCCTGTGCGCCAATGCCGGCGCCCGCCTGCACCTGATCCGCCCGCTGGGCTTCGAACTCGACGACGTGCGCCTGAAGCGCGCCGGCCTCGACTACCACGAGTACGCCGATCTCAAGGTGCACGACTCGCTGCCGGCCGCGCTGGCTGCGCTGCAGCCGCCGCGTCTGTTCGCGCTGTCGACCCGCGCCCAGCGTCGCTACGACGAAGTCGCCTACAGCGCCGGTGACGCCTTTCTGTTCGGACCCGAGAGCCGCGGCCTGCCGCAGCCGGTGCTGGAGTCGATCCCGGCCGAGACCCGTTTGCGCCTGCCCATGCGCCCGGGAAACCGCAGCCTCAACCTGTCGAACGCGGTGGCGGTACTGGTGTTCGAAGCCTGGCGCCAGCACGGTTTCATCGGCGGAGCGTGATTCAGCGCACACTCCGGCCTGAACCCTGTTAACCCCGAGTTAAAAGCGCGAGCGCAGGAATTTCCTTTGGCAACAAAGGTTTGACGAAGGGATTTCAAGCTGGTTATGGTTCGATGGTCATAACGGCCGAGAGCCACCGCCAGTGCATCACGACGACTCGACGCCGCGCTCCGCGCACGCCCGCCCTGTTCAGGCCATCCGCCGCCCGCGCCCCGCCGACCTCGCCGATCTGGCCGACACCACCACCGAGACGCCCACGAGCGCGCGCCTGCCGCTGTCCGCGCTGGCGCGGTTCCGCCGCGAGCATTGGTTTCTGGCCAGCATGCTCGCCACGGTGTCCACCTTCGTGGTGCTGACCATTCCCGGCTTTGCGGGCGCCAGCCTGGAGCCGCAGAACGCCGCCCGCACCTCGCTGGAGCTGGAGCTGCCGACGCTTGCGGAGCTCGCTGATGCCGACGCCGAGCCGGGCGCGCAGGCGCCGGCCGCAGTCGCTGCCGACGCGTGGACCGCGGTCACGGTCAAGCCCGGGCAAACGCTGGGCGCGATCTTCAGCGCCCAGGGCCTGTCCGCGACCCTGATGCACCGCCTGCTGGAGCACCCTGGCGCGCGCGAGCCCTTGACCCGCTTCCGCCCCGGCACCGAGTTCGCGTTCCAGATCGAGGACGGCGAGCTGCGCGCCCTGCGCTTCGACCGCGACGAAGCCACCCGCGTCGTGCTGCATGTCGATGGCGATGACATCCGCGAGGAGAAGATCGAGCGCGAGGTGCAGCGCCGCGTGCAGATGGCCTCGGGCACCATCACCGAATCCCTTTCGGAAGCCACCGCCCGCGCCGGCATGTCCACCGCCAGCATGCTGGAGATGGCCAAGGTGTTCGGCTACGACATCGACTTCGCCCAGGACCTGCGCGAGGGCGACAGCTTCCACGTCGTCTACGAGGACATCTACCGCGACGGCGAGCGCCTGCGCGGAGGCGACATCCTGGCCGCCACCTTCGTCAACCAGGGCAAGACCTACCAGGTCTTCCGCTACACCTTCGCCGACGGCAAGACCGAGTACTACGACGCCGAAGGCCGGCCGATGAAGAAGTCCTTCCTGCGCATGCCGATCGACTTCGCGCGGCTCAGCTCGCGCTTCTCGAACGCCCGTCGTCACCCGGTGCTGGGCACGGTGCGCGCGCATCGCGGCGTCGACTATGCCGCGCCCACCGGCACCCCGATCAAGGCCGCGGGCGATGGCCGCATCACGTTTGCCGGCTGGCGCAGCGGCTACGGCCGCACCGTCATCCTCGACCACGGCAACGGCGTCACCACCCTCTACGCCCACATGTCGCGCTTCTCCAACTACAAGACCGGCGCGCGCGTGAGCCAGGGCAACACCATCGGCTACGTCGGCGCTTCGGGCCTGGCCTCCGGCCCGCACCTGCACTACGAATTCCGCGTCCACGGCGTGCATCGCGACCCGCTGACCGTGACCATGCCCAAGCCGCAGCCCCTGCCGGCCGGCGAGCTGGCCCGTTTCCGCGAGCAGTCGCAGCCGATGCTGGCGCGTCTGCAGCAGATGCAGGCCACTGCCAGCGCGCTCGCTTCGCGCTGATCTTCCGCGCATGGTCGCGGGCGAGGACGGCCTCTACCTCGGCCTGATTTCCGGCACCAGCGCCGACGGCATCGACGTCGCCGCGGTCGACCTGCGCGGCGCGCGGGTCGAACTGGTGGCAGGGCGCACCTATCCCTGGGACGCCCCCCTGCGCGCGCAGATCCTGCGCGTCTCCCAGCACGAGCCGCTGCTCTCGCTCGACGAATTCGGCGAGCTCGAGACCGCAGTCGCCGACGCTTTCGCCAGCGCCGCGCTGCAGCTGATCGAGGACTTCGCGCTCGATCGCGACGCCGTGCATGCCATCGGCTCGCACGGCCAAACCTTGCGTCACCGACCGCGTGGCCCGCGCCCCTTCAGCCTGCAGATCGGCGACCCCTCGCGGATCGCCGAGCACACGGGCTGCACCGTGGTTGCCGACTTCCGTCGCCGCGATGTCGCCGCGGGCGGCCAGGGCGCGCCGCTGGTGCCGGCCTTCCACCGCGCTGTGTTCAGCGCTGACGCCGAAGCCCGCGCCGTGCTCAACATCGGCGGCATCGCCAACCTGAGCCTGCTCGGCGGCAGCGCGCACAGTGCGCTGCAGGGCGCTGCCGCACCGGTGCTGGGCTTCGACTGCGGTCCGGGCAATGGCCTGATGGACGCCTGGTGCCTGCGCCATCGCGGCCAGGCTTTCGACGCTGGCGGCAGCTTCGCTGCTGCAGGCGAGGTCCACGCCGAACTGCTGCAGCGCCTGCTGGCGGATCCGTACCTGACCGAGCCGCCGCCGAAGAGCAGCGGCCGCGATCGCTACCACCTCGCCTGGCTCGAAGCCCGGATGACGGGCCTCTCGCTGGCACCGGAGGTGGTGCAGGCGACCCTGCTGGAATTCACCGCCGCCAGCATCGCGCAGGCGCTGGCGCGCTGGCAGCCGGAGGGCGAGCGCGTGCTGGTCTGCGGCGGCGGCGTGCACAACCCGATGCTGATGTCACGCATGGCCTCGCTGTTGCCCGGACGAACCGTCGAGTCCACCGCGGCCCACGGCGTCGACCCCGATTTCGTTGAAGCGATGACCTTCGCCTGGCTGGCCCGCGAAACCCTCGCCGGGCGGCCGGGCAATCTCTGCGAGGCCACCGGAGCGGCCGGGCCGCGCGTGCTGGGCGGGGTGTGGCAGGCTTGAGCTCCGCGTTTGGCGCTGCCTGACGCCTATCCTTTTTTCGTCTCTCGAAGTGAATGAGCTTGGACAATCCCTACGCGGCGCCTTCCACCCTCCCTGCGGCTGAAGCCTTCCGTGAGCCGGAAGAACTCGCGCGCCACGTCCGCCACGGCGTCGTCGCCGGCTGCGTTTCCGGTGGGATCACCCTTGCCATCACGCTTGCGGCCCTCTTCGGCAGTGCGATCCAGGGCGTGGACGCCTGGATGCTGGTCGATGTCGCGCTGATCTTCGGCCTCGCCTACGGCATCTGGCGACGCAGCCGCGCGGCGGCGACCGCGATGCTGATCTACTTCGTCGCCTCGAAGCTGATCCAGTTCGTCGAGAGTGGGCAGCCCAGCGGCCTGCTGATCAGCGCGCTGTTCGTCTACCTCTACACGCGCGCGATGCTCGCGACCTTCAAGCTGCACGCGTTGCGGCGCGAAGCACAGGGGTGATGCCGGGCGCCATCGCCCTCAACCGAGCTTGCGAAGCGCCTCGATCGCCTCGTGGAGCGCGCGGCTCTCTTCGTCTTCCCAGGTGCCGGTCAGCCGGGCGATATCGCCGGGCAGGGGCGGATCGGGGATCTCCATGCCCAGGGCCTGGCGCAGCAGGCTCAGCACGACGTCGTTGATCGGCCAGCCGCGGTCGCGGGCGATGCGCTTGATGCGCTCGGCGATGTCGGGGTCGATGTCTTTGACGAGGATGTCGGGCATGCAGGGGAACTTCAGCGTTGGAAGGCACCCGCGTCGCGGCCTGACCGACAGGCGGCGGATCGCAGGCTGCGCGCGCTGCACCCCTGTATGCCTCGCGCGAGCCAAGAACCCTAGCACAGGGTCGCGCTCGCAGCGACATCACTCAGAGCGTGTGAAAAAACCCAGACGCCGTAGCGAGGGCGTCTGTGGGCGTTCGTGGCAAAGCGCGCGACGTGAATTCAAGGGTGTTTGGCGAGCTAGTGACCGCGGAATTCGCGGAGCGCGCTGCCGCCACGGACGTCCAGAGGCGGCCGCAGTAGGCGGATGGTTTTTTCACATGCTCTCAGCGCGGCGCGTTGCCCTCGCCGGGCGACGCCAGCGCGGGCCGGGTCCAGAGCCAGGCCAGCAGCATCAGGGTCGGCACCACCGACAGCGTGCTGAAAATGAAGAAGCCCGAGTAGCTCCAGGCCTCCACCAGAAAGCCCGAACCGCCGCCGATCAGCTTGCCGGGCAGATTGGCCAGCGAGCTGAGCAGCGCGTACTGCGTCGCGGTGTAGCCGCGCTGTGTGAGGCCCGACATGAAGGCCACCAGCACGGTGCCGGCGAAGCCCTGGCTCAGGTTGTCGGCCGAAATGGTGGCGGTGAACGCCCACAGCGCGCCCGGGTTCTGCGCCATCAGCAGGAAGGCGAGATTCGAGACGGCCACCGCCAGCGCGCCGATCAGCAGGCAGCGACGAATGCCCAGCGCCGCCACCGCGAGGCCGCCGAGGAAGGCGCCGGCAAGCCCGATCCACACGCCATAGACCTTGGACACCGTGGCGATCTGCGCCTTGTCGTAGCCGGTGTCGATGTAGAAGGGCCCGGCAACCACGCCGAGCATCTGGTCCGGCAGCTTGAACAGGCCGACGAACACCAGCAGGGCCAGGCCCAGCCACAGACCGCTGTGGCTGAAGAAGGCGCGGAACGGCGCGATGAAGGCTTCGCTCAGGCCGGGTCGCGTGACGCTGGTCGCCGGCTGCTCGGGCTCGGCGCTGAACAGGGTGGCGGCCAGCGGCGCCAGCATCGCTGCGGCCATCGCGAGATAGGCGATACGCCAGCCGCCAAACTCGGCGAAGTAGAGCGCACCGGCACCGCCCAGGATGAGCCCCAAGCGATAGCCGAAGGAGTAGGTCGCCGCCAGCGCCGCCTGCGCTTCGATCGGCGCGATTTCGATGCGGTAGGCGTCCACCAGCGTGTCCTGGGTGGCGCCGGCGAAAGCCACCAGCGCGGCCAGCGCCACGAACAGGGTCAGCCCGCCCTCGGGGCCGGTGATCGCCATGCCGCACAGCGCTGCCCCCAGCAGCAGCTGCGCCAGCAGCAGCCAGGGTCGTCGGCGACCCCGCATCGGCAGCGGCGCGCGCCAGCGATCGAGCAGCGGCGCCCACAGGAACTTGAAGACATAGAACAGGCTGACGTAGCTCAGCAGGCCGATGCTCGACAGCTCCAGCCCCGACTCGCGCAGCCAGATCGACAGCGTGTAGCCGACCAGCAGGAAGGGCAGGCCGCAGCCAAAGCCGAGCAGGAACAGGCTGAACGCGGCCGGCTGCGAGAACGCCCGCAGGGCCGAGCGCAGGCCGGTGGCTGGCGTCGCGGTTGCCGCCGCTGTCATGCGTAGTCGACCACGTAGGGCGCGTGGTCGGAAAACTTCGGCTCGGCGTGGATCGCGCAGTTGCGCAGCGATTCACGCAGCGCCGGCGACACCACCTGGTAGTCGATCCGCCAGCCGACGTTCTTGGCGCGCGCGGCACCGCGCTGGCTCCACCAGGTGTAGTCCTCGCCTTGCGGGCGCAGGTGCCGGTAGCTGTCGACCCAGCCCTGCTCGCCGAAGAGGTGATCCAGCCAGGCGCGCTCTTCCGGCAGGCAGCCCGAGTTCTTCTGGTTCGAGGTCCAGTTCTTGATGTCGCGACGGGTGTGGACGATGTTCCAGTCGCCGCAGATCACATAGCGCCTGGATGAGCGCACCCACTCGGCGAGGATCGGTCCGAACCAGTCCATGCAGCGGAACTTGAACTGCTGGCGTTCGTCGCCCGAGGAACCGGAAGGGAAGTACAGCGAGACCACGCTCAGATCGCCGAAGCGCGCCTCGATGTAGCGGCCCTCCTCGTCGAACTCGTCCCAGCCCAGCTCGGTCAACACCGTATCCGGCGCCTGCCGGCTGTAGAGGCCGACGCCGCTGTAGCCCTTCTTCGTCGTGGCATCGCGGAAGTGTGCGTGCCAGCCCGCGGGGCGCAGCGCCGGATCCGCCAGCTGCTCGGCCTGGGCCTTGGTCTCCTGCACGCAGAGCACGTCGATGTCCTGGGCCCCGAACCAGTCGAAGAAACCCTTGCTGGCGGCGGAGCGGAGGCCGTTGGCGTTGAAGCTGCAGATGCGCATGGAGAGCCGGGATTCGGGAGTAGGGATTCGGGATTCGAAAGAGCGGACTGGGGCGGGTTTGGGGCTGCGCGCTGTGCGCGAGCGTCTCGCAAAGACAGCTGCGCCGGCGTGGAGGCTGTGCTTCGCGTGGCCCGCCCGTGGCGAAGCTGGGATGATAGCGGGCTTTGGTCGGATGCCCGGAGCGAGCCCCATGCAGCAGGCGATGCAGGACTACCAGCGGCGGTTTCTTGAACTCTCGATCGAGCGTTCGGTGCTGCGCTTCGGCGAGTTCACCCTGAAGTCGGGGCGGATCAGTCCGTACTTCTTCAACGCCGGCCTGTTCAACACCGGCGGCGCCCTGGCCCGGCTCGCCGACTGCTATGTCGAGGCCCTGCTGGCCTCGGGGCTTGAGTTCGACATGCTGTTCGGGCCGGCCTACAAGGGCATCCCGCTCGCGACCGCAGTGGCGGCCGCGCTGTATGCGCGGGGCATCGACGTGCCGCTGGCCTTCAACCGCAAGGAGGCCAAGAGCCACGGCGAGGGCGGCCGCCTGATCGGCGCGCCGCTGTCGGGCCGCGTGCTGATCGTCGACGATGTCATCACTGCGGGCACGGCCATCCGCGAGTCGCTGGGCTTCATCCGCGAAGCCGGCGCCGAGCCCTGCGGCGTGCTGATCGCGCTGGATCGCCAGGAGCGCGGTGCTGGCGCGTTGTCGGCGGTGCAGGAACTTGAACAGCAGGCGCAATTGCCCGTGATCGCCATCGCGCGGCTGGCGGAACTGCTTGCCTATACTGCCGGCCGGCCCGAGCTGGCCGAGCACCGCAGCCGCTTGCTGGCCTACCGAGACACCTACGGCAGCGTTGCCTGAGCGCCCTGCCCCGCACCACCGAGGTTCGATCCATGCGCGCCACCGTCGTCATCACTGCTGCCCTCGTCCTGTCCCTGCTGTCGGCGCCCGCGCTGGCGCAGAAGCTCTATCGCTGGGTCGACGCCGAGGGCAAGGTCCACTACACCGACACCTTGCCGCCGGAAGCGGTCGACCAGGCGCGTGAAGAAATCAGCCGCAGCGGCACCACGGTCAACCGCGTTGATCGGGCCCTGACCGCCGAGGAGCGCGCGGCCAAGGCGGCGGAAGAGGCCGAGGCCGAACGCCTTGCTGCGATCAAGGCCGAGCAGGACAAGATGGATGCGGTATTGATGGGCTCGTATGCGACCGAGGAGGACCTGGAGCGCGCCTACCGCGAGCGCTTCGACCTGCTCGACCAGTCGCTGGAGGCCGCCCGCGTGGGCATCCGCAGCCAGGAAAAGAGCCTGGAAGACCAGCTCGACCATGCGGCCTCGCTGGAGCGCGCAGGCAGGCCGGTGCCGGCCACCGTGCAGAGCACGATCGAGGCCTCGCGCAAGCAGGTCGAGGACCAGCGCGAGTACCTCAGCAAGCGCGAAACCGAACGCCAGAACCTGCAGACCGAGTACGACACCGTCCTGCAGCGCTACCGAATCCTGAAGGAAGGTGGCTGAGACGGGCCGCGGTGCGCCGGCTCGCCTGCGCGCGATGCACGATGACGTAACGACGCACGCTCGATCCTGTTGCGTCTTCCTTGCTTCGAGCCTCGCGCATGCAGCTGCACTTTGACAACGCCTTTCGCCGCGCCCTGCCCGGCGACCCTGAAACGGCCAACTACACGCGGCCGGTCAGCGCTGCGCTGTGGTCCGAGGTCCAGCCCACGCCGGTCCCTTCGCCGCGTCTACTGGCGCTGTCACCCGCGGTCGCAAGCGCGATCGGCATCACTGCCGAGGACACTGCCAGCGCGCGTTTCGCCGAGGTGTTCGCCGGCAATGCTCTGCTCGACGGCATGCAGCCGATCGCCAGCAACTACGGCGGCCATCAGTTCGGCCACTGGGCTGGACAGCTCGGCGACGGCCGCGCGATCAGTCTGGGCGAGGTGATCGGTGCCGACGGCCGCCGTCATGAGCTGCAGCTCAAGGGCGCCGGACCCACCCCGTATTCGCGCCGCGCCGACGGCCGCGCCGTGCTGCGCAGCTCGCTGCGCGAGTTCATCTGCAGCGAGGCGATGCACGCGCTGGGCGTGCCGACCACGCGCGCGCTCTCGCTCATCGCCACCGGCGACGCCGTGGTGCGCGACATCCTCTACGCCGGCGATCCGAAGCCCGAGCCTGGCGCCATCGTCTGCCGGGTCGCGCCGAGCTTCCTGCGCTTCGGCCACTTCGAGCTGCCGGCCTCGCGCGGCGAGTACGCGCTGCTGCGGCAGCTGTGGGACTTCATGTGCGTGCGCGACTTCCCCGAGTACGAAGGCGCGGCGGATCGCGATGCGCAGGTGTTCCGCGCGATCTGCGAGCGCACCGGCCTCTTGCTCGCGCACTGGATGCGGGTCGGCTTTGTGCACGGGGTGATGAACACCGACAACCTGTCCGTGCTGGGCCTGACCCTCGACTATGGGCCCTACGGCTGGCTCGAAGACTTCGATCCGGCGTGGACGCCGAACATCACTGATGCCGAAGGCCGCCGCTATGCCTTCGGCCGGCAGCCGCAGATCGCGCACTGGAACCTGTCCTGCCTGGCGGGCGCGCTGTCCTCGCTGTTCGCCGATCAGGAGCCTCTGCGCGATGGGCTGCGCGCCTACGCCGAGACCTTCAACCGCGCGCACGCCGAATTCAATGCCGGCAAGCTCGGGCTGCTGGCGCCCCGCGATGCCGATACCGCGCTGGCCCAGCGTCTGTACGCGCTCATGCACGCGGCCCAGCTCGACTTCACGCTGACTTTCCGCGCACTGATGGGATTGGATGCCGCTGCGCCGAGTGTCGATCCGCTGCGCGCTGCGAGCTACGCCGCCGCCGCGTTCGAGGCGCAGCGACCTGCGCTGGCCGCATGGTTGACCGATTACGCGCAGCGGCTGGACAGCGATGCGGCGCCCGCGGCGCGCCGCGAGCGCATGGCCGCCGTGAACCCGCTCTACGTACCGCGCAACTGGCTGGCCCAGCAGGCCATCGACGCCGCCGAACAGGGTGATCTTGCCCCGCTGCAGCGCCTGCAGACGGTGCTCGAACGTCCCTACGACGAGCAACCCGACGCCGAGGCCTATGCGCAGAAACGCCCCGACTGGGCGCGCCATCGCGCCGGCTGCTCGATGCTGTCCTGCAGCTCATGAGAAGCGAGTCGGGAGGAACGAGTGCATAGGGTGGGTCTTGACCCACCGAAGTCCGACGCTCGCCACGGCCCATCGTCTGGGCCTTGGCCCATCGGAGTTCACCTCCCGCCGATTGAACGAAGCACGAGGGATCGCGCAGGAGCGGTGCTCCCCGGCTGACGGCGCAGGTGTTGAAGCGTTGGTGGGTCAAGACCCACCCTATGCATGCTTCCTATTGCTTAACCCACCGAAGCCCGACGCTCGCCACGGCCCATCGTCTGGGCCTTGGCCCACCGCAGTTCACCTCCCGCCGATTGAACGAAGCACGAGGGATCGCGCAGGAGCAGTGCTCCCCGGCTGACGGCGCAGGTGTTGAAGCGTTGGTGGGTCAAGACCCACCCTATGCATGCTTCTGATTGGGTGGGCCTGGATCCAACCCGTGAGCATTCCGGCTGGAATAGGGTGGGTCTTGACCCACCGTCCCGCCGTCGCTCGATGACGCAGGCTCCGCGTGCCGCGCTCGCTCACACCGGCCCGAAGCGCCCGGCCTGGTAGTCGAGCATGGCCTGCTGGATCTCGTGCGGATGGTTCATCACGAAAGGCCCGTACTGCACGATCGGCTCGCGCAGCGGTCGGCCGGCGACGAGGATGAGGCGCGCGGGCGCATCGCCAGCCGCGACCAGCAGCTGTTCGCCGTCCGACAGCAGGGCCATCACATCGGTGCCGACCGTCTGCCCGGCCAGCTCGGCGCGGCCCTCGAACACGTAGGCGAAGGCGGCATGGCCGGCGGGCACCGGCACCTCAAGCGACGCGCCCGCCGGCAGAGCGATATCGAGATACAGCGGCGAGGTGGCCTCGGCATCGACCGGACCGCGCAGGCCGCCGTACTCGCCGGCCAGTACGCGCACCTTGGCGCCCGCCAGCGGTTCGATCTCGGGGATGCGCTCGGGCGCGATGTCCTGGTAGCGCGGCGCGCACATTTTCTGCGCCGCCGGCAGGTTGATCCACAGCTGGAAGCCGGACATGCGGCCCTCTTCCTGCTCGGGCATTTCCGAATGCACGAGGCCACGGCCGGCGGTCATCCACTGCACCGAGCCCGACACCAGCAGGCCCTCATTGCCCTGGTTGTCGCGATGGCGCATGCGCCCTTCGAGCATGTAGGTGACCGTCTCGAAGCCGCGGTGCGGATGGTTGGGAAAGCCAGCGATGTAGTCGGCGGCTTCCTCCGAACCGAAGTGATCCAGCATCAGAAAGGGGTCGAGATTGCGCAGCTCGGGAATGCCGATCACCCGGGTCAGGCGCACGCCGGCGCCGTCCGACGTGGGCATTCCGCGGACCAGACGGGTGACGCAACGGGGCTGGGTCATGGGGCTCTCCTGGCGGCTGTGATGGCCGCCAAGATGGTCCTGCCGGGCGCACCGCTCAAGCCTCGTCGGTGCAACGCTGCGTTGTGGTGAAGGCGCGCTGGCGAATCGAGCACGTCAGTGCTTGATCTGGGGTGACCGAGCGCAGCTAAGGCCTCGCCGCGCAGCGGCCGAACGCGTCCGGACCCGCGCCGGTCTCTCGACGTCTGAACAACTCCCGGACGGAGTTGTTCAGAACTTCCTCAGTGCGCGATCCAGCGGAAGCGGGCCCGGCGACGCCGGATGGCGCGAGCACCGAGCACGCTCAGGACGAACTTAATCCGAGTTGCCTCAGGGCGCGATCAGCGCGCGCCCATCGCGCGCGGCACCACGGCCATGGTCAGCCGCGAGATGCAGACCGGCTGGCCGGCGTCGTTCTCGATGCGGATGTCCCAGACCTGGGTGCTGCGGCCGACATGGATGGGCCGGGCGGTGCCGATGACCCAGCCTTGGGTGACCGCGCGCAGGTGGTTGGCATTGATCTCGAGACCGACCGCCATCTGCGTGGCCGGGTCGACGCAGAGGCTGGCGGCCATGCTGCCCAGGGTTTCCGCCAGCGCCACCGAGGCGCCACCGTGCAGCAGGCCAAAGGGCTGGTGGGTGCGATGGTCGACCGGCATGCGGCCGCGGATGAAGTCCTCGCCGACTTCCAGCACCTCGATGCCGAGGTGCTGGACCAGGGTGTCGGCGCTGCCGGCGTTCATCGCGGCAGCGTCGACCTGGCGCAGAAAAACCCGCGCCAAGCTCAGCGAACCTTGATCAGGCTCGGGCGCCAGCTGCGGGTGTAGCCAGAGCGGCCGTAGCCGCTGCTGCCGCCGTAGCCCACGCCGTAGTCGCGCTCGCGACGGCGGTGAATGCGGTTCAGCAATTCCTCGCGGCGCGCTTCGAGGAAGTCGGCGCGGCCCACGGTGGCCGGGTCGAGGCCGCGGCGCTCCGCCTCGTGCTGGCGGAAGTCGCAGAAGTCCTCGTAGGCCTCGATCTCGTTGTGCAGCTGGCGCAGGCACAGCTCGATCATGATGGCGTCATCGAGATAGCCCAGCACCGGCGTGTGGTCGGGAATCGCGTCCTGCGGGTTGACGAAGTAGACCAGGGCCGACACCACGTGCTTGCGGTCCTCGTCGGGCAGCGCAAAGCCCTCGTCATTCAGCATCGCGATCAGCGAGTCCAGGCCCTCCAGGCGCTGGCGGATGAAATCCGGCAGGGCGCCGGTCTCGGCCGACTTCAGCAGGTCTGCTGCGGCCTTGATGATCTCGTCCGCCGACTTGGCGCTGGCTTCGGCCGAGGCCTGGGCCGCGCGGAAGCGCTCGATGTCCTTGTCGCTGAGGTCGATGGTAATGCTGAGGGGCATGGCGGTTCCTTGGCAGGGGAGAGCGGCGGTGACGTCGGGGCCGGCGGCGCAAGCGCCCCGGAGCCTGCGCAGCCTAGCCAGCCCCCCGGGGGCGGTCAATTGACGATCGTCATTGCGGTCGCGCTCGCGTCCACGACGACCCTGCGCCCTCCCCGCCAGCGGCCGGCATCGCCTGTCCTGAGGCGCTGGGCTGGGCGCGTTCGCGCGGCCGGATGTCCTGCGTGGCCGCCCTCCTGCGTGTCCGTACTTACTGTCCCCGCGATCGCGCGCGGACGAAGGCCCAGGTGAGGTCCACCATGCACGCGCTCCCTCAGTCCCTTATTGCCTGCGTCCGCAGCGCAGCCCGCATTGGCTTCTGCCTGCTCGTGCTGACCGCAGGCATGGGCGTCGCCCCCGCTTTCGCGCTGGTGCTGCGCGTGGGCAGCGACGCCGCCTGCACCCATGCCAGCCTGCAGGCGGCGCTGTTCGCTCTGCAGGGCCAGACCGGCCTGCACACGGTGCTGATCAACAAAGGCGCCTACGCAGCCCCCAACGGCATCGTCTACGCGCCCACGGTCAACCAGACCGCGGTGTTCCTGGAGGGCGGCTACGACAGCTGCAGTTCGGGGCTGTCCGGCGACCCCACCCAGGACGCGCATCGCGCCGTGTTCGATGGCAGTGGCGGCGCCCAGCGGCCGGTGCTGGAGTTGCGTCTGAACGGCCGCGTGGGGAGCTTCCAGGTGCGCCGGCTGGCGCTCATCGGTGGCGATGCCACCGGCACGGTCGAAAACAGTACCGGCGGCGGCCTGGCGATTCGCGGTGCGGCCTCGGTGCTGCTGGGGCTGGGGGTGAGTATCCGCGGCAACAGCGCGGTCGACGGCGGCGGCGTCGCCCTCACCGGCAGCGCGGTGACCTTGGATGAACCGCTGGCGCGGGTCGACCTGTTTCTGGTGGAGGGCGCGGAAATCTCCGGCAACACCGCCAGCAACCGCGGTGGCGGTCTGTACTGCGGCGGCTTTCCGCCCGGCGGCGGCGCCAACGTCAGCCGGCACGGCAGCATCGTCGCCCGCGACACCATCATCGGCTTCAATCAGGCTGCCAGCGGCGCCGCCTTCCACTGCCTGGGCAGCCTCGAAGGCGGCGGCGGGCTGCAGCCTCGTCCCAGCGGCACGGTGTGGATCGTCGGCAACCAGAGCACCGCCGACAGCGGTGGCTGCGCCGCAGGCTTCGCCACGCTCGACGCCAGCCAGCCGGCCACCGCAGGCGTGCGCGTGCTGGGTGCCGCCGACAACGCGTCCGCTCTGCTGGCAATCAGCAGCAACGGCGGGTTCAACGCCGGCCTGTGCTTGAGCGGCAGCTATCGCATCGGCACTTCGACGCGACCGCCGGGCGAGAGCCGCTTCCGCCTGCAGAACCTGGTGATCCTGCAGCAGACCGGGCGCGGGGCCCTGGGCCTCAGCGTCACCAACGCCCTGGAGCTTGAGCTGCGGCCCTCGGGCGATCAGGTCAGCTGCAGCTTCTTCAACCCTGTGCCTTGCCTCAGCCTGCACGACAACGCGCCTGACAGCGTGGCCGGCGTGCCGCAGTCCGCGCGCCTGCTGAGCGCCAGCACGGGCGCTCGACTGCTGCTGCGGCGCGCCTCGGTGCGGGGCAACCTCGCATTCCCTAACCTCATCACGGCGACCGATACGGCGCAGCTGCGCATCGAGGCCAGCGTGCTGGACGACAACCGCGTGGTCGACCCCAGCGGCGTCAATGGACCTTCCCTGTTCGCCGCCAGCCTCGGCGGCCATGTCCGGTTGGCCAACAGCACGGTCATCATGCGCAGCGCGCTGGATCGCTTCTTCCGGCTCGACGACGCCGGCACGGCCGCGGCCTTCGCCAGCATCCTCGCCTCCACCTCGACGCCGGCGCCCGCCAACATCGGCGGCAACGACAGCGCCGGACGCTTCACCCGCGGCTGGTGCGGCTTCTTCCAGTCCACCGCTGACTTCGCTGCACACCTGGTCGAAGCCGATCCCACCCTCGGCGGCTTCACGACCCTGCCCGCGGCCGCCTTCGACCTCGATCCACAGACCTATGCGCCGCGCAGCGAGCTGTTGATCGACCGCTGCTCGCCCGCCGACACCGGCAGCGACTTCCGCGGTGCGCCCTTCAACCAGCAGACCCGCGCCGGCAGCGTGGCCTGGACCGACATCGGTGCGGTCGAGCGGCAGCCGCAGGCTGCAGTCTTCGCCGATGGCTTCGAGTCGCCGTGAAGCGCGCCCTGGCCCGCCTGCGCGCCGCGTCCGCCCTGGCCGACGCGCTCGCCGACGCCGCCGCTTCATGCTTCAATGCCGCCCGCAAGCGGGGGTGTCCGGCGGCAGCCGGGCTGAGAGAGTCCCTTTGAACCTGATCCGGCTCACACCGGCGTAGGGAGCTTCGATTCGATGCGCGGTGACGGCCCCAGGTCGGCTCATCGCGCGCCGTGCCGGCGCCGCCGCTTGGACTCCTCCAGCCCAAGGACCGCCGCATGAACGCCCTGCCAGAAGACTTCCAGCGCGCCACCGAAGCGCTCTCGGCCGATGTCACCCGCCCGATTCCCGGCTCGCGCAAGATCCACGTCAGCGGCTCGCGCCCCGACCTGCGCGTGCCGATGCGCGAGATCCGCCAGTCCGATACCCCGGCCCTGTTCGGCGCCGAGCCGAACGCGCCGCTCAGCGTCTACGACACCTCCGGGCCCTACACCGACCCGGCCGCACGCATCGAGTTGACCGCGGGCCTGCCGCGCCTGCGCGAGGCCTGGATCGCCGAGCGCGGCGACACCGAGGTGCTCGCCGGCATCAGCTCGCAGTACGGTCTGAAGCGCCTGCACGACGCCAAGCTCGACAGCGTGCGCTTCCCGAACCTGCGCGCGCCGCGCCGCGCCAAGGCCGGGGCCAACGTCAGCCAGATGCACTACGCCAAGCGCGGCATCGTCACCCCGGAGATGGAGTTCGTGGCCATCCGCGAGAACCAGCGCCGCGAGGCCCTGATCGAGCAGGTGCGCGCGCAGGGGCTGGCGCGTGGACGCATGCACGCCGGCCAGGACTTCGGCGCCTCGCTGCCGGGCCTGATCACGCCGGAGTTCGTGCGCGACGAGATCGCCCGCGGCCGCGCCATCCTGCCCAACAACATCAACCACCCCGAGAGCGAGCCGATGATCATCGGCCGCAACTTCCTGGTGAAGATCAACGCGAACATCGGCAACAGCGCCGTGACCTCGTCGATCGCCGAGGAAGTCGAGAAGATGGTGTGGGCGATCCGCTGGGGCGCCGACACCGTGATGGATCTCAGCACCGGCAAGCACATCCACGAGACCCGCGAGTGGATCCTGCGCAACTCGCCGGTGCCGATCGGCACCGTGCCGATCTACCAGGCGCTGGAGAAGGTCGGCGGCCGCGCCGAAGAGCTGAGCTGGGAACTGTTCCGCGACACCCTCATCGAGCAGGCCGAGCAGGGCGTGGACTACTTCACCATCCACGCCGGCGTGCGCCTGGCCTACATCCCGTGGACCGCCAAGCGCGTCACCGGCATCGTCAGCCGCGGCGGCTCGATCATGGCCAAGTGGTGCCTGGCGCATCACAAGGAGAACTTCCTCTACACCCACTTCGAGGAAATCTGCGAAATCATGAAGGCCTACGACGTGGCCTTCTCGCTGGGCGATGGCCTGCGCCCGGGCAGCCTCGCCGACGCCAACGACGCCGCCCAGTTCGGCGAGCTGGAGACCTTGGGCGAGCTGACCAAGATCGCCTGGAAGCAAGACGTGCAGACGATGATCGAAGGCCCCGGCCACGTGCCGATGCAGCTGATCAAGGAGAACATGGACAAGCAGCTGCGCGAATGCGGCGAGGCGCCCTTCTACACCCTGGGCCCGCTGACCACCGACATCGCGCCCGGCTACGACCACATCACCAGCGCGATCGGCGCGGCCATGATCGGCTGGTACGGCACCGCCATGCTCTGCTACGTCACGCCGAAGGAGCACCTCGGCCTGCCCAACAAGCAGGACGTGCGCGACGGCATCATCACCTACAAGATCGCCGCACACGCGGCGGATCTGGCGAAAGGCCATCCCTCGGCGCAGATGCGTGACAACGCGCTGTCCAAAGCCCGCTTCGAGTTCCGCTGGGAAGACCAGTTCAACCTTGGGCTCGATCCTGAGAAGGCGCAGGAATTCCACGACGAGACCCTGCCCAAGGACGCCCACAAGACCGCCCACTTCTGCTCGATGTGCGGCCCGAACTTCTGCTCGATGAAGATCACCCAGGACGTGCGCGACTTCGCCGCCGCCCAGGGCATCAGCGAGCAGGACGCGCTGGCGCAGGGCATGCAGCAGAAGGCCGAAGAGTTCCGCGCGCAGGGCGCGGAGGTGTATCGCAAGGCATAGCGAAGCGCTGCTTCGTCGGAGCCTCCCGCGCGCAAGCGACGACGCGCTCGCGACCACGGATCACGTCCAGGGGGGACGTGATCCGTGTCGCCCCAGCCGAACAGCGCGCGCGGCCGCGGCGCTGGGCCCGATGTGTTTGTGAGTGCATCGCGCCGCGGCTGCCGGCGCATCGCCCGATCTCAGTCGAACGGCACGCGTTCGGCTGACAGCGTTGTCATGCTGGGGCGAGGCAGGCAGAATCCGGCCGGGGCGTCCGCATCGCGCGGATCGCAGGGGAGGTGAGTGTTATGGGTTCCAGCTATTCGCCGGCCGCGGCCGCTGCGGCCGACGGCGCGGGCGCAACCAACACGCGTGCGCTTGTCATCGTCACGCTGCTGTTTTTCATGTGGGGTCTGTTGACGTCCTTGAACGACGTCCTGATCCCGCACCTCAAGTCGATCTACACCCTGAGCTACGTGCAGGCGATGCTCGTGCAGTTCTGCTTCTTCGGCGCGTACTTCGTGGTCTCGCTGCCTGCAGGCGGGCTCGTGAAGCGCATCGGCTACCAGAGTGGTGCGGTGGCGGGCCTGGTGATCGCTGCCAGCGGCTGCCTGCTGTTCTACCCGGCGGCCACCAGCGGCTACGGCCTGTTCCTGTTCGCGCTGTTCGTCCTGGCCTCGGGCATCACCATCCTGCAGGTGGCGGCGAATCCCTACGTCACCCTGCTCGGTGAGCCGCGTACCGCCTCCAGCCGTTTGACTTTGACCCAGGCCTTCAACTCGCTGGGCACCACGGTGGGCCCGATCTTCGGCGGCGCCTTGATTCTCGGCGGTGCGGTCCTGCTCAGCGACGCCGAACTCGCCGCGATGGACGAGGTGCAGCGCGCCGCCCACCGTGCCGCGGAAGCGGCCACCGTCCGCGGTCCGTACCTGCTCTTGGCCGGCACCCTGCTCGTGCTGGCGATTGCGTTCGCTTTCGCGAAGCTGCCGAAGGTCGTCCACGAGGCCGACGCCGTTGACGCAGGATCCGCCTGGGACGTGCTGCGTCACCGCAACCTGCTGCTCGGCACCATCGCGATCTTTCTCTACGTTGGCGCTGAAGTGAGCATTGGCAGCTTCCTGATCAACTTCCTCGGCGAGCCGCAGATCGCTGGCCTTGACCACGCCAGCGCGGCGCACTACGTCGCCTACTACTGGGGCGCGGCGATGATCGGTCGCTTCATCGGGTTCGCGGTGATGCGCAAAGTCAGCCCCGGCCTGACGCTCGGCTTCAACGCGGCCTGCGCCATCCTGCTCATCCTCGCAGCAGTGCTCGGCCAGGGCGCGCTGGCGATGTGGGCGATCATCGGTGTTGGCCTGTTCAACTCGATCATGTTCCCCACCATTTTCAGCATCGCCCTGCACGGGCTCGGCGCGCGTACCGGCCAGGCCTCGGGCGTGCTGTGCATGGCGATCGTCGGGGGTGCCCTGGTGCCGTTCGCACAGGGCTTCGCGGCGGACAGCGCAGGCCTGCAGGTTTCGTTCGTCGTGCCGATGCTCTGCTACGGGTTCATCCTCTACTTCGGCCTGCGCTATGCGAAGGCCTTCCAGGGCAGCGGCACGACCTGAACCGGGGCAAGGCGGATCAAGCCCACGCTGACTGGGTCAACTGTCGCGAGCCCGGCACAGGTCCGGACTCGCTTCCGCTGGATCAGGCATCGCGTGCTCGATCCGCCGGCGCGCCGTCCGTGGCGCGCGGGAAGCTTCGATAAATGACAGCTTCCTCCGGTCGCAGGCAGTCCCGGCGGACATCCAGCGGCTGCAGTCCGCCGAGGCCGCCAACGCGCGCCCGGCAGGTCGCCACCGAGAAAACCGGGTCGCGATCAGCGCGCGACCTTGAGTGATCGGGCGTCGAAGTCGTAGTAGCTGACGATGGGCGCGCCGTCGGCGCCAATGGCGATCGACAGATGCTCCGCATCGATGTTCGCTTCGAGAACCGATCGCTTGTTGCCGCTGGAGCAGGCACTGTTGCCGCACTGGGTCATCACGATCTGGCCAGCGCTGAGATCTCTGTGGACGATCACGGGACGGCCGCTCCTCGCGAGCGCGATGGCGATATCGACGCCGTTGCCGGAGTCGTCAACGGTTGTGATGGTGTTAGCGCTGGTGCACGTCGCATTGCCGCACTTCGCCACCTTCACCGAGCGCGCCGTGATATCGCGATAGGCGATGACGGGAAACCCGTCAGATCCCATCACCATGGCGTTGTAGTCACCGACGGCGTTGGCGGGATCGTCGACGGTCGAAATCACGTTGCCGCTGGTGCAGGCCTGGGTGCCGCACTTCACCGTCTTCAGGGTGAAGTTCGAGGCGGTGCTGGTGTTGTAGGAAACAATCGGCAGGCCGTCGCCCCCGATCCTGATCGACGTGTTCTGGCCCGAGGTGATCACGGTGTCCGGACCACTGAGCGTGCTGGTCTGGTTGCCAGCGCTGCACCCGGCATTGCCGCACTTCACTACTTTCAGAGTCTGGAGCGAGCTGTTGAACTAGCTGACGATCGGCAGCCCGTCGGCGCCCATCGCGATCGACGAGTAGGTCGAAACGTCATCGGGCGTCTGGTCGTCGATCGTCGTGATCACGTTTCCGCTGCTGCATGCGGCGTTGCCGCACTTGACCACCTTCATCGAGCGCGCAGTACGACTGGCGTAGCTGATGACCGGCAGTCCGTCCGCGCCCATCGCGATCGATGTGCCCGTGTTTGCGACCTCCGCCCCCGCGTTGTCGACGGTGGTGATCTGGGCGGGGCCGGCGCAGCGGGCATCGCCGCACTTGGCGACCCGGAGGAAACTGGACGTCAAGTTGCCCGCCATGTAGCTGATGACGGGAACGCCGTCCCTGCCGATCGCGATCGAGGTCCAGCGCCCCGCGAACCCCGGACTGCCGTCGCCCGGACCGTCCACCGTCGCGCTGCGCAGCTCGAATCCGTCGCTGAAGATGAGCAGTCCAGTTTTCGCCTCGCCTGCGATGGCGTCGCGACGTGGCTCAGCGGCGGCAGCCCCGCCCGCGATCATCGCCAGTGAAGCAAAGAGGGCAATGCCAGTATTCCGAAGGCAGCGCACGCTGAGAGCTGGATTGCGGCCTTGCCGAGGAACTGCGATGCGGTGTTCAAGACTCGGAGACATCTTCAAGCTTCTTCCGGCGATGGCGAAGTGTTTCGCAAAAGAGCAAAACGGACTCGATAGGTGATCCCGGTGAACGTATCACACGAGGTCGAAGTCAACGCTGCAGGATTCAGCGGTACCGCGGGCCACGGGAGGTGTGCTCGCGGATCGAGCACGCGGGTGCTTGATCCAGCGTGAGTGAGTCCGGACCCGCGCCGGAATCGCGACGCCTGATCAACTCCAGGAGGGAGTTGATCAGGCCATCCCTGCTTCTTGCCCTGATGACGGTGATCAACCTCGCGCACGTGATCCTGGCGCGCGTGGGCGCACGGCGACACGCGTTCGCGATCCAGCGGGCGCTGGGCGCCGGTTCGGGGCGACTGTTTCTGGCAACGCTGCTCGATACCGTGGCGCTCGCGCTGCCCTCGGCGGTCCTGGTGTGCCTTTTGCCTTGAACGGACTCGCTCCGCAGCGCAGGCGAAGGCGCATGCAGCCTTGCGAAGGGCCCGCGAGCACGGCGCAGCAGGCCACTCATTGTGGCCCGCCGCGCTTCGGGTTCAGTAGCGACGGTCAAGGGCGAAGCGCTCACCGTCGGCCCGCACCAGCTCGCGGGCGTAGAACTCCTTCCTGAGGTCGTCATCCACCAGGCCGCGCACAGTGACCTGTTCGCCGGTGTCGACGGGAACCCTGTGCGGTCCGATGTTGACCTTGATGCTGCCGCTGGCGTCCGCGATCCGGAATTCGTCTTCATCGAGGATGCGTTCGACCGTGCCCTGGATCGTGGCGGTGGTGCCGCGGGTCAGGTCACCGATCGGTGTGACCGTGTCTTTGGCGAAGATGCTGGCCGAGGCCAGTGCCAGCAGGGCGCCGAGCAGTGCAATGCGTTTCATGCGGTTCTCCTCGGGGTCAGTCCAGCGCAATGATCAGAAGCACGAAGAAGGCAAGGCCACCGACGGTCAGCCAGGCGCGCGGCAGTCGGAACTCCAGCTCCTGTTTCAGCCAGTCGCCCAGCGTCGCCGGGCTCTGGTTGCGGGACGCGTTCTGCTGCATGTCCATGTCGATTCTCCCTGGGTTGGGGCCCGCAGCAGCGCGGGCAGGAGAACGCTAGGGGCACTCGCTGACGACAGACTGACGGCCCCGCGCCGCGCTGTGTCAGCACAGCGGCGAGCGACATCGGGTGGTGTTGAGTCAGAACGAAGCGCGGCCTCGCGAAGCGCTGCGCACCCCGGGCTGTGGGGCATGCCGAGGTCGCAGTGGAGGCAGGTGCCCTTGTACTCTCCCGGCCTTTGGATCCCGGGCTTCTACGGGTCGCCGAGCGTCCATGCACAATCTTTGCCTTGTCGAAGCCGCGGCAAGCGTTTGGCTGTGACGTTCGAATACTGGGCGAGCCGGGGGAATTCGGCGAGCTGAGACGAGATAGCCGTCCGAAGTCGAGTGAGTACCTATGCCGGTTGATTTGCTGCGCCAAGCTCTGCTTCGACTCGCAGGCCATCGATCGGCGAACGCGCTGATCGTGCTCGTCCTTGGGCTCAGCCTGGGCGCCACGGTCTGTGCCGGCCTGTTCACCCACCTGTTGATCTCCGGTGCGTTGCCGTATCCGCAATCTGATCGTCTGGTCATCGCCGAGCTGCAAGGGCCCGGACAGGACGACCAAAGCCGACAGTTCAGCTATCCGGTGCTGGAGCTGCTGCAGCGTGAAGCGCAGGGGACGCTCGCCGCATCGGTGACGCTGGACCACGCGCGTGATCTGTTGCTCTCGCATCCGGCCCAGCCCCTGCTCAATGTCACCTACGCCTCGCCCGGCTATGCGGAGCTGTTCGCACCCGCGATGGCCCTGGGCCGATTCCCGGGGGCTGGGCAGGGCGAGGACTCGCCTGCCCAGGCGGTGATCAGCCATGCGGCCTGGGTCGCCCTGTTCGACCAGCGCGCCGATGTGATCGGCCTGAACGTTCTCACGGCTATTGGCAGCTTCGAAATCGCCGGCGTTACCGCCGCCGATTTCATCGAGCCGGAGCTGCATGCGCCCGGCCATCGCACCGCTCTGTGGTTGCCCTGGGCCGCCAACCCGTCGCCGCGGCAGTGGGGTTGGACGGCGCGCACCGACACGCTGCAGCTGGTGGGTCGGCTGGGGCCGGAGCCCGATCTCGCTTTCGCAACCAGGCAACTGTCGACACGGTTCGAGCGTGGCTGGCGTGAGGCCACCGGGCTTGGGTCGAACGCACCGGCTGAGGGCGTGCCGCGCGTACGACTGGTCGAAGCGGATCGCGCCTTGGCCGGCGGTGCTATCGCCGTGGCGCCGCTGCTGCTGGCTGCAACCCTGGGTCTGATGCTGATCACCGTGGCAAACCTTGCGCACGTCGTCGTGGCCCGGGTGGCCGAGCGCTGGCATGCGTTTTCGATCCAGCGCGCCTTGGGCGCGCGCTCCGCCCGCCTGTTCCTGAGTGTGCTGATGGACGCGCTGGCACTGCTGCTGCCCTCAGCGCTGCTGGCGTTCGCTGTTGCCTGGATCGGCACGGCCCTGATGCGCACCCAGCTTGTGCACCTGCTGCCGCGAATGGATGAGCTGACGATCGGCGCGCCGGCGCTGGCCCTCAGCCTGGGCGCGGCGGTGCTGATCGCGCTGGTCTTGGCGGGCCTCGCCTATGTCGTGTGCCTTCGCGAGGGACGCGCGGGCCCAGGCCCGGCGGCGCGGGCGATCGGTGCCAGCGGCCTGCCGCGCCCTCTGCGTACGGCGCTGTTGGGCCTCCAGCTGGGTCTTGCCGGCGTGCTGATCGCGGCCAGTCTCGGCGTATTCCGTGGGGCTGTGGGCATACTGCATGAGCCCGGCATTGATCTGGATCGCAGCGCCAGCCTGTACCTCTATCAGAGGCTGGGATCGGCCGCGAGCGACGCGCCGGCCGCGCAGCAGTTCGATGAAATGAAGCGGCGCATGGCGGAGCTGCCCAGTGTGGAGAGGGTCAGCCAATCACATTCGCCCCTGCAGGATTTCATCCGCACCGCGGTTGTCTCCGATCGCTCAGCCGCAGAGTGGCCCGTCGGCCTGAAGCGGATCGATTCCGGCTATCTGGCGCTAACCGCTCAGAGTCTGGTGATGGGTCGCGGCTTCAGCACCGAAGACATCCAGCAGGGCGCGCCGCTTGCCTTGATCAATGCGTCCTTCGCGCGCCTGCTGGCTCGCGATGGCGAGGTGCTGGGCACACGGCTCACGCGAGAGGGCGGGGCCGCGCACACCGTCATTGGCGTGGTGGAGGATCGGCGCTACCCAGGTGCGGGCGCGGACGACCCGCACCTGTATCTGCCGGCAGCCCAGGCAGGCAGCAACTTCGTGCTGCGCTTTCGGCCGGGTCAGACGATGTCGCGCGCGCAGTGGGTGGCCTTTGTCGAGGCCGTCAATCCCGGACTCGGCGTCTTCCTCTATGACGATCTGAATGCCCAGAAATCGGAGCTGTTGCTGCCGCGCCGGATCGCTGCCATCGCCACCGCACCTATCGCTTTGCTGGTGATCCTTACCGCGGCCTTGGGGCTGCATGGCATGGTGGCCCATGCAGGAATTCAGATGCGGGGGGAGATCGGTGCTCGGCTGGCCTTCGGTGCGCGTCCGCGCCACGTTCATTCGGCGCTGGCGAGCCGGCACTTGCGAGGCTTCGTTCTGGGCGCTGCCCTCAGCCTCGTGGCGGCCTCGCTGCTTACCGCAACGGCATCGGCATCAGGCGTGCTGGCACTGACCGTGAGGGCGACGGATGTCGCCATTGCCTTGGGCGTGCTGGGCCTGCTTGCCTGGCTGGTCTGCGTTCTGGTGGCCAGATCCATGCTGCGGGAATCGCCGGCAGACGTGCTGCGCCGCGCAGGCTGTCAGCTTTAGGGCACCACTGATCAAGCCCACCCTCGCCTGGATCAGTGCTCGCGAGTCCGGCTCATGGCCGAGCGCGTTCGACCGCTGTGCGACGACGCTTTGGAGCGCTCGGTGACGCAGGAGCAAGCCGGATGTGCGCCAGCCTCTTGGTGGTGCAATCAGCAAAGGGCCCGCGCGAGGCGGGCCCTTTGCTGTTGTGGCGTTCGCGTATGCCGTCGCGTTCGTCGATGCGCGCAGCGGTCGGACTCAGAACGGTGGCGCTTCGCTGGCGGCGGTCTTCTTGGCTGCAGCTTTCTTTGCAGGCGCTTTCTTCGCGGCGGCCTTCTTTGCAGGTGCTTTCTTGGCTGCGGCCTTCTTGGCAGGGGCCTTCTTGACCGCGGACGGTGCCTTGGCCGCGGCGACCTTCTCGGTGGTCTTCTTCGCAGCAAAGCGGCTGCCGCGCTTGGCGCCGCGCGCAGGCGCGGTGGCCATGATGGCCTCGCAGTCGGCTAGAGACAGCGAGGCGGGCTCGACGTCCTTGGGTATCTTGCCGTTCTTCTCGCCGTCGGTGATGTAGGGGCCGTAGCGTCCGTTGACGATCTCGATCGGGCTGCCTTCGAACTTCTTGATGAGCCGGTTGGCGGCGGCTTCGAGCTTCTCCGCCACGAGCTGCACGGCGCGCGGCAGTTCGATCGTGTACGGGTCGTCCTCGGTCTTCAGCGAGGCATAGGTGCTGCCCAACTTGACGAAGGGCCCGAAGCGGCCGACGCCGACCGTGACCTCTTCGCCCTCGTGCGCGCCCAAGGTGCGCGGCAGCTTGAACAGCTCCAGCGCATCCTCCAGGGAGATCGTGTGCATGCTCTGGCCGGCGCGCAGCGAAGCGAAGCGCGGCTTGTCCTCGTCCTCCTTGGTACCGATCTGGGCAAAGGGCCCATAGCGGCCAAGGCGCACGCTCACCGGCAGGCCGGATTTCGGATCCGTACCCAGCACGCGGGAGCCGCTGGCATCGCTGCGGTCGACCGATTCGATCTTTTCCTCGATCAGCGATTTGAACGGCTTCCAGAAGCGCTCCATCAGCGGCAGCCAGTCCTCTTCGCCGCGCGACACCGCATCGAGCTCGTCCTCGAGCTTGGCGGTGAAGTCGTAGTCGACGTACTGGGTGAAGTGTCCGGCCAGGAACTTGGCCACCGCGCGACCGACGTCGGACGGGCGGAAGCGGCGGTTGTCGAGCATCACGTACTCGCGCGACAGCAAGGTCTGGATGATGCTGGCGTAGGTCGAGGGGCGGCCGATGCCGAACTCTTCCAGCGCCTTGACCAGGCTGGCTTCAGAGAAGCGCGGCGGCGGCTCGGTGAAGTGCTGGTCGATGACGATCGCCGACAGCGGCACGATGTCGCCCGGCTTCATCGTCGGCAGTTTGCGGCCCTCGTCTTCCGCGTCCGCCGACTTCTGGTCGGTGCCTTCCTCGTACACCGCCAGAAAGCCGGGGTCGATGATGGTGGTGCCGGTCGCGCGGAAGCCATGCTCGCGGCCGGCGGCGAGTTCGACGCTGACCGTGTTCATGGTGGCCGGCACCATCTGACAGGCGACGGCGCGCTTCCAGATCAGCTCGTAGAGCTTCTGTTCGTCGGGGTTCAAGTACGCAGCGACCGATTTCGGCGTCAGCTTGGCCGAGGTCGGGCGGATGGCTTCGTGCGCTTCCTGCGCGTTCTTCGACTTGGTGCGGTACTCGTTGGCGGCCGCCGGCAGGGCATCGGGGCCGAAGTCGCGGGCGATCACTTCGCGCAGCTCGGCCACGGCCTCCTGCGACAGGTGGGTCGAGTCGGTACGCATGTAGCTGATCAGGCCGACCGTGCCCTGATCGCCCAGGCTCACGCCTTCATAGAGCTTCTGCGCGACGCGCATGGTGCGGCTGGTCGAGAAGCCGAGCTTGCGCGCGGCCTCCTGCTGCAGGGTCGAGGTAATGAAGGGCGGTGCGGGGCGGCGCTTGCGTTCGCGGCTCTGCACGTCGCTGACGTGCAGGGCATCGCCGGCGGCCTTGACCAGGCGCGCGCGCGCGGCCTCGGCATCGGCGGCGTTGGTCAGGGTGAACTGCTCGACCTTTTTGCCGTCGAGCTTGACCAGCTTGGCGTTGAAGGGCGTGACCGCATGCGCGAGCTGGGCTTCGGCGGTCCAGTATTCGCGCGGCACGAAGGCTTCGATCTCTTCTTCGCGCTCGACGATCATGCGCAGGGCCGGGCTCTGCACGCGGCCGGCCGACAGCCCGCGCTGCACTTTGCGCCACAGCACCGGCGACAGGTTGAAGCCGACGAGATAGTCGAGCGCGCGTCGCGCCTGCTGGGCGTTGACGAGGTTGTCGGACACCGCGCGCGGCTTCGACATCGCTTCCTTGATGGCGCGCGGGGTGATCTCGGTGAACACGACGCGCTGCAGGGTCTTGTCCTTCAGCAGGCCGCGCTCGCGCAGCACCTCGGCGATATGCCAGCTGATGGCCTCACCCTCGCGGTCCGGGTCGGTGGCGAGGAACAGGGCGTCCGCGGACTTCGCCGCCTTGGCGATGGCGTCGACATGGCGCTCGTTGCGGTCGATCAGCTCGTAGCGCATGGCGAAGTCGCGCTCGGGGTCGACCGCGCCTTCCTTTGGCACCAGGTCGCGCACATGGCCGTAGGAGGCGAGGACCTGGAAGTCCTTGCCCAGGTACTTGTTGATCGTCTTCGCCTTGGCGGGGGATTCGACGATGAGGAGATTCTTGGCCATTTCAGTCCATCAGGGGGCGTGAGGAGGACGCGGGCGCCGCGTCCTGTCGATGCGCCCGTCATTCGAATGTGTGCAGTTAACCCGCAGGGGTTGAAGAGGCCGTGACCGGCCGGCGCCCCTCCCGGCGCGCCGCGCGAGTATGGGCTGTGCGCCTACCCCGGCTTAATTCAGTGTCAACACAGCGTCCCTTCGCAAGTCAAGCGCTGGCGGGCAGCCAGAGCCGGCCTTCGCCTGGCAGCTGCGGGTCGGCAGCGGCCAGCGCGGGGGCTTCCAGTACGGGCGGTGCAAGCTGTGCGCCACGGCTGCGTGCGCGCTCGGTGTAGTCCTGATAGGCGGGAATCGCAACGGCTGCCAGCATGCCCAGAAGAGCGATGCCGCCGAGGCCCACGACGACGATCAGGAACACGATGACGCAGCCGCCGAGTCCACGCTGTTGGCGCTCGGGGTGCGGCGTGAAGGCCCATTTGTCGACCACCAGGGTCCCCGCAACCAAGTCATGCAGCGCCCGTTTGCGGTCGGTGAAGCCGGCCATCAGAAACCCGATCCACAGGGTCAGATGCGACAGTGCGGCCGAAAACCAGCGGCCCAGCGCGCGCGCGAAGCTCAGGCGGCGACCCTCGCGATCGGTGACCTTGATGCCCAGCGCCAGTTTGCCGACGGTGGCCTGGTTCGACGAGCTCTCCATCAGCGCGTAGTACAGACCGGCCATGCCGAAGTAGATCAGGTAGAAGACGAGGTAGAAGGCGATCAGGCCGGGGTTGGGCATGCCGCTGCTTTCCTCGATGCCGCCGAACAGGCTGAAGGCGAACACGGCACCTGCGACCGCCGCGAGGATCTGCGCCACCAAGCCGATGATGAAGGTGTCGAGGAACAATGCTGCCCAACGCCGCAGGAAACCCGCATAGACCACGTCGCCCGTATCGGCCCAGGCGGATTCGAAGTCGAGTCGGGCTGCACTTGCCGCGTACGGCGAACTGGCGGGCGCCGCCGCAGGGCTGGCAACCGGTGTCACCACGGGAGACGGTGCCGGGGTCGATTGGCGCGGCGGCGCGGCGCTGACCGGGGCATTGAGTCCAAGTTCGATGCTGGCAGCCGACAGCGGCTGCCAGTCGCTCCAGCCCTCGCGCCAGATCAGGCTGTCCATGCGCAGGCGCCCTTGGCGGACATGACCGACGAGCATTGCCGCGCTCACGGGACCCTGCTGTTGGCCCTGTGCATCAACGAAGTACCAGGTGCGCCCTGGAGCTGGGGTATTCATGCGGGCCTTCCCAAGGAGTCAAACCCCGGGATGCTTCACCGCCGTGATCCGAAGGTCAAGAACAATTCTCGCGGGCGGTGCATACCGGCGACCGGGCGCCGCCGAAGAGCCAGACTCGGCGTGCTCAGTGCAGCGCTTCGCCGTCCAGCGCGAACAGATGACTCTCCATCCACGCGAACGCCGCTTCGTGGCCGGGCTGGTTGAACAGCACCATCAGAACGACCCACTTCAGATCGTCGAGGTCCAGCTCAGGCTGGTCCAGTGCCATCGCGCGGTCGATCACCTGCTCGCGCAGGCTGCCATCGAGAATGCCGATCTGCTCAAGGAACAGCAGAAAGCCGCGGGATTCGAGGTCCAGTCGCTCCAGCTCCTGCGGAGCATACAGCCGCAGCGGGCCGGTCACGGGGGCCAGGCTGCCTGCGCCAGCGCGCAGCTGTTCAAGCCCATCGAGCCAGTCGAAGGCCTTGCTCACTTCAGCGGGGCTGAAGCCCGCCTGGATCAGGCTGGCCTGCAGGGAGTCCCGGTCGCGCACGGCGTCGGGATCATCGTAGAAGTAGTTCTCGAAGAGGTAGAGCAGTACGTCCAACAAGGTCTCTTTCATCCAGCCTCTACCTGCGCCGGCGCGCGCGATTCAATCAGGAAGGCCGCCGGGCGTAGCGGCCGTGCTGTGCGCTGACCACTCCCTCCAGTTCCAGCATCAGCAGCATGGAGGACAGCACCCCCACGGTCAACCCGGTGCGCTCGGCCAGCACATCGATGCCGACCGGGTCGTGGCCCAGGGCCGCGAGAAGCTGGGCGCGTTCGGGGTCGGCCTCGATCGAGGCGCTGGTCGCCGCAGCCGGGGCCTTGGCGGCGTGCTGCAGGCGTCCGCGCAGGCTGATTGCCAGCCGCTGGGCGGTGGGCCCCAGGGCGTCAACCACCTCGCCAGCGGTTTCGATCAGCGCTGCGCCCTCGCGGATCAGGCGGTGGCAGCCGCGCGCCAGTGGATTGTGGATCGAGCCGGGAACGGCGAAGACCTCGCGGCCGGCTTCGCTGGCGTAGCGGGCGGTGATCAGGGCGCCGCTGCGCTGTGCGGCTTCAACCACGAGGGTGCCCAGCGCCAGCCCGGCGATGATGCGATTGCGACGGGGAAAGTGGTCAGCCCGCGCGGCCGTGCCAGGGGCGAACTCGCTGACGATGCAGCCGCACTCGCGCAGGCGCCCGGCCAGCGCCCGGTTGCGCGCCGGGTAGACGATGTCTGGCCCGGTGCCGACTACCGCCACGCTGGGCTGCCCTGAGTCGAGGGCGGCGATGTGGGCTGCGGCGTCAATGCCTTCGGCCAGCCCGCTGGTGACGACGAGGCCGCTGCGCGCGAACGTGGCGGCGAAGTCGGCGGCGATATCGCGACCGCCCGGCGTCGGATTGCGACTGCCGACGATCGCGATTTGCGGATGCCACAGCAGGTCAGCATTGCCGCTGACGAACAGCACCGGCGGCGCGGCGGTCAGCTCGGCCAGCAGGGACGGATAGTCGGCCTCGCCAAGCTCGATCAGCCGATTGCCGGGCGTTGCCAGCCAGTCCGCATCGGCAGCCTCGCGCGCCGGATCGCGGCGAAGGAAGCTCTCAGCAGCGGCGTCGCCGACACCCAGAGCCCGCAGCGCGGAGGCGTGGCCCACCTGCAGTCGCTGCGCGACCTGGTCATCTTCCAGCGCCAGACGCAGAACGCGCCCCGGAAGCGGGGCGCGAACGGCAGCGAACCAGACCTCGGGACGCAGCTTCAAGGACGTCAGGGCAGGCGGTCAGGCGCCTTGGCAATGTTGTCGACCCCGGCCGGGCGGATCGCATCCATCACCAGACCGTAGCTCACTTTGTCGAAGGTGCGGAAGATCATCACGTGGCCGACAAACTCGTCGGGCAGCTTGACCTGCCGCGAAGGCAGGTTGGCGGTGAAGTCGGTGCGGTTGGCGATGCGGTCCGCCACGCTGTCGCCTTCGTCGTAGAGCGCGAACACGTGGCCGTTCTCGATGCCGTCGCGCGCGCCGGCTGAGAGTGCGACCACGTCACGCGGCCCGGCGATGCGGTAGTAGTCGGTCACCGCCAGCACACGCATGTTCTCGGGCACGCGCTCCGGCGCGCGCGGAGTGAAGTACAGATCGAACGCAGGCTCCTGCACCGGCATCAGCAAGTCGCCAGAGCGAACTTCCTTGCCTTCGGGAGCCAGCAGCAGGGTGGCGGGGTCTCCCGCGACCGTGACTTCGGCCGTGGTGATGTCGGCCACTTCCCAGCCCAGCACCTCGAAACCGTTGTCGGAGGCGGCGTAGTAGGCCCATTCGATGCCAACGGTTTGCGGCGTCAGGCCGTCGCGCGCGTTCCAGTCGTCCTTCTTCAAGCGCGGCTTGCCGGTGCCCGGGTGGGGATGCACCGCGTAGCGCACCGTGGGGCGCACGATGGCCCAGCGCTGCCCGGGCTGGAAGTCAGCACCGCGGGCGTAGATCACTTGTCCCGAGGCGGCACGCAGTCGGTTCTCTTCCATCGCGAGCACATAGGGCAGGCCCTTGGGCTCTTCGTCGAGCACCCGCATGCGCTTCAGGAAGGCCTCGACCTCGTGCAGCGGGATGGTGCGGATCGCATCCTCGGCCTCGCGGCGGACCTGCGGGTCGCGGCGATCGACGCCCAGCACCGGGCGACCGTCGAGATAGGCCAGGCTGATGACATCACCCGGGTAGATCAGATGCGGGTTCTCGATCTGCGGGTTGGCCTGCCAGATTTCCGGCCACAGCCAAGGCTGCTTCAGGAAGCGGCCGGAGATATCCCACAGGGTGTCGCCCTTCTGCACCACATAGGTGTCGGGGTGGTCCTCGCGCAGCTGCTGGGCCGCCACGCAGGTGGCAAAGGTCAGCACGGCGACGGCGAAAACTGAAAGCAGTTTTTTAAGCATGGCGGCCATCTACCTGATTTACCAAGCAGGTTTGTCGGCACTATAGCGTAAAGATTTGTGGATTAGAAACGGTTCAGGTTCACACAATGGAGTGAGCCATGTGCTCCACCGGGCCCGCAGCGACGGTCGCCGCGGCCCAGCGTTCAAAGTGTCGCTGCTATAGTCCTGCCCTTCAGTCACTTGATTCCAGGCGCGTTCGCGCCGAGGTAGCGGCCATGGCCACGCTTCCCATCCTTGAGTTTCCGGACCCGCGTCTGCGCACCCGCGCCCGCGAGGTGCTGCCGGTCGATTTCACGCCTGCGCTGCAGCAGCTGATCGACGACATGTTCGAGACCATGTACGCCGCGCCCGGCATCGGGCTCGCCGCGTCCCAGGTCGATCACCACCTGCGCTTCATGGTGATGGACATCAGCGAGGACAAATCGCAGCCGCGCGTGTTCATCAACCCGCAGATCATCGAAAGCGATGGTCACCAGGTCTACCAGGAAGGCTGCCTCTCAGTGCCGGGCATCTTCGCTGACGTGACCCGTGCAAACCAGATCACCGTTCGCGCGCTCGATCGCCACGGCCAAAGCTTCGACCTGAAGGCCGACGGCCTCTTGGCTGTTTGCATCCAGCACGAGATGGACCACCTCGACGGCAAGGTCTTCGTTGATTACCTGTCGCCGCTCAAGCGCGATCTCGTGCGCAAGAAGCTGGCCAAGCAGCGTCGCGGCGCCGCTTGATCGAACCTGCAGCGGGCGCGTCGCGCCCGCGGAGACGCTCTGCCATGACGAAGCCCCTGCGCCTGGTGTTCGCGGGAACGCCAGAGTTTTCCGTGCCGCCGCTGGAGTGCCTGCTGGCCGGCCCCGATACGCTGCTCGCGGTCTACACCCAGCCGGATCGGCCGGCCGGCCGCGGTCGTCAGCTGCAGCCGAGCCCGGTCAAGCAGCGCGCGCTGGAGGCTGGCATCGAGGTGCGGCAGCCGCTCAACTTCAAGGACCCGGAGGAGCGCGCGCGCCTCGCCGCGCTTGCGCCCGACCTGATGATCGTCGTTGCCTACGGCCTGATCCTGCCCCAGAAGGTGCTGGACATCCCGCGCTACGGCTGTTGGAACCTGCACGCGTCACTGCTGCCGCGCTGGCGCGGTGCGGCGCCGATCCAGCGCGCGATCGAGGCGGGAGATGCCGAGACCGGCGTCGATCTCATGCAGATGGAGCGCGGCCTGGATACCGGCCCGGTGCTGCTGGAGCGGCGCACGCCCATCCACACCGACGATACGGGCGGCAGCCTGCACGATCGCCTCGCCGGGATCGGCGCCGAGCTGCTGGTGGAAGGCCTCGCGCGACTGCGCGCGGGCGCGGCCCTGCCATCTCAGGTTCAGCCGGAGCAGGGCGTCACCTACGCCTACAAGCTCGACAAGTCCGAAGCGCGGCTCGACTTCAATCAGCCGGCGCTCGCGCTTGAGCGCCGAGTGCGCGCATTCAACCCCTGGCCGATCTGCGACTGCGAACTGGCCGGCGAGCGCTTGCGCGTGCACGCAGCGCAGGCCATCGACTCGCAGAGCAGCGCCGTGCCCGGCACCGTGCTGGCGGCCAGTGCGGCGGGCATCGATATCGCCTGTGGTGCCGGCGCGTTGCGCCTGATCCGCGTTCAGCGCGAGGGCGGGCGCGCCCAGCCGGTCGCCGACTATCTCAACGCGCGGCGCACGCCGCTGCTGTCGTGAGCGACGAGCGCCCCACCCGGCCGGCGCGATCCGCGGCGGCGACCGCAGCGCGCGAAAGCGCTGTGCCTGGCGCTATGGTCCGCGCCACAGCGGCGCGGGCGCTGACGGAGGTCACCGGCGGTCGTTCACTGAAGGCGGTGCTGACCCAGAGACTTCCCGGCTTGCGCGACAGTCGTGACCGTGCGCTCTGTGAAGCGCTCTGCCACGCAGTGCTGCGCCGACGGGCGCGCGACGCCGCGCTGCTCGAAGCCCTGCTCGACAAGCCGCTGGCGCCGGCCGCCCGCAACATCGGCCTGCTGCTCGCGGTCGGCTTCGCCCAGCTCGAAGCGCTGGGCTTGCCCGAGCATGCGGCGGTCGCTTCCACCGCTGAAGCCGCGCGCGTTCTCGGTTTTCCCCGGCATGTGGGCCTGGTCAATGCGGTGCTGCGGCGCTTCCTGCGCGAGCGCGCCCAGCTACCGGCTGGCAGCGCGATGCAGCAGGCGGCGCAGGCGCATCCCGCATGGCTGCTGGAAGCGCTGCAGCGCGACTGGCCTGAAGAGTTCGAGAATCTGCTGCTGGCCAATCTGCGGCAGGCGCCGCTGTGGCTGCGCGCGCGCGGCGGTGCTCAGGCCTCGGCGCAGCTGGCGGAGGATTTCGCCGCCGCGGGTCATCCGGTGGAGCGCGTGGAAGGCTCGGCCCTGTGCCTGCGCGATGCCGGCGATCCCACGCGCCTGCCGGGCTTCGCGCGCGGCCGCTTCGTGGTGCAGGACGTCGCGGCGCAGAACGCGGTCGCCGCGCTCGCCCTCAAGCCCGCCCAGCATGTGCTCGACGCCTGCGCCGCGCCCGGCGGCAAAGCCGCGCAGATCGCCGAAGCCGACGTCAAAATGGTGGCGCTGGACAGCGATCCCAAGCGTCTGCAGCGGGTGCGTCAGACCTTCGAGCGTCTCGGCCTTCACGGCGACCTGCGTGCCGCCGATGCGGCTGAGCCTGCGCGCTGGTGGGACGGTCACGCCTTCGACGCGATTCTGCTGGACGCGCCCTGCAGCGGCACCGGGGTGATCCGCCGCCAGCCCGACATCCTGCTGCACCGCCGCGCCGAAGACGTGCCCGCGCTGGTCGCCCAGCAGGCGCGCCTGCTGCGCGCGCTGTGGCCTTTGCTGGCTCGGGGCGGGCGCTTAGTCTATGCGACCTGCTCCGTGCTGAAAGACGAGAACGAGCGCCAGATCGATGCCTTCCTCGCGGCCCATGCCGATGCCGAAGCCCTGCCGCTCGACGCACGCTTCGGCCGGGCCAGCGGTGCCGGCGCGCAGCGCCTTGCGGGCGAGGGCGACGGTGACGGCTTCTTCGTCGCCGCGCTGCGCAAGCGCTGAAGTGCGGCAGCGCGGCGCCGCCGGGCTGCTGCTTCTGTTGCTGGCGGCCTGTGGCGCTGACGAAGCGCCGCAGGCACAGATCGAGGACGTCCGCCGGCTGCAGCGCGGCGACAGCCTGCAGCTCGAGGTCCAGCAGCGCCTTCAGTTCCAGCCGATCATGCTGGAGGCACTCGCCAACGGCATCGGCCTGCGCCTCGACTACGAATTGCGCTTCTGTGAATCCGGAGAGCGGGCGGTGCGCAGCCTGTGGCTGCGCTACTACCCCTTGGCCGGGGAGTACGAGATGCGCTGGGAGGGCGACACGCAGGGCCGTCGCTTCGCCCGTCGCGGCGCCCTGCTGGCCGCACTGGATCGCATCCGCATCGAACTGCCGCCGCCGGCCGCGCGCTGCGCGCTGCAGTTGAGTCTCGAGCTTGAACGCTCAGCCCTGCCGGCGCCGCTGCGCTTTCCCGCGCTCATCGGTCTGCAGGACTGGCGCCTGGCCTCGAAGCCCTACCTTCTGCCGGCGATGCCTGCGCCATGACACCGGGCCGGCCTTCGCCACGCTGGCGCCTGCCGCGTCGTACGGGGCCGCTGCTGCTCGCGCTCGGTGTGCTGGTGCTGATGTTCTCCGCGCTCTACCTAGCAGCCAGCGCGGAGGGCCTGGGTGCACGTTTCGCCGGTCTCTACCCTTGGGTGTTCCTCGGCGCCGGCGCAGCGGTGCTGCTGCTGGCCCTCGCAGTGCTCGGCCGGCTGCTGAAACTGCGCCGGCAGCTGAGAACCGGCGAGCCTGGCGCACGCCTGACGCGGCGTCTGCTGGTGCTGCTGCTGGCGCTGTCGGTGCCGCCAGTTCTGCTGGTGTTCGCGTTCTCCGCGCGATTCGTCGGCGCCAGCGTCGACAGCTGGCTGCGTGCCAACAGCGTTGAAGCGATGGACAGCGCCCTGGAGCTGGCCCGTCTGCAGCTGGAGGACCGTCGCTCGGATGCGCTGCAGCGCGCCGAGCGTGCGCTGCAGCGCATGCGCCGCGACCGTTTCGATCTCGCCGGTGCCATCGAGCAGTCGCTGGATGAAGTCGACGCCGCCCAACTGGCGCTGTTCGAGAGCGACGGACGCATCCGTCACATCGCTGCCGCGGCGCCCGGCCTGCTGCTGCCCTCACCGCCCGACGAGGATGCGCGCGCTGCGCTCGGCGCGCGCGGGCGCCTGATCGACCAGATCCGCGTTGGCGAGCTCGACTACCTGCGCGTACTGCAGGATCCCGGCTTCGAGAGCGGTCAGGTGCTGCAGGCGCTGTTCGCGCTGCCGCCGCGGCTCGTCGAGCTCAGCGGCAAGGTCGAAGCCGCCGCGTTCGGCACCCGTCAGGCGCTGTTCCTGCGCGATCAGCTCAAGCTGACCTTCGTGCTGATCCTCAGTCTCGTGGCGCTGCTGTCGGTGTTTCTCGCCGTGCTCATCGCTTTCGATCTGGCGCGGCGGCTGGTCTCACCCATCGGTCGGCTGTCGGCGGCGACGCGCGCGGTGGCCGCCGGCCATCTGGAGCCGGTGGACGTGCCGCCGCGCGGCGATGAGTTGGGCTTCCTCGTCGAAAGCTTCAACCGCATGACGGTCGAGATCGCCGCCAGCCGCGAGCGTGCGGCCGCCAGTGCCGCCGAAACCGAAGGCCAGCGCGCCTTTCTTGAGGCCGTGCTCGCGCGGCTGTCGTCGGCGGTGCTGGTGTTCGATGCCTCCGGCATCCTGCGCGGAGCGAACCCGGCCGCCGCGGAACTCGCATCAGCACCGCTCGGTGCGCTGCATGGCCTCAGCTTGGATGCACTCGAACAGCGCTGCCCCGCACTGGTCGATGTGCTGCGTCTGGCCGGGCAGCGTCTGCGCGAAGACGCGCCCGAATGGCGCGAGGAATGCGCGATGGATGACAACGGGCAGCGGCGCCTGCTGCTGGTGCGTGGCGCGCGTCTGCCCGACGCAGGCCAAGTGCTGGTGATCGACGACACCAGCCACATCGACCGCGCGCGCCGGGATGCGGCTTGGTCCGAGGTTGCGCGTCGGCTGGCGCACGAGGTGAAGAATCCGCTCACGCCCATCCAGCTCTCGGCGGAACGCCTGCGGCGCCGCGTGCTGCCGCAGCTCGCGCCGGCCGAAGCCGAGGTGCTGGACCGCGCCACGCATACCATCGTGGCCCAGGTCGATGCCTTGAAGACCCTGGTCAACGCCTTCGGCGAGTACGCGCGCCCGCCCCAGCTCAGCCTGGTCGAGACTGACATCGTCGCGGTGGTGAACGAGGTGCTGGAGCTGTATGAGCACGATCCACGCCTGCAGCTGCAGCGCGAGTTCGCGAGCCCGCTGCCGCGTCCGCGCGCTGACGCCGGGCGGCTGCGCCAGGTGTTGCACAACCTGCTGAAGAACGCCCTTGAAGCCAGCGCTGAGCGACCCGCGCTGGCGGTCTGCATTCGGCTTGCGACGCAGCGACAGGCTGACCGCGACTGGCTGGACTTGAGCGTCGAGGACGATGGCCCCGGCCTGCCGGAAGGCTTCGCCAGCGACTGGTTCGAGCCCTACCGCAGCAGCAAGCCCAAAGGCTCGGGTCTGGGGCTCGCGATCTGTCGGCGCATTGCCGAGGAGCACGGCGGTCAGCTGCTGGCCGAGAACCGCAGCGACGGCGGCGCCCGCTTTGTTCTGCGGCTGCCGTGTTGAGAGCTGGGATTGGGGATTCGGGATTCGGGATTCGCTTGGGCTGAGGGCGGTCCTGAGTGCCTGCGGTCCGTCGTATGCCTTGCTGAACGGCGAATGGCGGAGTGCCGCTGGGCGCCCAGCATCGCGCGCTGCCCGCTGGGTCAATCCCCAATCCCCAATCCCTAATCCCCGCCTTTACGGGCGTATAGTCCGGCGCACATGTCCACCACGGGGGAGGCCACGGCATGCACAGCATCCGACAGATTCTTGAAGGCAAGACCGCGCAGGTCGTCTGCGTGACCGAGCAGACGCCGGTGCTGGAGGTGATCCGGCAGATGGCCGAGCATGGCATCGGCTCGGTGCTGGTGATGCGCGGCGACCAGCTGGTCGGCATCGCCACCGAGCGTGACTACGCGCGCAAGGTGATTCTCAAGGGGCGCAGTTCGCAGGACACGCCCGTGGCCGACATCATGTCGAGCCCGGTGCTCACCGTGAGCCCTGGCGAGGACATCCGCCGCTGCATGCAGATCGTCACCGAGAAGCGCATCCGCCACCTGCCCGTGGTGGACGGCGGCAGCGTGGTGGGCCTGATCTCGATCGGCGACCTGCTGAAGTGGGTGATCCGCGAGCAGGAGCAGGAGATCGAACAGCTGCAGCAGTACATCGCCGGCTGAACTGCGCGGGTTCTTGGCCGGCTCGCGGGTGCCGCAAACAATCGGGGCGCCCTGCGGCGCCCCGAAGTGCTGTGAGCCTTTGGACCGCGACTCAGTCGTTCTGGAACTCCGCAAGCGCCGCTTCAGCGTCACGCACCAGCAGGCGGTTGACCGCCGCGATGTCCTTGACGTCGATGACGCCGGCGGCCTGCTTCAGCGCCAGCCCGTTCACCAGGAAGTTGTGGCGGGCGTTCGAATAGTCACGCTGGGCGCTGGTCAGCACCTGCTGCGAGAGCAGCACGTCGACGATGGTGCGGGTGCCGACCTCGAAGCCGGCCTCCGTCGCCTCAAGCGCGCTGCGCGCGGACACCAGCGCCTGCGCGCGCGCCTCGATCTCGGAGATGCCGGCCAGCACCGCGCGGTAGGCGTTGCGGGTCTGGCGCGTGACCGCGCGGCGCTCCTGCTCCAGGCGGTCTTCGTTGGCATCACGCGTGTACACAGCCTGGCGGACCTGCGACTGCACGCGGCCACCGGTGTACAGCGGGATGTTGAGGTTCACGCTGATCGAGCTGCCCAGGGTCTCACTGCCCGTGGGGCGGGTCAGGCCAGAGGCCAGCACCGCGTCGCCCCAGCTGGGGCCGCCGTTGCGTCCGGCGGTGAGCCCAAGTGTCGGCAAGTGGGCTGAGCGCGCAGTCGCAATGTCCTGCTGTGCCGCTTCCAGCGCCAGGGCGCGTGAGCGCAGCACCGGGTTCTCGTTGATCGCAGTCTGCACCCACTGATCGAGATTGGCCGGCTCGGGCATCGAGGGGCGGAAATCCTCGTCGAGACCCTGCAGGTTCTGCAGGTACTCGCCGGTCAGCTCGGCCAGGGCCTCGCGCGCATCGTCCAGCGCGTTGGCGGCGTTGATCGCGGCAGCGCGAGAGGCGTCGTAGCGGGCACGCGCTTCGTGCACGTCAGTGATCGCGGTCAGGCCGACCTCGAAGCGCTGCTCGGCCTGGTCCAGCTGGCGCTTGACTGCGCGCTCGTCGGCGCGGGCGAACACCAGGCTGTCGACCGCGGTCAGGGTGGTGAAGTAGGCCTGAGCCACACGCAGGGCCAGGCCATCGACCGCCGCATCGTAGTCGGCATCGGCGGCACCAGCACGCGAACGGCTTGCACGCAGGCGAGTGTAGTTGCTGTGGTCGTACAGGCTCTGCTGGAGGTTGATGCTCCAGTCCTTCGATCGTGATTCGCTGCGCGAGATCTCGCGGCCGAACAGGAATCCGCCGTCGAGGTCCTCGGTGATGGTGAAGCGTGAGCTCTTGCCCGAGCTGTCGCTGAAGCCTGCCGAGGCACCCAACTGCGGCAGCAGCGCCGACCGGCTCTGCACCACGCCCTCACCCGTGGCCATGCGCTGGGCTTCGACGGCAGCCAGCTGCGGGTCGCTCTGCCGGGCGAGCTCGTAGGCCTGCATCAGGTCGGCGGCGCCGGCGCTGCCAGCGGCAGCAAGGGCGAGGGCGAAACTCAGGGGACGCAGGCTGGGCAGTCGCATGGCAGTTCCTTTGGCGAGCGTGGGGCGTCAGGGTCGGACTACAGCGCGAAGCGCTGCACCGGCTCGGCGCCGTGGAGGTAGGGGACGTCGGTTTCGAACAGGCTTTCCACGGCCCAGCCGTGCTCGGCGCGGGTGTAGAGCACCGCTTCCTGCACCGGGCTGTGGCCGCGGATCGCGAACAGCTTGCCGCCGGGTCGCACCCAGCTCAGAAAGCGCTCGGGCACTTCAGCGACGGCGCCACCGATGGCGACCGCATCGAACTGCCGAGCGGGCTGGAAGCGCAGCGCGCAGCCGGCTTCAAGGTTGATGTTGGCGAGGCCTGCGGCCTGCAGGCGGGCGCGGGCGCGATCGACAAAATCGGCGTGCACGTCGATGCTCTGCACGGCCCGCGCCAGCCGCGCGAGGCAGGCGGTGAGGTAGCCGGAGCCGGTGCCGATCTCCAGCACCTCGTGCTCGGGGGACAGATCCAAGGCCTGCAGCAGGCGGCCTTCGATCACCGGCTTGAGCATGAATTCGCCGTGCTCCAGCGGCAGGGCCAGATCGGCGTACGCCAACTTGCGGTGGCGGGTGGGGGCGAAATCCTCACGCCTGACCGAGCCGATGACGTCAAGCACGCGGAAGTCCAGCACCTCCCAGGGGCGGACCTGCTGCTCGACCATCGCAAAACGGGCCTGCTCGAAATCAACTGCCATGTTCGTGTCCTGCCTGCGGTGCCCCGCGTGGCGCGGGCGCGTAGCCGCGAATTGTAGGCGTTGGCCTTGTGCCCCGCCAAATGAAGGCGGTGCGGGGCGGCCCGAACCCCGCTTCCATGCACAATCTACGGTGCCCGATCCGTCGCTGCGACCGCAGTGCGGAAAGTCACCCTGACCGAAGACAGGGGGCGCCTCATGCGCGGGCAGCGTCGGCTGGGCGCACGCGGTGCCAGGCGGCGTACAGGGCCGGCAGGAACAGCAGCGTGAGCGCCGTGGCCACCAGCAGTCCGCCCATGATCGCCACCGCCATCGGGCCGAAGAAGGCGCTGCGCGACAGCGGGATCATGGCCAGGATCGCGGTGAGCGCCGTGAGCACGATGGGCCGGAAGCGGCGCACAGTGGCCTCTACGATCGCCTCGACCGGCGGCGTGCCTTCGGCGAGGTCGTGTTCGATCTGATCCACCAGGATCACCGAGTTGCGCATGATCATGCCGGCCAGCGCGATGGTGCCAAGCATCGCGACGAAGCCGAAGGGCCGGTCGAAGAGGAGCAGAAAGGCGGTGACGCCGATCAGGCCCAGCGGTGCAGTCAGCAGCACGATCACCGAGTTGCCGAAGCTGCGCAGCTGCAGCATTAGCAGGGTGAACACCACGCCGAAGAACAGCGGCATGCCGGCGGCGATCGAGCGCGAGCCGCGGCCGGCGTCTTCCACCGAGCCGCCCACCTCCAGCAGATAGCCCGAGGGCAGCTCGGCGCGGAGCTCGGCCATCTGCGGCGCAAGCTCGGCTGCGGCCGTCGCCGGCTGTACGCCGTCGACGATATCGGCACGCACGGTCACCGTCGGCAGGCGGTTGCGGTGCCAGACGATGCCCTCCTCGAAGCCGTATTCCAGCCGCGCGATCTGGCTGAGCGGCACGCTGCCGCCGCGGCTGGTCGGCACCGCCAGGCTGCCCAGCATCGACAGACTGGCGCGCTCTTCGGCCGGGCCGCGCAGCAGGATCTGCACCTGTTCGTTGTCCTCACGCAGGGTGCTGACCGGCGTGCCCGACAGCGAGCCCTGTAGGAACAGCGCGAGCTGGGTCGAGCTTACGCCGAGCGCGCGCGCGCGCTCCTGCTCGATCTCCAGCCGCACGATCTTGCTCGGCTCTTCCCAGTCGAGGTGCACGTTGAACAGGCCTGGGTGAGCGCGCATCCGCTCCTCCACGGCGTGGGCGTGCTTGCGGACCACGTCGATGTGCTCGCCGGAGACGCGGAACTGCACCGGGTAGCCCACTGGCGGCCCGTTCTCCAGTCGCGAGACCCGCGTCCGCACCTGCGGGAACTGCTGCGGCAGGTTCTCCAGCAGCCAGCCGCGCAGGGCTTCGCGCTCTTCGATCGAACGGGTCAGCAGCACGAACTGGGCGAACCCGGTCTGCGGCAGCTGCTGATCCAGCGGCAGATAGAAGCGCGGCGAGCCGGTGCCCACGTAGGCCACGTAGTTCTCGATGTCCTCGCGCTCGGCCAGCAGCGCCTCGAAGCGCCGAGCCTGCGCTTCGGTCGCCGCCAGCGAGCTGCCCTCGGCCAGCTTGAAGTCGACCATCAGTTCCAGCCGAGCCGAGGCCGGAAAGAACTGCTGCGGCACCAGTCGGAACAGCGCCAGCGAGCCCGCGAACACCAGCACGGTCACCGCGATCACCGTCCAGCGCCGCTCGACACACCAGGCGACCACGCCGCGGAAGCGCTGGTAGAAGGGCTTCTCGTACGGGTCGGGCGCATGCGCATGGCCGTCTTTCTTGAAGTCCGGCAGCAGGCGGTCGCCCAGGTAGGGCACGAAGACCACGGCGGCAATCCATGACACCACCAGGGCCAGGGTCACCACCTCGAAGATGGAGCGCGTGTACTCGCCGGTGCTGGAGGCCGCGGTGGCGATCGGCAGAAAGCCTGCCGCGGTGATCAGGGTGCCGGTCAGCATCGGGAACGCGGTCGAGGTCCAGGCGAAGGCCGCAGCGCGCAGGCGATCGAAGCCCTGTTCCATCTTGATGGCCATCATTTCGACCGCGATGATCGCGTCGTCGACCAGCAGGCCGAGCGCCAGCACCAGCGCACCCAGTGAGATCTTGTGCAGGCCGATGCCGAAGTAGTACATGCCGGCGAAGGTCATCGCCAGCACCAGCGGGATCGACAGCGCCACCACCAGGCCGGTGCGGAAGCCAAGCGAGAAGAAGCTCACCAGCAGCACGATGATCACGGCCTCGGCCAGCACCTGCACGAACTCGCGGATCGAAGCGCGTACCGCAGCCGGCTGATCCGAGACTTTCTGCAGGCTCATGCCGACCGGCAGGTTCTGCTGCAGGCGCTGGAACTCGTCTTCAAGGCGTTCGCCGAGGCGGATGATGTCGCCACCCCTGCGCATCGACACGGCGATGCCGATGGCGTCCTCGCCCATGAAGCGCATGCGCGGTTCGGGCGGGTCGGAGAAGCCGCGGAACACCTCGGCGACGTCGCCGATGCGGAAGTCGCGATCGCCCACGCGAAGGGCGAAGCCGCGGATGTCCTCGACGTCATCGAAGCGGCCGGACACCCGCAGACGCACGCGCTCGCCAGGGGTCTCGAAAAAGCTCGCCTCGGTCACCGCGTTCTGCTCGTCGAGCGCGCGCTGCACCTCCGCCAGTGGCAGGCCGAGCGCGGCCAGTTTGGTATTGCTGAGCTCGATCCAGATGCGCTCCTGCTGCAGGCCGATCAGCTCGATCTTGCCGACGTCAGGCACGCGCATCAGCTCAAGCTCGAGCCGTTCGGCGTAGTCCTTGAGCGTGGCGTAGTCGAAGCCGGCGCCCGAGAGCGCGTAGATGTTGCCGAAGGTGTCGCCAAACTCGTCGTTGAAGAACGGCCCCTGGATGCCGGCCGGCAGCGTCGGCCGCAGGTCGCCCACCTTCTTGCGCACCTGGTACCAGAGCTCGGGCAGGTCCTTGGAGCGCAGCGAATCCTTGGCCACGAACTGCACCAGCGATTCGCCCGGCCGCGAGTAGGCGCGGATGTACTCGTAGTTGCCGGTTTCCATGAGCTTGCGCTCGACCCGGTCGGTGATCTGGCGCGCCACTTCTTCAGCCGAGGCACCCGGCCACAGGGTGCGAACGACCATCACCTTGAAGGTGAAGGGCGGATCCTCGCTTTGGCCGAGCCGGCCGTAGGAGACGATGCCCATGAGCGCCAGCCCGAGCATGGCGTAGACCACCAGGCTGCGGTTGCGCAGGGCCCATTCGGAAAGATTGAAGCCGGTCATGGCGGCTTACTGCCCCGGGGCCAGATCGAGCGGACGGTTGTCGCGATCGACCGGACGGATCGCCTGGCCGTCGCGCAGCAGATGCACGCCGCCAGCGACGATCCAGTCCTGCGCGCTGATTCCACTGAGCACCGGCACGCTGGTTTCGCTGTAGGCGCCGACTTGCACCGTGCGCTTCTGCACCGTGCCCGTGCCCGGATCGAAGCGCAGCACGTAGGCTTGACCCTCGCTCGCCGACACCGCCGCCAAGGGCAGTTTGAGTTCGGCGGCGATGGCGCCATTCAGATACACCCGTGCGCTCTGTCCCAGCTCTACACCCTCGGTGGTGTCAGCGATGGCGACGCGCGCAGCATAGGTGCGCGAGGCGGGATCGGCCGCCGGGGCCAATTCGCGGATGCGGCCGCTGAGCGCGCGCTCGCGCTGCGACCAGAGCTGGATCTGCACGGGCTGCTCCAAGGCCACTTGGGCAATGGCGTGCTCCGGGATGGCGATGGCGACTTCGCGCTCGCCGTCCTCGGCCAGCACAAACACCGGCTGGCCCGCGGCGACCACTTGGCCGGCTTCAGCGAGTCGCTGTGCGATCACCCCGGCCGCCGGCGCACGCAGCACCGCGTAGCCGGCCTGATTGCGGGCTACTTCGAGCTGGGCTTGGGCCGCTTCGACCTGCGATTCGGTCGCTCGCAGCCGCGCCTGCGCGCCGTCGAAGGCCGAGGCGCTGGCCAGGCCGCGCTCGCGCAGCGACTGCTGGCGGGTGAATTCGGAGCGCGCGAGCTCACGCTCGGACTGGGCGGCGGCGAGCTGGGCGCGGCTGGCCTCGACCTGCAGGCCGAGATCCTGAGGTTCGAGCTCGGCCAGCGGCTGGTCGTTGATCACGCGTTCGCCGACTTCGACCAGACGCCGACGGATCTTGCCGCCGACGCGGAAGGCCAGGGCCGGCTCGTGCCGCGCGCGGACCTCACCGGCATAGGCGCTGAAGCTCGCTTCCTCCGCCTGCGGCTGCACCACGATGGCGGGGCGCACCGGGTCGGGCGGGGCGGGCTCAGAACCGCAGCCCGCCAGCAGCAGGCAGAGACTGATCAAGCTCACGCCTGGCAGCAGGGTGGCGGCGAGACGAAAAGGGCGCGAAGGCGTGTCCATGGCGAGGACTCGGTCGGAGAGCGGGGGAAGTGGGGCAGATCCTAGAATTAAAATACTGACCAGTCCAGTATTTAATTTGTCAGTGCGGCTAGACTAGACCAATGCAAGTCCAACGCTCCCCCAAAGGCCCCGGCCGACCCAAGGATCCCGAAAAGCGCGCCGCCATCCTGGATGCGGCCAAGCGCCTGTTTCCGCTGCGCGGTTTCGATGGCGTCAGCATGGATGCGATCGCCGCCGAAGCCGGCGTGTCCAAGCTCACCGTCTACAGCCACTTCAGCGACAAGGACACGCTGTTCGCCGAGACGGTCAAGGCCAAGTGCGAGGAGCAGCTGCCGGAGTCGGTGTTCCGCCCCGAGCCTGGCCGCGGTCCGATGCGTGAGCAGCTGCGTGCGATCGCGACCGGCTTTCACAGCCTCATCCTCTCGCCCGAGTCGGTGAGCTTCTATCGGATGATGGCGGCGCAGGGAGACTCCAACGGCAAGCTGGCCGAGCTGTTCTACGCCGCGGGCCCGAAGCGGATTCTGGAAGCTTTCGAGGCCTTTCTGACAGCCGCCAACCGCGCCGGCAGTCTCGATGTCCCTGACCCGCGCCGCGCGGCCGGCCACTTCTTCTGCCTCATCAAGGGCGAAGCGCACATGCGTCAGCTGATCGGCTGTCCGCTGTGTGGCAGCGATTGCGAAGGCCCCGAACACATCGAAAGCGTGTTGGAGCTGTTCCTGCGCGCCTACAGCCCGCGGGGCTGAGCCGCAAAGCTCAGGCTGCCGAGCCGACGGACCCACGCAAGCGGCCGCGATCGCGCGCCGCTCGGAACCATTGCGTGCGCCTTTGCTGCCACCGGTGGTCAGGCAGTGCGCGCATCTGCCGGCCGTGTCACAGTTGGTTGCAATCATCGAGGGTAAATTTGCCGTTAATCGCAGGCAGGCTAGGCTGTTGCCGACGCAAGCTCATCCTGATTCTGCGAATCGTCCCGCAAAGGTTTGATGCAATGAGCTTTTCAGCCTTCACTCTGCTCGCGCCGCTGGCCGTTCTCGCCCTTCTTGTGTCCAGTCTGCGCTGGGTGCCCGAGGGTCGCGCGTTCACCGTCCGGCGCTTCGGCCGCTACGTCCGCACGCTGCCGCCGGGCTTGGGCTTCGTGCTGCCGCTGATCGAGCGCGTGGGTCAGCGAGTGAACCTGATTGGCCACGCCGTCCCGCTGAATCAGGCCACAGTTCGCGGCGCGGTGTACTACCAGATCATCGACCCGCGGCAGACTGGCGAGGCGCTGGAGGCGATCGATCAGTACGTCCAGCGCACCGCCAGCGAAACCCTGAGTCGACTGACCCTGACAAACGCTGGCGTGCAGGCGCTCGATCAGCAGGTGCGCCAGCAGCTCAACGAAACGCTGGCAAGCCGCGGGCTGCGGGTCGTTCGCTGCGTTCTGCCCGCGACCGCCTAAGCTCGCAAGGCCAGCCTCGATTTGCGTCACCCCGGCGGCGTGCCGATACTTGCGCCCCCTGCAAGGCACCCTCCTCCGCTTGATGACCTCCCCCGAACTGCCCGGCGACATCGCCGCGCTCGCGCCTCGTCTGCGCGAGGGCCTGCTGCGGCTGGGCGTGGATGCCAGCGTGGCCGAGCCCCTGCTGGCCTACCTGGCCCTGCTGCAGCGCTGGAACGGCACCTACAACCTCACCGCCGTGCGCGATCCGCAGCAGATGCTGGGCCTGCACCTGCTGGATTCGCTGAGCATTCTGGGCGACGTGCCCGATGGCGCTCTGATCGATATCGGCAGCGGCGCCGGGTTGCCCGGGATTCCGCTGGCCATCGTGCGCCCGCAGCTTGAGGTCAGTCTGGTCGAGCCGGTCGGCAAGAAGGCCCGTTTTCTGCGCGAAGTCGTTCGCCAGCTGAAGCTTGCCAATGTGCGCGTGTTCGACTGTCGCGCCGAGCACGTCGATGCGGCCGGCAGCTACGACTGTCTCTCGGCCCGCGCCTTGGGTAGTCTTGCCCAGCTCATCGCCTTCGGTGGGCATCTGCTGAAACCGGAGGGTCGACTGCTGGCGATGAAGGGCCAGTGGCCCGCCGAAGAGCTGGCGGAGGTGCCCACTGCTTGGGTGCTGGAGCGCTCGCGTCGGTTGGAGGTGCCCGAAGTCGAGGGCGAGCGCCACCTGCTGGTGCTGAAGCGGGAGACGGCATGAGCGGCGACGGCGCGCATCCTGCGGCAGTGATGCAGGCGGACGGCACGGCAGCACAGCACGGAGTCGAGATGGCCCGAATCATCGCAATCGCCAACCAGAAGGGTGGCGTCGGCAAGACCACGACTGCGGTCAACCTTGCCGCGGCGCTGGCCGAGGCGCGCAAGCGCGTGCTGCTGGTCGACATGGACCCGCAGGGCAACGCGACCATGGCCAGCGGCGTCGAGAAGAACGAGGTCGCCCACACCGGCTGCGACGTGCTGCTTGAGGAAGTGCCGATCGCCGAGGCTATCGTCGGATCTTCGGGCGGCTTCGACGTGCTGCCCGGCAACACCGACCTGACCGCGGCCGAAGTGAAGTTGATGGACGCGCTGGCGCGCGAGCAACGCCTGAAGGAATGCCTTGCCCAGGTGGCCGATCGCTATCAGTACATCCTGATCGACTGTCCGCCTTCGCTGAACCTGCTGACGCTGAACGCGCTCACCGCCGCCCATGGCGTGCTGGTGCCGATGCAGTGCGAGTACTTCGCGCTGGAAGGCCTGTCGGCGCTGATGGACACCATCCGTGCGGTGAAGGCGCGGCTCAATCCGCAGCTGGAGGTCGAAGGCATCCTGCGCACCATGTACGACGTCCGCAACAACCTCGCCAACGACGTCTCCGCCCAGTTGACCCAGCACTTCGGCGACAAGGTCTTCCGCACCATGATCCCGCGCAACGTGCGCGTGGCCGAGGCGCCCAGCCATGGCCAGAGCATCATCAGCTACGACCGGGCCTCGCGCGGCAGCATCGCCTACCTGGGTCTCGCCGGCGAGATGATTCGCCGCGAGAAGCATCCTGCGGCATCCACCGAACACCATTGATCAAGGCCTGACATGAGTGCCAAGAAGCGCGGCCTGGGACGCGGCCTCGATGCCTTGCTGGGCGGCGGCAACGACCGTCCGACGGCCGAGCCGGAGCGTCTTCGCGAGCTGCCGATCGAGGCCCTGCAGCCGGGCAAGTACCAGCCGCGCAGCCACATGGACCGCGAGCGTCTGCAGGAGCTGGCGGACTCGATCCGCGCGCAGGGCCTGATCCAGCCGATCATCGTGCGGCCGGTCGCCCGCGACCGCTACGAGATCATCGCCGGCGAGCGCCGCTGGCGCGCCGCGCAGCTGGCCGAGCTGCGCGAGGTCCCCTGCGTGGTGCGCGAGAGCGACGACCACGCCGCGCTGGCGATGGCGCTGATCGAGAACATCCAGCGCGAGGACCTGAATCCGCTGGAAGAAGCGCTGGCATTGCAGCGCCTGATCGACGAGTTCCAGCTGACCCACCAGCAGACGGCCGAAGCGGTCGGCCGCTCGCGTGCGGCGGTCAGCAACCTGCTGCGCCTGCTTGAGCTGCCCGAACCGATCCGCAAGTTGGTCGAGGCGCGCCGCATCGAGATGGGCCACGCGCGCGCGCTGTTGACCTTGCCGCCCGCGCAAGCCGAGGCGCTGGCCCGCCAGGCGGCCGAAGAACAGTGGTCGGTGCGTGAGATCGAGCGCCGCGTACAGGCCATCCAGCGCGGCGACAGTCAACCGGCACCGGCGCCGAAGAAGCCCGACCCGGACATCCAGAACCTGGAGCGCGAGCTCGGCGAGCTGCTGTCGGCCAAGGTCGCCGTGCAGCACGGTCGCGGCGGCCGCGGCAAGCTGGTGGTGCAGTACTTCAGCCTCGACGAGCTGGAAGGCATCCTCGAGAAGATCCGCCGCTGACTCCTGCCGACGAGACACCGATACGTCTGCGCGTTTCCTTCAGCGCAGTGCGAGATGCGCGGGCAGCGGCCAGCCGCGCGCTTCCAGCCAGTCCTCGATCAGCCGACGCGACACCGAGATCGGCGGCGGCAGGCGCAGTTCGCGCTGCTCGATGGCTTCGATCAGCGCCTCCGGCTCGAACCAGCGCGCATCCTCAAGCTCCTCGCCGATTTCGATGCGCGCGCTCGATGCCTGGGCGATGAAGCCCAGCATCAGCGAGGCCGGGAACGGCCAGGGCTGGGAGCTGTGGTACTGGCACTGCGCCACGGCGACGCCGGCTTCCTCCATGACTTCGCGGCGCAGGGCGTCTTCAAGCGACTCGCCCGGCTCGACGAAGCCGGCCAGGGTCGAGTAGCGCTTGGCCGGCCAGCCGGCCTGGCGACCGAGCAGGCAGCGGCCCTCGTGTTCGACCAGCACGATGATGGCTGCATCCAGACGTGGAAACACCTCCAGGCCACAGTCCGGGCCCGTGCAGCGTGCGCTGTGACCGGCTCGACGCAGGACGGTGGGACGGCCGCAGGCGCCGCAGAAGCGGGCCCGTGTCTGCCACAGCAGCAAGGCCTTGGCGTAGGCGAACAGACCGCTCTCGAAGCCCGAAAGCTCGGCGGCGGCCTCGCGCAAACCCAGCCACCGGCTGTCATCCGGCACGTCGATGTCTGCGCCGACCTGGGCAGGCAGGGCGAACCAGGGGGTCTCGCTCTCCAGACCGAGAAAGCTCGCATCCGCAGGCATCACCTCACCGAAGCGAGTGCTCGGCCAATGCAGCAGACGGCTCTGCACAAGCAGGGCCCGGCCGTCGAAATCCACGCATATCACTCGCCCGCGCGCCCACGCGGCGGCCAACCAGCCGGGGTCTTCACGACGCTCGCCCGCGCGGTCCAGCGCCAGAGCGGTGAACAGATTGCGCTGGCTGCGCTCCGGGGGCAGGTTCATCGGCTGTCGGTCGCGGGCTTCAGGCCGAGAACGAGGAGCCGCAGCCGCAGGTGGTCTTGGCGTTGGGATTGCGGATGACGAACTGCGCGCCGGAGAGGTTCTCGGTGTAGTCGACCTCGGCGCCCATGAGGTACTGAAGGCTCAGAGGGTCCACCAGCAGGGTGACGCCGCTGCGCTCGACGGCCAGATCGTCCTCGGCCTGGTTCTCGTCGAACTCGAAGCCGTACTGGAAGCCCGAGCAGCCGCCGCCGGTGATGTAGACCCGCAGCTTCAGCTCGGGGTTGCCCTCCTCGTCGATCAGGCTGCGCACCTTGGCCGCGGCCGAGTCGGTGAACAGCAGGGGGGCGTCGATGGTCTGGTAGCTCGGAGCGCTGGACATGGCGGCCTTGGGGCGATTCGACGGGGTGGGCGGGAAGATGGCGGCGGAGCGCGGCCTGCACAAGCCTAAGCGAGCGCGCTTCGCCTGATGTCGTCTCCGGCTGAACGTGGGCCCGCAGCGCAGCAAGACGCTGCGGCCGCTCGCTGAAGCGACGCAGGGCTCCGCTCGAAGGCTGCCCCGCGCTGGGCGCAGAGCTCGCGCGCGGCTGGCGGGCTCAGTCGCTGGTTTCGGGGCCGCTGAGGCGCTTGGGCTCGCCGCCAATGTGAATCAAGCGGCCGGTCAACATCGAGCCGGCCTGCATCTCGACCGTGTGGTAATGGACATTGCCCTCGACCCGCGCAGCGGCCGCCAGCTCAATGCGCTGACTGGAGTGGATGTCGCCGTGCAGCTGGCCGTTCACGACCACGTGCGGCGCGCGCACCTCGCCCTCGATGCTGCCGCGTTCGGACAGGGTCACCAGCGCGTTCGCATCGGCTTCGTCGGCAAGCACCGCGCCCTCGATCCGGCCCTCGATGTACAGGCCGCCGCTGAAATGCACGTCGCCGCGAATCGTCACGCGCGGGCCGATCAGGGTTTCCACCCCCGCGCCGCTCGGGCGTCCCTGTTTGCTCTTGTCGCTTCCGAACATGGTGATGGCTCTCCTGGGTAGGTGTTCCGCGAACTGGGGTGCGACCTCGCGTTCAAGGCAAGGCGGAAGTCTTCAGCGACGCCGCGCGCCAAGGATGTCGCGCCTGCAGACCAGGCGCGCAAGTGCTTGATCCGCGGGCGCGAGTCCGGACATGCGCCGGACTCGCGCCGTCTGAACAACTGCCGGACGCAGTTGTTCGGACTTTCCTCAAGGGGTCGGTTCTGCCTCGGGCATGGCGGTTCCGGCGATGACCTCGGCCCAAGCGAAGCTGCGCTCGGCGCTGCCGGCATCGCCGTCGACGCTCACGCGCACCCGATGCGGAGTGAATCCCGTTGGCAAAAGAACGTTGCCCTCGATCTGCTGGAAGTACTTGAAGGCGAACTCGGGCCGCGGCGTCTCGGGCTCGGTCAGCTCCGACCAGCCCAGCTCGGCCATCTGCCCGCCCTGCACGCCCTCGATGCTCAGCGCGATGCCGCCGCGAGAAAGCTGGGTTTTCTTGACGTTCTGGGTCAAGGTCAGGCGGAAGCGCCAGGCACCGCTGGGCTCGGCTTGCAGGCTGAGACTGTGGATCGACAGGCCCTGGCGCTGCCCGCTGCCGCCAACCAGACGCTCGTAGAAGGCCACATCGGCCTCCAGCGAAGCGATCCGTTCGTCACGGTCGGCAATATCCTGCTGCAGCTGCTGGTTCGCCTCGCGGCTGATGTCGTCGGAGCGCTTCAGGACCAGATTGCGCTGGCGCAGGTCATCCAGCCGCGCCTGCAGGCTTTCGATCATGGTGCGCAGCTCCTGTGGCGATTCACCCTCCTGACCGCCTTCGCCGGAAGGCCACTGCAGCACGCCCCAACCGACGGCGGCCAGGGACAGCCCCCACAGCACGACCAGCAGCGGCCAGCGTCGACGCGGGCGGGCCGCATCGCGGGGAACGATCACAAAAGGACTGTCGGCACTCATTGGGGTTTGGCAGCCGGAGCGGGGTCGTGGATTATCGACGCTGACGCCGCCGATTACACGCCGACCCGGAGCTATCGCGCGACGCAAGCATGAAACCTGCATCGCGGCGCAACTGCCCGTGCGCCGTGCGTATGGGTATAGTTCGGGCGCATCCCGGGACATCTGGCGTCTCCGGCGGGCGTCTACCGTGAACGCAGCCTTGGAAAGCCATGTACGCGCAGGACGAAAGCCAGCAGCGCACCGAACTCAGACTTGCCTTCCTGCGCCATCTGCCAAAGCGGATCGAGGCCGTGTGCCGCCGTGCGCGGCGCTTCTGCGAAACCGGCTGGGACATCAATGGGCTGAGCCTGCTGCATGAGGATGTGCAGCGTTTGGCCGGCGCCAGTGGCCGCTACGGCGCGCTTGAAGCCAGTGAACAGCTGCTGATGCTGGAAACCTTGCTGGACGAGTTGGCCGCCACCGGCGGGCTGCCGGACCAGACCGGAAGCGGTCATCTGCTGACCCTGCTGGATTCGCTGGCGGCGCACGCCGGCGCCGCGGTGGCCGAGGAGTTGCCGACCAGCAACGCCCACGTCGAAGCGTCCGCGCCGCTCGCCTCAGGCGGGGCGCTGACTCCGCTCCACGCCGAAACGCCTCCGCCAAGCTATTGGCGGCGCTGGGCGGGCGATGCGCCGCCGGCGGCGGAAGCCCTGGTGCTTGCCGCGACCAGCGTCTCGCCCAAGACCGCTGACGCCGAGCCCCCGGCCGCTTCGCCGCAGCGCGGGACGGCGGGACGCGCTGCGACGCCCGCCGCGCCAACCGTGCGACCTGTGCGCAGCGCGCAGCCACCGGGACGCCCCGGCAGCGGTCGCCGCATCTATCACCTCACCGACGGTGGCGAGCTCGCCTGCGAGCTCGACCAGCGCCTCGAAGCCCAGGGCTACGAGCTGGAGCTGCTGGAATCGCCTTCGGAGCTCAAGGAGATCCTCAACGCGCTGGCGCCCGACCTGGTCATCGTCGACGCCACCTTCATGAACGACATCGAGGGCGTGGGCGCGGTGCTGCGCGCCACCCGCGAACGCACCGGTACGCGCCTGCCGATGCTGGTCATCTCGAACGAAGACAGTATCCCGGCGCGCCTGGTCGCGCGTCGTGCAGGCGCCGATGCCCTGCTGGTGCGTCCGGAAGGCGCCGAGGCGGTGATGGCCAAGCTGGCCGAGCTGCTGGTGTCGGCCGGCGAGGCCACCTATCGGGTTCTGGTGGTCGAAGATGACCGCTCGCAGGCGCTGTTCGCGGAGTCGATCCTGCGCAATGCCGGCATGGAGGTGCGCTCGGTGCACGAGGCTTTCGACGTGCTGCAGGCGATGGAGGAGTTCCGTCCCGACCTCGTGCTGATGGATCTGTACATGCCGCACTGCGACGGCACCGAGTTGACCGCACTGATCCGCGAGCGCGAAGAGTTCCTGCACACGCCGATCGTCTTTCTGTCGGGCGAAAGCGATCAGGACAAGCACTTCGAGGCGCTGTCGGCTGGTGGCGACGACTTCCTCTCGAAGCCGATCCGGCCCAAGCATCTGATCGCGGCGGTGAACAACCGGGTGCGCCGCGCCCGCGCCGTGCAGGAGCGCGCGCAGCTGCGTGATCCGCGCGACCCGGTCACCGGCCTGCACCGGCGCAGCTATGTGCTCGACCGGCTCGCCGAAACTCTGGCTTCGGACAACGTGCGTGGCCAGCCGGGCGGCCTGCTCTTCGTCGAGATCGAGGGCGCGCCGCAGCTGCGCGAGCGCTATGGCTTGACCACCCTGGAGCAGCTGCTCGCGGAAGCCGGTGGGCAGATCACCCAGGGTCTCGGCGAAGGCGAACTTGCCTGCCGCTACAGCGACGGCTGTTTCGTGGTGTCCTCGCAGGAGCGCGATGAGGCCGGACTGGAGCGCCTCGCCCAAGATCTTCGCAACGTGCTGATCACCCATCCGTTCAAGGCCGAAGGCAAGCCGATCCGCCTGCGCGCGGTGGCTGGCATTGCCTCGTTCAAGCACAACTTCGCGGACGCCGGCGCCATGCTCAATGCCGCCGAGCGCGCCGCTCGTGAAGCGCGCAGCGGCGATCGCGGCGTGCACTGCTTCGCCCCGCCCCAGCGCCCCGCAGAAGCGCAGACCAGCGCCCTGCTGAGTCTGATCCGCAACGCCATCGACACCGACGGCTTCGAGCTTCTGTACCAGCCGATTGTGGCGCTGCAGGGCGGTGACGACGCCCAGTACCAGACGCTGCTGCGCCTGCGCGATGATCACGGCCGCCTGCATCCCGCCGCTGCCATCGTTCCGCTGGCGGAAAGCGCCGACCTCATTCTCGAAGTCGACCGCTGGGTGCTGACCCAGGCCGTGCGCATGATCGATCAGCGGCGCAGCGGTGCGCGGCCTGTCCGCCTGTTCGTGAGCCAGTCCACGGGCAGCCTGCTGTCGCCGGGGCAGTCCGAATGGATCCGCGCCCAGCTGGCGGCCCGCCAGGTGCCTGGCGAAGCCCTGGTCATTGAACTGCCGCTGGAAGATGTCGAGGCCCGCGCCGATGCGGTTGAAGCCTTCTGCCGCGACTTGATGCCGCTCGGCGTGCAGTTCTGCCTCAGCCGCTTCGACGGCGAGCACTCGGCCGAAACCCTGCTCAAGCGGCTGCCTTTGTCCTTCGTCAAGATCGCGCCCAAGTACCTGGCCGCAGCGCAGACGCCCGCCTTGCGCGATGAGCTTCGCGCCCTGGTCGAGCTCGGCCACCGTCACGGCCTGCAGGTCATCGGCCAGCGCGTGGAGGACGCGCAGGCGGCGGCCACTCTGTGGATGAGCGGCATCGACTACATCCAGGGCAATCTGGTCCAGCAGGCCGCACGGGAGCTTGAGTTCGACTTTCAAGCGGCGGTGCTCTGAACGTGTCGCCCACCCTTGCGCGCCTCTTGGTGATTGGCGGTGGCGTCGCCGCCATCGTGGCCGGCCTGTTGATGCTGCTGCCGATCGGTGTGCCCGCTGCGCTGGCAGCGGTGCTTGCGATCGGCGGTGGTGTCGCCGCCGCCGCTGGCGTTCTCGGCCGCGCCAGCGCCCCGACCCCGGTGGCTGCTGCCCCGCGCCGTGAGCCTTCGCTGCAGCCGGACCCCGCCGAGTTCGCTCAGCTCAAAGAGGAACTGGCGCAGGCGCGCAGGCTCGAACGCGAGCTGTCCGAAGCCAAGCACGCGGCCGAAGCGGCCACCATGGCCAAGGGCGAGTTTCTCGCCACCATGAGCCACGAGATCCGGACGCCGCTGAACGGCATCATCCCGCTGCTCGACATCCTGCTTTCGACCCGCCTCGGCGACGATCAGCGCGATTACCTGAATACCGCGCTGCAGTCGGCGCAGCAGCTGTTGCGTATCGTCGATGACATCCTCGACTACTCGAAGCTCGAGGCGAACAAGCTCGAACTTGAGTCCGTCGGCATCAATCTGCGCGAGGTGCTCGACGGCGTCATGCGCCTGATGGACACCGCGGCCGATGCCAAGCATCTGCGCCTGTCCATGCAGATTGACCCGGCCGTGCGCCTCGCCATGCGCGGCGACCCTGTGCGCCTGCGGCAGATCCTGACCAATCTGCTCAGCAATGCAATCAAGTTCACCGATCGCGGCAGCGTCTCGCTGATGGTCAGCCGACGCGGTGAGACCCGCACCCACCATGAGATTCGCTTCGAGGTGACCGACACCGGGGTCGGCATTGCCCCGGAGGCTGCGGCACGCCTGTTCAAGCCTTTCTCGCAGGCCGATGCCAGCACCACACGCACCTTTGGCGGCACCGGTCTGGGTCTGGTCATCTGCAAGCGCATTGTTGATCTCATGGGCGGCCAGATCGGCGTCGACAGCGCGCCTGGCCGTGGCTCGACCTTCTGGTTCCAGATTCCGCTGCTGAAGGCGGTCGGCGACATGGAGGTCGAGCGCCGCGAGCTGGGCGGCTCGCGCCTGCTGCTGGTGACGGCTGACGCGACGCTGCAGCGCAAGCTCGCCCTGGCGGCCTCGAACTGGGGCGTGACCCTGGTCCACGCCAGCGGCGCCCAGGACGCGCTGTTCAAGCTGCGTGCCGCCGCCCAGCGCGCCGGCAACTGGGCGTTCCATCTGCTGCTGGTCGACTTGGCCAGCGTGCGCACTACCGCGGTGGGCCTGCATCGAAGCATTCTGCGCGAGGACGCGCTGGCCAAACTGCAGATCGTCTACCTGAAGGGCGACGAGCCGGCGCCGGCGGACCTTGCGGAAGGCGGTCGCTCGCTGCCGCTCGCGCGCGCTTTGCCAGAGCCCGAGATGCGTCGGCAGCTGGCCAAGATCATGGAAGGCGAAGTCACCGCCAGCCTGCCGGTGAGCACCGCTGCGGATGTCCACATCGAAACCGCGACGGCGCCACGCGCAAGCGCGATGGCGCCGGCGGCAGCGCCGTCAGAGCCGTCGCGGCGTGCGGCACCCGTCGCGCTGTCAACAGCGCCGGCACCTGTGGCTGCCACGCCCGCGTCCGTCGGTGACGGTGCCCTGAGCGGCCGCGCGCTTCTGGTCGAAGACAATCCGGTCAACCGTCAGGTGGCGATGCGCATCCTCAGCCTGGCCGGGCTTCAAGTCGAGGCTGCGGAGAACGGCCAGGAAGCCCTGGATCGCCTCAAGCAGGGCCGCTATGCGCTGGTGCTAATGGACTGCCAGATGCCGGTGATGGACGGCTATACCGCCGCGCGTCGGCGTCGGCAGATCGAAGCCGAAGCAGGCCTGCCAAGGTTGCCGATCATCGCCATGACCGCCAACGCCATGATCGGCGATCGCGAGAAGTGTCTCGAAGCCGGCATGGACGACTACCTGACCAAGCCGCTCGACCGCACCAAGCTCAACGCCACCCTGGCCGCCTGGCTGGCACGGTCGCCGTATCGCGAAACGGCCGCCCAGGCTGCCGCCGAACCCCCGGCAGCGACGAAAGCAGCGCCGCAGCTCGCGGTTTCCGCGCCGGCAGCGAAGCCCGCCGGCACGCGCCCGGGGCCAGCCGCCGCAGCGATCGCGCCGAGCTTCGCCACCGCCAGCGGCCCCGCCTTGAACACCGAGGTGGTGGAGGATCTTCGCGAGGTCATGGGCGTTGAGTTCCTGTCCCTGATCCGGGTGTTTCTGGAGGACACGCCGCGCACCCTGGAGCGCCTGCAGGCCGCCGCCGACAGCGGCGACACGGCAAGCCTCGTCGCCGCCGCGCACTCGCTGAAGTCGACCAGCGCCAATCTCGGTGCGCTAGACATGTCCGAGCTGGCGCGTCAGATCGAGCACGGCGGTCGCGCCGCGACTTTGGCGCAGCCGCAGTTGCTGGTGGCGCGTCTGGTCGCAGAGTTCCTGCGCGTGGAGAGCGCGCTGCGCGCGCTGCTGTCCTGAGAACGCGCTGATCCATCGAAGCCTTCCGCGCGCCGACCGGGGCGCGCCCAAGGATCGAGCAGGAACGTGCTTGATGCAGCGAGAGTGAGTCCAGACCCGCGCCGGACTCGCGACGTCCGAGCGCGGGCTTGCCCGCCGGGCGAGCGCAGTGGCGATACCTCTCAACCCAGTCTCGGCCTGGAGCGCCCCGCAAAACAGAGGGCCCGCGTAGAGCGGGCCCAGGCTGTGTTCCGCGCTGGCAGCGCCTCAGGCGCCGAGCTTGGTCTGCAGGTAGTTCTGCTCGCCCAGCTGATGAATCAGGTCGAGCTGGGTCTCGATCCAGTCGATGTGCTCTTCCTCGGACTCCAGGATGTCGGTCAGCAGATCGCGCGAGACATAGTCGCCCGCCTGTTCGCAGTGGGCGATGCCGGCCTTGAGATCCGGCACGGCCGCGTGCTCGAGCTTGAGATCGCACTCGAGAGCTTCCTTGGGATTCTCGCCAATCAACAGCTTGCCGAGCTGCTGCAGATTGGGCAGCCCCTCGAGAAACAGGATCCGCTCGATGAGCTTGTCAGCGTGCTTCATCTCATCGATCGACTCGCGGTAGGCGTGATCGCCGAGCTCTTTCAGCCCCCAGTTGTGAAGCATGCGGGCGTGCAGGAAATACTGGTTGATCGCTGTGAGCTCGTTGTAGAGCACGCGGTTCAGATGTTCGATGACCTTGCTGTCGCCTTTCATGGCGTCTCTCCCGAGGTGCGGTGGGCGACTACTCTAGCGAGGCGTTTCGAACGAGGGCGAAAGCCCAATCGGAAGCATTCTCAGCGCCTGTCAGCGCCACGAGACCGCAGCAGAGCGGCCGTCGCACGCTAGCGTTCGGAGCGGTGTTTCGCATCGGGGGAACTCACCGAGCCCGCGGCGGCAGAGCCTCACGTCCGCGCGCCGCTGGCGCGGGAGGCGGCGGGCTGTCAGCCGCCCTCAAGCCACCATGGGGAAGGGACAACGGTGCGCGTCAAGGATCTCCAGCGCCAGCGCCTTGCAGCAGCCGCAGCTGCTGCCGCAGCCGGTGGTGGCACTCAGTTCATCCAAACTCTCGACGCCACTTTGCGCGGCTTCGCGGATGGCCTTGTCGGTGACGCCGTGGCACAGGCAGACGTACATGGCGGAGCCCTGGGGGATCTGGTCGCCATTGCAACGCAAATACGAATGAGTGTCAACAACGCTCCGTGTCATCTTGGAGCCCGTTCCGAATCCCAAACGCTCCCGCGACGGCAGCTGGAACTCGCCAACACCCCGCGAGCGCTGTCAGCTGCCGGCACCCACCGGTGTGCGCCCTCCAAGCCCGGCCGCTTCGCGGGCGGCCGCACGCCGCTCGCGCCGCGGCACGGCGACGTCAGCCTCCAGCGTCGGAGGCGCCAGTGGCATCAGCGTGGCTCCACTGGCACGCTCTGCGTAGGGCGCGAGGTGCTTCAGCGCCTGCGCGTAGACGCGACGCTTGAAACTGACGACGTGCTCCAGCGGGTACCAGAAATCGACCCAGCGCCAGCTGTCGAACTCGGGGGTCTCGTATGCATCGAGCCGCACCTCGCTCTCCTGCGCGGTCAGCTGCAGCAGAAACCACACCTGCTTCTGACCGATGCACAGCGGACGCTTGCCGGGACGCACGCAGCGTCTGGGCAGGCGATAGCGCAGCCAGCCGGGCGTGGCACCGAGCAGTTCGACGTGATGCGGCTTCAAGCCCACTTCTTCGTCCAACTCCCGGTACATCGCCTCCAGCGGGGTTTCGTCACTGTTCATGCCGCCCTGCGGGAACTGCCAGCCATCACGGGTGACTCGAC